>CATWNM010000028.1 GCA_958352145.1 uncultured Eubacteriales bacterium
GAACGCTCTTGCCATAATACACGGTGTGGATGTTGGCCGCCGCGGTCAGCGCCTGCGCTACCGTAAATTTATTGTCCGGCGAAAACGCCGCCGCGCTCGTGCCGTTTGCCAGCGCGTATTCGTATGCAATCTTCACATACGCATAAAACCATTTATCCGCAGTCACGTCGGCAAACTGATTCTCATACGTGCGAACAGCTTTGAAAGGGCTGACCGCATCCAGCGTACCGGTCGTCTGGAAGCCGCCGATCCGTTCCGAAACCGCCATCGGATTGATTGCGACCGTGAACACCGTATCCACCGGCTGAGGCGCATCCATCTGCGGGAAGCCGTTCTCGTCAAAGCGGATTTCCTGCATATGCATGCGGCGCATCGTATATGCGGAATAGTGATATTCTTTGGCATGATATACCCCGAGATATTTGCCGTCGGGCGTTTTTGTCACCACCATCGCGCCGGGAGAATATACAAGATTTGCATAATCGGTAAACTGCAGCGGCTCCGAGAATTTCTCCCAAAGCGAAGCATCGAGCAGCGAATCCGACTCAGTTCCGTTGAAGCGCATCAGGCCGGTGCAGTATTCGTCGGTGCGCGTATGTCCGGCCGCAAAGATCAGCCAGAGCGTGCCGTCCGGCCCGTAGAACGGATACGGCCCCTCCATGATATTTTTCTCATAATCGTACTGCGGCGATGACAAAAGAATCTGTTTGGAAGCCATCGTATACGGGTTCGACATTTCGCACACGCGCAGACGCTGAATGTGCGTAGGAGAAATGTCCTCCGCGGAATAGAAGCCGCTGCAGAACATATACAGCTTTCCGCCGTGCTCGATCAGACGCGGGGAAAGATAAGAGTAAACGCCGGTATCGAGATTTTGAATACAGCCGATCATCGTATAACTGCCGGTAGGATCGTCAGGCTGTCCCTCCCAGACATACGGCAGCCGAAAATCCGCGCCGGTAGCGGCATCGTTTTCGGTCTGCGCGGCCGCGTACACGTACCATTTGCCGTCCAGATGGTAAAGCTGGGGCGCCCAGAGCGCAGTCATTTCCTGCGCCTCGCCGCTCACAGCCTGACTCCAGATCATAACCGGCTCCACCTTGCCGATGTCGCAGAGATTCGCCGCTTTGGAGATCCAGAGCGCGGGCTTCGACTGATAGCTGTTGGAATAGGTATAGTAATACCAGCCGTTTGCATACACAATCGAGGGATCGGCAAAGCCCGCGATCGGATTTTGATACTCGATGTCCCCGGAAAGCGCCTTGGTAAGATCGACATTTTCCGCCACGTTCACCGCTGAAGTTCCGTTTCCGGCAAGGCCGGCCGTGCCGAGGATCGAGCTTGCGCGGCTGAGATCGGATGCGCCGATATTCAGCGTATAGACGCCGTCAAACGTGGGCGCGCTGCCGGGCGCGGCAAGAATATCGCCCTCAAAGACGCTGCCAAAGGCGTTGATGGTGATATTGCCGGTATAAGCGAGCGTCTCGCCCGCCATCCCGAAGACCGAGCAGGCGAATATGCCGCCCTCTGCGTTCAGCACGGCGTTTCCGGTCAGATTGTTCATGCCGCCGATGTAGCAGTCGTCGGTAAAGGTACCGCCGCGCACGGTCAGCGTGATGTCTCCGATCAGCCGCCGGGATGTGGAAGCGCCGGCCGCCGTGGTAAATTGGCCGCCGGAAAGACTTCCCCACGTACCGCTTTCCACAAGGATCTCCGGATTCTTCCTGAGGCTGGCGGAGATTGCTGCTGATCCCGCGATCAGATCCGGATAATCCTCGGTGCGGTTGTCGTAAAAGATCTCGCACTCGACGCCTTCTCCGATCGTGAGCTTGTTGCCCTCCGCAGAGATATAGGTATCATTGGCCGCCGCAACGATTCGGATATCCGAAAATTCGGTTTCGTCCGAAAGGGATATGTATTTCCACAGTTCGATATGCGCGCCGTCCAGCGCTGCATAGTCGATGCCGCCGTAGCTGGAAGTAACCGTGACTTTGCCGCCCGTGCGGCGGAGCGTTTTGCCACCGCTAAGCGTCAGTTGTCCGCAGACGACGATCGTTCCGCCGCCGTCAAGCTTTGCAGAGGCCTCCGCAATGTCGCTCATGGCGTTTTGCGCCGAGGAGCCGTCGCCCGTACCGCCGTCGCGGACAAAGACGGCCGCGCCGTCCTCATACAGCGCCTGCGCGCCGGTATTGGTCAGATCTGCCGTAACTGCGGCGCCCTTGTTTTGCACAAAATATTTTGCGACCGTGCCGGATTTGCTGGCCGCAACGACGCCAGCCACGCTGCCGCCGGTCAGTTCTACGCCGCCGCTTCCGGGCGTGCCCGCTTCGGCCGCATACACGGCAGTCGTCACGCTGCCGCCGCGGACCGACACCATACAGCCGCCGCGCGTGCCCGCCGAGCCGCCGTATACGGTGCCTGCGGTTCCGCCCTCAAGGCGCACAAAGGTCGAAGCGCTGCTGCTGGTCACGCTGCCGCCGCGCAGAGCCGCAAACGTGCCGGACTGTACGGTCACGCCGTGGGTCTTCTCCCCGCTGCCGCCGTCCAGCGAGACCGTGCCTGTACAGTTTACATCCTGCCCGGCAGTCAGGTCATATCCGGACGCGCAGAGGGTGCCTGTTCCAGCAAGCGTCACCGCCTCAAGAATAGTCTCTCCTCCAAGCGCAACGTCTCCGGCAAGATTCAACTGCGCGCCGGCAGCGCGGTAATCCGTACCGCCCCACACGCTGGTGATGCGCAGCGTCTTTGAATACGCCGCGAGCGTTTCAGACCCGATTTGAACATTGCCGCAGACGACGATCACGCCACCGCGTCCCTCCAGCGCCGCCGCAGCCGCCGCAAGCGTTTTTTTGGCGGCCGCAGCGGTTTCTCCGCTTGCCGCGTCGTTGCCGCTGCCGCTGACAAACACAGTTTTGTCAAATCCAACCGTCGGAAGACTGATCGACGGCGCGATATCAGCAAGGGCGCTGCCGCGCACGCACTGCGCGTCAAAACCGCCGAACGAGGCGGGGAAATAGCCGCCGGTGACCGTGAGATAAAAATCCCCGTCCACATAGCTCGCCACAGTATCGTGCGCCCGAGCGGAAATTGCCGCCGTTTATCGTGATGCGGACGTTGCCTTTGGTGAAAGCGTTATTGGAAACCGTCGCATTGTAGCCCGGACGGCCGATGCCCATGACCGAGCAATTGATCGTACCGCCGTTGATGATGATATTGGCGTCCCCGTACAACGCGTCAAAGCCCGCCACGGCAACGATGCCGTTTTTGTCGGACGCCGTCGAGGTCGAAGTAATCAGGCCGCCGTTGATGATGATCGTCACGTCGCCGATCGTGCCGACCGGCTGCGCTTCGCCGGAGCGGACACTGCCCCCGCGCACATACCAAAAGGTTCCGCTGTCGATCTGGATCGTATAGCCAAAAAAGCTGGCGCTCTGCGCCGTGGTCAGGCCCGCGCAGTCGGTTCCGCCCCAAATGGCCATCGGATTCGTATTGTACTGGCAGGTAATGCCCTCGCCCATCGTCAGGTCGTTGCCGCGGCAGAATATATCCACGCCGCTGGCGGAGGTCAGCTTGATGTTTTCAAATTTTGTGGGACCGCCGAGAAAAAGATCGGTCATGATCGAAAGGCGCGCGCCGGCTGTGCTTGCATAGTTGACGCCGTCCCATACGCTGGTAAACGTGATGAGATTGTCGCGCGCCGGGAATGTAGCCAGCGTCTTGGAATCGATGGTCACTACGTTGCAGACAACAACGGTGCCGCCGCCCGCGCCCAGCTTCTGAAAAGCTTGTGTGAGCGTTTTTACCGGCTCGGCGGCCGAAAGGCCGGAGTTCTGATTGTCGCCGGAATCGCTGACAAAAACAACGTTCTGTTCCGCAGAGGGGGACAAGGCGAGCGCGGCAAACAGCAGCGCGGCGCAGAACAAAACAAGAAAAATGCGTTTCATTTTCATGGATAAGGTTCCTTTCCTTTGGGTCGCTTGGATTGCAAACAGCGCGGTTAAACTGTCCTGTGCCGCCAAGCTGTGTACGAGACACAAAAGGGGTGCCTGGCCTTTGTCCCCAAAACCCGAAGCATGTGCTCTGGTCCGGGAGAATGGCAGCATGGATTGGCAGTGTGGAGCAGATTTATAAAACCGCGCCGTTTTTCCTGAAATTTTTAATTGTGCATCAAAAGAACAGGCAGGACGATTTCTTTTTGCACCTGCCCTGCCAAAACGGCAGAGCAGGTGCAAAAATTCCGTATTGCCCGCTTATTTTGTAATGGTTGCCGTGCTGGTCGCGCCGTCCCAGTTTACGGTCGCGCCAAGCGCCTCCGCAACAAAGCGCACCGGCAGATAGGTTCTCGAATTCTCGATGAACGCGGGCGCGTCGAGCGGCTTTGCCTCTCCGTTGACGGTCGCCGTCGTCGCACCGATCGTGATCTTGATCTCAATCGTGCCGCTCGTGAGCGTCGCCGTGCTGGTCGCGCCGTCCCAGGCTACAGTTGCGCCAAGATTCTCCGCAACGAAACGCACAGGCAGCATCGTGCGGCTCTGGCGGATGATCGGCGCCGCGTCGAGCGCTTTCGCTACGCCGTTGACATAGCCGTTCATATCCCCGATCGTCATTTTGATTTCTGTACCGGCAGACTCGCCATAAGCGATCACCCGGCCGAAGCTTTCCAGATCGACGCGCTCTTTGAGCCAAGCGTCGGTGACGTTTTTCGCCTCGGAGAGGTCAAGCACAGTCGTACCGTAGTTGACCGCGATCTGGCTGTAAGCGCCGGCCGCAGTCAAGCCGTTCCACACGGCGGACTCGCTATAACCCGGCTCAGTGATCGTAAAGTAATTGTTCGGGATAAAGTTTTCGGTGATTTTCACCGTAACATCCACGGTATACGCCATCTTCTCCGCGCCGCAGGCCGTGATGAACTCGGTCACCGAACCGCCGTCCAGCGTGATATTCGCCTTGCCGGCCGCATCGGCCTGCGAACCCCAACGGTAGCAGCCGAAGACTTTTTGGATTTCCGCCGTGCCGCCGATGGTCAGGTTGGCCGTGCCGGTATATACCGCCTTGCCGCCCGAACGTCCCACGTTGCGGCCAAGGCCAACAAGCTCTCTGAACGTTCCGGAAAGCAGCGTCACGTGCGTGTCCTTGGAATAATCCTCGTCCGGCACGCCGACAACGGCGTTGGTATGCTCCATGCCGCCGACGACGACGAATTCGGAGATATTCTCCATTACGCAGCCCTCGCCGAAGGTGAGGTCAAAGAAACGTCCCGCAAAAACCTGCGTCTTACCGTCCGCATTGTAGAAGGTAATGTTCTCAAACACCGTGTTTCCGGTGCAGAAGAAACGCTCCGCGGCGGCCGAAATCAGCTTTGCGCCGCTCTGCTGCGCGGTGATCGTGACGGTGCCGCCGGTCGCGGGCGCCGTAAACGCGGGCACAGAAGCGTCATAGTTGATCGAATTCTTCAGCGTATAGTCGCCGCAGAGAACGACCGTGCCGCCGTTTGGCAACGCAGACATCGCATCCGCAAGGTCGCCGAAGGGCGTCTGCATGCTGCTTCCGTCGCCGGTTCCGCCGTCTCTCAGATACACGACGTCCGCCGCGGACGCGGCCAGCGCAAGCGCGGTCATGGTCAGCATGACGCAAAGCGCCGTCAGGAAAACTCTCAATTTTTTCATAAGTTCCACCTTTCCTCACCAAGGCTTTCCGGCAGGATGCAGACTGTTACTGCGCCCAGACGTCGGCAGCCTCTTTGTATTTTTCATTGACTTCTGCAAGCGCCGTCTGCGCAGCGCTCTTATAGGAGTCGAATGTCGAAACGAAATCGGTGCTTCCCTTGCGGAAGAGGAAGATCAATTCTTTATTGATATTTGCAGGCTGGATGTAGAAACCGATATCATAGGAACGGGTCTCGGCCATCAGTTCAAGCGTCGCCACGCTGTCCTCGTCGCGGAAATACTGACCGGTCAGCGTCGTATCGTAGTAAGCGCCGGTCATGTATTCCTTGCCGTAATACGCGAGCGCCTCAAGGACCGCTCCGGATTTTTCGGGATCGCCCGTCATCATCGGCACGCACGCGAACGTCATATGATACGGAGAAGGCGTGGTATAATATTCCTCCTGATCCGCGTTGTATTTCGGATAGGGCAGGATTCCGTAATCGGTCTCCATATCGCGGTAATTGTCGAGCGACTGAAGCCGTCCAAGGAAGAAGAGCGCGCGGTTGGAGGAGAACATGTTGATCGCCTCCACAGACGTGTAGCGCTGATAGTTGATCGCATCGCCGCCAAAGCAGATGTTGGTGTAGGTCGTCATCACATCGACGATCCGCTCGCTGCCGGTCAGCGTCAGGGAAAGCTCGCCGTCGTTTCCGACCGTAACGACCTTTTCGCCCGCACCGCCGAAAACCGCGTAGGTCGAGTCGTCCCAGGTGATGATGCCGAACTTGTCGCTCATATTATACACGCCGTCCTGGTTGAGGTCTTCGGTCACCTGTTTTGCGTAAGTAGCCAGCGCTTCGAGCGTCCATTCGCCGTCCGCGACCACCTGATAGAAGTCATCCTCAATATTGTGATCGGCCTTGACCTGCTTGTTGAAGCCAACCACGTTCTGCTGCATGTCGTCCCAAACCGTGATATCACCGGTGGTGAAGAAGATCGCGCCGTGGATAGTCAGTTCGGTATTGGCGCGCTGATCCCACCAGGAATTATTGAGATTGAGCGCCTCGATCGAGCCAAGCTCGTACAGCGCGTCGGCCGTTGCCAGCGGAATCGCGTCGTAAGCGGCAATGATGGCCGCGTCATAATCGTCGCTGCCCGCAGTCGCCGCGGTGAGCAGCTTTTGGTAGGCCTGATTGCTTCCGCCCATATCCTCGATGACGTTCAGCTTGATGCCGTACAATTCCTCCACGGCGGCGTTTTTGCGGTAAACGGCTTCTTCAAGCTGCGTTTTTTCGTAACCCGCTTCAAGCGCGCTGAAATCTTTGAATTCGACGTTGCAGTCTCCGGCTTTACCGGACACAAGCAAATTGAACTCGCCCTCGAATTTTTGCTCCAGCGGCGTGAATTTGTCGACATGCTCCGGTTCCGTCTGATCCGCAGAGTCAGAGGTTGAAACGGAAGATGCGTCTTGCCCCGAATCGGCGCCGTTTGTGTTTGCAGGATCCTTTTCCCCGCAGGCGAACAGGGTCGCAGCGCTGAGCAGCATTGCCGCGCACAGCGCAAGGGTCGTCGCCTTTTTCATGTTGAACATAGATCGTTTCCTTTCTTTATGAATTTATAAAAATTGATGGGTCTCTCTCTGTACATTAATCATAACATTCCGGGTGCATCCAAAATAGCGTCATTTGTTGGAAATGCTTTGCAAAATGTGTTTTTGTGCAAAAAATTTCACCGCTTATTCTGATTTTTTAGGGGCACTTTAGATTTTTTGAACATTCTTTTGTGCATGTTTCACAAATTATGGAAGCAGGCCCTCATGGGTCAGGATCATTTCCCGGTATTTGCTCGGAGCCACGCCGAAATGCTTTTTAAACATCCGGGAAAAATTGACAATGTCGCTGTAGCCAGTGTAATAAGCCGCCGATGCGACCGAGTCGTCCCCCGAAACCAGCCGCTGCGCCGCGCGCTCCAGCCGGTAATCGTTCAAATACTGCTGCGGGGAAACGCCGGTATATTTCCGAAACAGCGTGCTGAAATAACTCCGGTCCAGATTCAGTTCCTTTGCAATATCGGTCACGCGGATGCCGTTCATATAGTTCTGCTCGATGTATCGCTTGGCTTTCAGGATATAAGGATTTTGGCGGGTCTGCCGTCCGGTCTCCATCCGCCGCAGCGCACTCATCAGTTCCCAGAGCTTCCCGCTCAGATATTCCTCCTTGCCGGCGGAGAAATGCGTCGCCTCCAAAAATTCTGAAAAGATTTGGCCGCAGTCGGGCGCGGTAATCACGTCGGCGCAGAGCAACTGCGGCAGTTCGACATCGCTGTTGAAATGAATCCAAATATAGTGCCACGGGTCGGCGTCGTCCGCACGGTATTCGTGCGTCTGATGCGGACGGATGACAAAAATCTGCCCGGCTTTAACGTCGTACGATGCGCCGCCTGTGGAAAACCGCCCTTTGCCCGCCGCGACGTAATGCAGAAGCCAATACGGACGCGGTACGTTGACAGCAAAGCCGGGCGCGCATTTCTGCTGCCCGTAGCCGACCGGGTTGAGTCCCGGCAGCCGCCGCGCGGTCAATTTGTATTCCTCCCTGAGCAATCCGATCCCCCCTTCGACACACTGAGAACTCTGAAAATCTCAGGTTTTTCAGCGGACGCATGTTTCGCTTTCTGCACCGGTTTCCGGACGAACGCTCCTCTATTTGTACGATAGCAAAAAATGAAGCGGTCTGGCAAGACAAATTCAAGAATGAAAACGGACAAAAATAACGAAATTTGAGTATTTTTTGTAAATATAAGCCAAAAAAATCCATGTAAAATTAGAGCAATTGTATAAAAATCAGTTTTTGCAAACGCGACGCCGCGCGCAGTGATCGCTCCGTTTAATCTTATGTCCCGCGCGGTCAAATTCATAGCCCCGCCGTACCTCCAACTTCATTGTACCAGAATCTTACGGAACCGCGCAAGACCAATATTGGAAAAATACAGACAAGCCGGCGGTGTAATATTCGCCAGAACCGTCAAAAATTTGCGCGGCTGGAAAACGCTGCATCCCAAACGCGGATCACGAATCGATCTCGCTGCCGAAACAGGGGATCAGCTTAAAACAGAAGCGATGCCGTCCCGCTTTCAGCTGGTAAGCCTCGTCCAGCACGGGTCCGCAGGAATTGGAACCGCTGCCGCTCTGCCGGTAGTCGATGTGGATATAGGTGCGGTCCTCTTCTTTCAGTTCATATTCATACTGCGCGCGCATCAGCTGCTCCGTGCCGAAATGCGAAGCGTCGAACGAGAACGCGGCGCTTTCCTTTTCAAACAGCAGGCCGTGCCCGGAGAGCGTCGTCGCGGCAAGCCACGCCGTATCCCCGTGCGCGCCGTTTTCCTGCGGATACGGATAGGGTTCGTAATTCTGCGTCACCGTCGTTTCAAAACGCGAAAGCCGCGCCGCAAGCCGCTTATCCTCATAGCATTCCATCGGTCCGCGGCCGAAATAAACGAGCCGTTCCACCTCGCGCGGCATGGAGAAGCGAAGTCCAAGCCGCGGGAAATAGCGCACGTCTTTTGGCAAAATGCGCGCATCCAGCGCGACCGTCAGGCCCGTATCCGATCCCACCGTATATTTCAGCGCCGCATGCAGAATATCCGCGCCTTTTGCGCGCAGGGTCAGAGTCGTTTCGAGCACGGCGGTGTTTTGACTGGCGGAGCAGACGCGCAGCCCCGTATAGACCGGCACGGCCTCAAAGAGTCCCGCATCCTGCCATTTGACTTTGATATACCGGTCGTTGTCCATCGGCGCGCGCGTCATTTCAACCGTGACGGGCGCATCGATCAGCACGCGTCCGTTGTCGGTCAGCCGCGTCAGCAGGCCGCTCGCCTTATCAAAATCGTATACGGTATCGCCGCAGCGCACCGACATCGTGCGCTCGTCCTCATCGAGGACCGGCGCAGTGCACGGCCGCAAAATCTTCGGCAAAACGTCCGCGCGGCGCAAAAGAATCTGCTCGCAGCCAAGTTCACATCCGGCCTCGGCCCACCAGACCGTATTTTTCTGCCGGATAAAAAAGTTCAGGCAAAGCGTGCCGCAAAGCGCCTCCTTTGCCGGCAGCGGCAGAACGAAGCGCTCAGAAGTTCCCGGTGCAGCCGTAAGCTCGCCCACCATGCCGGAACAAACCGGCCGACCGTCCCGCTCGAGCGTCCAGTGCAGGTAAATATCGGAAAGGCCGGTGAAGTCCCGGAGATTCTCGATCCAGAAAGCGTTTTCGTCTGTCTCGTCCTGGAAAATGCGGAAAGGCTTGATCGCCTCGCGCATCTCCAGCATGCCCGTATGCAGCCGCCGGTCGGGATACACCAGCCCATCCATGCAGAAATTGCCCGAATTGGGCGTGTCGCCGAAGCTGCCGCCGTAAGCGTAATGCGGGCGCGCGTCCGTGCCGCCGGTCCGCACCGCGTGGTCGCAGTATTCCCAGACGCAGCCTCCGAAAAAGCGGTCGTTTCGATAGATCGCATCCCAATACGCCTTCAGGTCGCCCGGGCCGTTGCCCATCGCATGGCAATATTCGCACAGGAAAAAGGGATACTTCTGTGCCTCGTCCCTGCAATAGTTTTCGCAGGTCGAAACCGGCGCGTACATATAACTTTCGATATCGGTAAGATTGTCGTACTGACGGCGCTCCTTCAGATAGCTTTGGTTGGCCCCCTCGTAATGGATCAGCCGGGAATCGTCTTTAGCGCGCAGCCAATCGCTCATCTTAATCAAATTGCAGCCCAGTCCGGACTCGTTGCCGAGGGACCAAAAAATGACCGCCGGATGGTTTTTGTCCCGCGCATAGAGCCGGACGGCGCGGTCGAGATACTCGGCCTCCCATGCGGGGTTATCCGAGAGATAGTCCCAGCCGTATTTTTCAATGTACCGGAAACCGTGCGTTTCGAGATCTGCTTCTGCGACAAGGTAAAAGCCGAGGCGGTCGCAAAATTCCGGCAGGCGCGGGTCGCTTGGATAGTGGCTCGTGCGGATCATATTCACATGGTTCTGACGCAAAATCCGCAGATCGCGCAGCATATGATCCTCGGGCGCGGCCTGACCAAGCAGCGGATGGCTGTCGTGGCGGTTGACGCCGCGCGCCTTGACCGGGCGGCCGTTGATGAGCACGACGCGTCCGCGCACCTCGATTTTGCGCGCGCCGGTCGGGATCACGATATGCTCCGCGCCGTTTCGTATGTACAATTTATAGAGGTTTGGCGTCTCGGAGGACCAGAGCGCCGGATTTTCCAGCGTAAAGGTCACGGTCTTGCCTTCGATTTCAGCGGCCGCGCCCGTATCCTTTCCCTCTCCGTCAAGCAGGCGCAAAACGGCGCCGCCAAGCAGGCTGCCCGAAATTTCGGCGCGAAAAACCGCGCGGGAAAAATCGTCGGAAAGCGTGCACTTGACAGAAATATCGGCGATATGCCGTTTCGCCCGGAAGAGCAGGTATACCTCGCGGAAAATGCCGCCATACCGAAACATATCCTGGTCCTCGAGGTAGGACGCGGTGGAAAATTTGATGACCAGAACCTTGATCGTATTGGTTCCCGGCCGCAGGAATTTTGTCACGTTGATCTCGCTTATGCAGTGCGAAACCTCGCTGTAGGCCGCAAAGCTGTCGTTGACCCAAAGATAGAAACAGGAGGCCACACCCTCAAAATTCAAATAGACTTCTTTGCCGCGAAGACTCCTTTCCTCCAGAAAAACGCTGCGGCTGTAGAGCGCACACGGATTCTGGTCGGGCACCGCGGGCGGCTCGCACGGAAACGGATATTCTACGTTCGTATAATTCGGCGTATCGTAGCCGCGGCCAAGCACCGTCTCCCACGACCGGGGCACGTCCATTTTGTCCGCGGGAAAGCGGTCGAGTTCCCCGATATCCAGCGCCTCGATCTGAAGCGGAGAATGAAAAAAACGGAAATCCCACGCGCCGCACAGCGAGCGGAAATACGCGCTCTCCATCCGTCGGCCGCCGAGCGCGCCCTCCATCGTATCGTAGGGGATAAAATAGGCGCGGGGCGCCTCGCAGCCGACGTGCATGACGCCGAGCTTTCGGTAATAGGGTTCAAATAATGGCATAGGAGCCTCCTTGATTTTTATGAAAGCAATGACCAGTCGGACTCGCCGAGCACGCTGCTCAGCTTGTCGAGCGCGTTCAGCCGGTAGGCGCTGACCCAAGAGATCAGCCAGTTGTTGAAATGCCCGCGTTCCTCCGGCGTCGGGCGGTAGCGCGTCCAGCGGCACTGGAAGAACGCCTCGTTCTGACTGCCGAGCGGCCGCGGCGTGCCGTTTATCACATAGTTTTCATCCCGGGCGATGCAAAGCGTCGCATTGCACCACATCGAGTAGGCGCGGACGTGCCAGCGCTCGTCCCCGGTATGCCGCCACAGGCGAAGGAACTCGGGCACAAGCAGCGAGCCCCAGGAGTCGATCGCATGATGCTGCGCCGAAACCGCTGTACCGCCCTTCGTATGATACCCGTACCGGGAAAAATCCGAGGTTTCGGGATAGAGGCAGTCGTAGTGATACGCCCAGGAGAAGAAATAATAGCCGCATTTTCTCGCCCACTCGAGATACTGCGCCTCGCCCGTCAGATCGTAAAGGTCGAGCGCCGACACCATAAAGGGATAGACCGTCTCCTTGTCCACGCAGGCGCAGTCGATCGCGCCCGCGGTGCAGGCAAACGCGTCCACGTCCCGCCGGACGTAAAACGCAAGGCTCCGCTTGGCCATATCGAGATAGCGTTTGTCCCCGGTGCACTTGTACACCTCGAGCAGTGCCGGAATCACAAAGCCGCCGATTGATCCGGTCGCGTCGAACGAAGTGCCGTCAAAGCGCCAGGATTTTCCGAATCCATGGGTCTCGTCAAAGTGCGCAAGGAAGAAATCACAGGTGCGCACGGCAAAATTCAAATATTCAGGCTTCTCGATGCCAATGGATTTCAGCAGCGCATAGGATTTGGCGAATTCGAGCGCGCCCCAGCCGAGGTTGCAGGTCTCCGGATACCAGCCCTTGCCGCGGCGAGTGACCGCGCCCGGGATATGGAAGTTGGCGATGATGCCGGGATCAGACTGCGCGGGAATCCACGGCCCCTCTCCGGGATCGGGATACCACTCATAATGCGCAAGAAATAATCCACTTTCATCCTGTTTTTCCGCCCAGGCATCGAGCACGGCCATGCCGTCCTCGAGATACCGGCGCTCTCCGGTCTTGATATAGTGCAGGATGAACAGCCGCGCGGAAAGCGCGTTCTGCCCTGCCCAGCCGATCTCAAAGCTGTCCTTTGGCAATTCAAACGCAGGCGCGCCGAGATCTGCGCGCCGGGCCGAAGCAAAGAGGCGCCGTCCTTTATAATCTTTAATCAGCTGCTCCGCATAGCGGATGCCGAGTTCCCAGACTTCCTCCGGCGGAACCGTCGCCCGATCGTCAAAGCGGTAAAGCGCCGCCAGCCGGTCGCACAGTGCCGCAAAACCGTAATTCTTCCAGGGCGGCACGCCGAGGAACAGATAACTTTCAAACCGCTTTTCCTCACCCGCTTCAAACGAAAGCCAGGTATCGAGCCGGGGCGTGAGCGTATCGGTGTTCGTATAGGAATACGGCGCTTCAGTCACCGGATAAAGAATGCGGTGGTTCAGCGTGCCGTCCGGGTTGCAGGTGACCGATGCCGAAGTCGTCAGGGAGAGGGGATCTCTGTCCGAAGCGAAAACCGCAAGCACGTGTTTTTCGTCCTCGCCAAGCGAGCAGGAGGGAATGCCGGTTCGATCGTACGCGAATACCCACGGTTCTCCATCCCGCAAAAAGCCTTTTGGATAATTGCCCGGCCCGTATTCGTTGCCGTTGTAATTGACGCAGGGAATCAGCCAATGTGTATGCGCAAAGCCCGCGCGCACGGTCAGGATCAGTTTGACGGTCTGCGCCGCGCCCGACAAATTTTTCACGGTGCGCACAATCCGAAACAGACCGCCGCCCTCGTCCCAAACGGCGTCTTCAGCCGAAAACAGATCGGATATGTAGGATGCGCCGCGCGCAGTCTGCGCCGCCGTCTCAAGGGAGAGAACGCTGCGGTCTTTTTGCTCGATCTCGGGCGGCAGCAGCGTGCAGAGCGCCTCCGGCGCGCCCTGCGGCGGCAAAATCCGAAACGACGGCGGATTTTCCGCACAGGCCGCTTTGCCAAATGTCAACATCATAAACCCCCAAAATGTTGTTTTCTTATTTGTATAAAATGCGCAAAATGAACGATACTTTTACATTTTTATTATAAAATCAGGCGACTTGCCTGTCAACAATCGAATTCAATAAACAAAAGAAAGCGCAAAACAGAACAACACTATGCATACTGAAAGTTTGCCGGGTGTTGGGAATACATCTGTTTTATGCCGCAGATGGAAAAATTCCCCGCGCGGTCTCAGGCAGCAGGACAAAAAGCGCGTTTTCCCGGCGGCTGCGATGGCTACAGGCCATTTACGGCCGCCATCGAAAGCAGGGCAAGCAAAGCGCCGAGCGCATTTTTGCGGGTCAGCCGCTCGCCAAACAGACAGACCGACATCAGGCAGGAAAGCAGGAGGCCGAGTCCGGTTTGCAGCGGAAAAAGCAAAAGAGACGGCAGCAGCTTTGCGGCAAACGCAGTCAAATAGTTGTACAAAAACAGGCAGACCGTCATGAGCGGCAGATACAGCGCATACTGCTTTCTCGGCTGCGCATGCGCGCGGCGGCGCGTGCGGCAGATCCCGTAGGCGATGCCGAGCAGGGGCGCCGATACCCCAAAGGTGATACAGGTATAGGCCAGCGTATCCGGCGTATCCGACGCCGCATAGAGCTTGGCCGTCAGGCTGTTTATGCCCGAGGACAGCCAAACCGCAAAAAGCAAAAGCGCGCCGCCAAAGCCGCCCGTCTCCAGCGGCCGCGCGGCGCGGCCGCTGAGCAGCACAACGCTATATAGAAGGAAAGCAAGTGCAATATACTGCGCCGCCGACGCCCGCTCGCCGAGCAGGGGCGCAGCCAGCACGCAGGGGATGACCATGCCGGTCTGACAGCAGACGTCGAGCCGCACATACGCGCCGCCGCGTACCGCAGCCATCCATGAAAGCAGAAATACGCTCATGGAAACGCCCGACAAAACAGCAGCGGCGGCGGCCGGGGGACAAGGCGGTCTGAAATCGCCGCGCAGCAGCCACAAAACCGCGCCGAGCAGCGCGCAGCCCGCCGTGCGCAGCGCGCCAAAACGCAGCGCGTCCGGCACAGACCGCAGCGTTTCGCTGCTTTTTTTCCCGGCGTAGCCTTTCACGGCGCCGCACAGCGCGGCAAAAACAACGGCAAGATAGCCCATCTATGCTTCCTCCGCGCCGACCGGAATTTCCAGCGTATCGCCGCAAAGTCCGTCCGCTTCGGCGTATACGCGCAGTACACCCGCCGTCTTTCCGACCCGAACCGCGGCCGTCACGACGCCCGCGCGCATCCGCCGAACAGGCAGATCCACACGGCTGTGGTCGCAGACGTCCGACCCCGTGCCAACAATGCGGCCATGCGCGCTGCATGAAAACGAAACGAGGGGCGCCGCATCCGGCACCGCATAGCCGTCCTTGTCCTCAGCAAAACAGGAAACAAGCGCAATATCCCGGCCGTTTGCACGCGGCGGCTCGTTTTCCAGACGAAGCCGAAGCCGCACGGCATGCCCCGTTCTGCGCCGTTCGTCGCTCGCCGCCGCTCTGCCCCCGATATATCCCACCGCGCGGAGCGGCTGCGGCGAATACGGCGCCTGCCACTCCACTGCGCTGTATGTCTCCACGCGCCGGCGGCCAAGGCTTTGTCCGCCCAAAAACAATTCCGCTTCCTCGCAGTTCGTGTACACGACCACCCGCACAGGCTCGCCGGGACAAAAAGGCAGATTCATGTGCGGCAGCATGTGCAGCATCGGCATCTTCGACCAGTGCGAGAGATTCTGATAGAACGCGTCTTTCTTCTGCAAAAACAGATCGATCGCGCCCGACTGCGAGCAAAGCCGCGGCCACAGGCATTCCCCGCGGTGCTCAAAGCCGTTCCACTGATAGCAGCCCAAAACATCGTCTGCCTGCGCGACTGTTTTCCAGGAATATTCCCGCGCGCGGAACAGCGTATCCGTATCCTTATCGTAGGCGGACAGATACCCCCGCTCCGGACTGTCCTCAAGATACCAGCCGCGCGTCGTGCCGGTCGCGCAGGTCTCCGTCGCTACGATCGGTTTATCGGGATACAGCCTGCGCACCGCATCGTACAGGTGCAGATTGTAATTTACGCCGATCACATCCAGTTCCGCCATGATGGGCGCCTGATCGGGCGGCGCGCTGACCGCGCTGGTAATCAGCCTTGTGCGGTCCAGCCGTTCCACGGCCGCGCGCATCCTGCGGAACATACGTACGCCCTCGTCCGTGCGATGGCGCGGCTCCTCGTTCCCAAGCGACCAAAAGAAGACCGACGGACGGTTGCGGTCCCGCCGGATCAGCATTTCAAGCTGCCGTATCCCCGACGCCGAAGAGGTGAAATGCCGCGTCTCCGCCATCACGATAAAGCCCTGCTCGTCCAGCGCATCCATCAGCGCTTCACTCTGCGGATAATGGCTTGCCCGATACCCGTTTGCACCCATTTCTTTAAGCATTTTTACCTTATGGCGATGGATATTTTCGGGGACCGCCCTGCCGCAGAGTCCAAAATCCTCATGCGCGCACACACCCTTGATTTTGACCTTTTTTCCGTTGAGAAAAAAACCTGTCTTCGTCGCCGAAAACGTCCGCAGTCCCGTTCTCGTCTGTTCGGTGTCGCACAGCCTGCCGCCCTCAAACACCTCTGCCGTAACGGTATACAGATTCGGCGTTTGCAGATCCCAAAGCGCCGGGGACTCAATTTCCGCCGTGCAGACGGCGTCCGCCGCGGCAAACGGCGCAACCGAAACCTCGGCCGACGCGCTGGCCGCCGTTTTTCCATCCGGCGCGCGCATGGCGACGCGCACCCCGGCGCGCCGCACATCCCGGCTCCCGTTTTCCACCGTCACCGTAAAATTTGCGCGCCAGCGGCCGTCCGCAAGCCGCTCAGGGCAAACGTAAACGCCGTACAGCGCAATATGAAGCGGGTCGCTCTTTTTTAAAAATACGCTCCGGCAAATTCCGCCGCCCTCATACCACCAGCTTTCATGCCGGTCGGTCATCACGTGCACAGCGACCACATTCTCCCGGTCAAACCAAACAAAGTCCGATATATCTACCTCAAACGAAGTGTAGCCGCAATCGTTTTCGAGGACCGGACATCCGTTTACAAACACCTCGCAGCGGGTCGCCACGCCCTCAAAATACAGCGCCAGCCGTTTGCCGCGATCTGCTTCGCATAGGGAAAAGTGCTTTCTGTACCATGCATTTTCATACAAAAAATATCCAAGCCCGCAGTTATACTGCGCCGACGGCTCCTGCAGCAGCACATAATCATGCGGCAGTTCCACCCGCTCCCACTTCTCCTCGGTATAGACCGCGCGTGTACGGTAATCGTTTGCGCGGTCGTTATACGCATAAGCGGCGGGCCCCGTCAGCATCCGCTCGGTTTTCGCCTGCATATACGCCGCACCCTTGTACGGCGGCATCTTTGTCTCAATTTCCCCACGGTGAAACATCCAATCCGCGTTCCATAAAATTTTTTCCGCCATGCTGCAAACCTCCCCGATCTGTTCGTGCTTTTTTCCATGATACAATACCGCGGCAAAAAACAAAATGGAGAAAAATGCCCATACATGGACAAAAATGCTATTTACAGAAAAATTTTTTTGGGTTACAATAGAGTATGGGAGGGATACGCATGAAATATATCTCCGCCAGCGATACAAAGAACTCGGAGTACAGCGGCGCAGAATTTCTGCGCCTGAACAACTGCGGCGCATTTTTGGGCGTGCAGAGACCGGTCGTGACCAAGCGTCCCGGCGGCCGCGCGGATTATCAGCTGATTTACATACAGAGCGGGGCGCTTTTGGTTCTGCAAAAGGCGGCGGCGCGCCGCTTTGAAGCGGGAACTGTGCTTTTGTTCCGGCCGGGCGAACCGCAGTGCTACCGCACGGACGCAGCCGGTTCCTCCTACTACTGGCTGCATTTTACCGGCAGCGCGGCGCAAACGCTGCTCGCCGCTTTCCAAGGGCTTTCTTTCCATACGGGCGCTTTTCCGGAAGCGGAGGATCTTTGTCTCGAATGCGCACGCGCCTTTGCGGCGGCAAAGCCGCATTACCGGCTGTACTGCGACGGCAAGCTGCTCTCGTTTCTCGCGCTTCTGGCGCAAAAGCTAACCTTTGCAGCCGATACGCGCGCGGCAGCACAGATCGAACCCGCCATTCTCTATATCCGCACGCACAGCGCCGTGCGCCGCGCCAACGCGGAATACGCGGATATGTGCGGCATGTCCAAAGCGCATTTTATCCGCTTATTCCGCACCTGTACCGGCATGCCGCCGCAGCAGTACCGCACGGCGCGCTTGATCGACGAAGCGAAAGAACTGCTGCAGAGCGGCGGACTTGCCGTGCAGGATATTTCAAGTTTTTTAGGATTTGACGATCCGCTGTATTTTAGCCGCCTTTTCAAAAAACATGCCGGCATTTCCCCAACCGAGTACGCCGCCCAGCAATCGGATATCAATCTTGCCAAATAGATGCAGAGCGCCGCGTTTACTTGCGTCTTTGCGCCCCTTACGCGGCACTCGCACGGCCACAAGGTGTAAAAAGCCGGCAAAGCCGGCTTTTTACAAAACTTTTATAGTATTTTGTACAAATACTTTCTCGACACACGGAGGCCGCCCGCGGCGGCAAAGTGCGTCTACTTTTCTTCTTCCTGCTCGCAGATGGCTTTTTTTACGGCGGCCATATCCACGACGCCCTCCGCAGCAAGATACGCCACCACCGAAGCGACGATCGCCGTCACGCCCTCGCGCACGCTGCCACCCGCAATCAGTACGGCCCCGCTTACCACGCCGGCCACTGCGACCAAAAATTTTCGGCTGCTCACTTTTCTCAAAAACTCTTTCATCGCTCACACCTCGTCTATCTGGGACGGCGCTTCTCTGCCGTCCCTTATTTTTTCTTTGTTTTCATAGGCGCTCTTCAGCATATAGCTGACGATGCCGCCGGTCATCGGCGCGCCGACGTACAGCAGAAGATCCGACAGGCTTGTGCCATAGTCTCCCCGCACAAGCTGCACCGCCACGACCGCAATCCCCAGTACCGCGCACAAAAACCACGCGCCGGTCAGCATCAGAATCACACGCTTGGAAAATTCTTTCATTTGCGCAGCGCCTCCGCCATATTTTGAATCAAGTCGGGCAGATATTTCAGCTTCTCCGCGTTCTTTTTCCAGTAATCGGGACTGTTGATTACGCCATACTGCACAAGCGTGTTCAGCGCCGCGTCAAGCGACGGCTTTTCATATTCGCCAGGCGTATTCGCGATGCCGAGCACTTCTTCCGGATTCACCTTTGTTTTCCCGTCCGAGGCGCGCACCTCAAAATGCAGATGCGCCCCGAACGAATAACCGGTATTGCCCATCACGCCGAGCTTCTCACCGGCGCGCACGGTCTGCCCCTCGCGCACCGCGCGCGAGTCCAGATGACAGTAGTAGTGATACTGCCCCGACGCGGTTTTGATGCAGACATAATTGCCCCACTGCCATGTGAGATTGCTTTTGTCCGTTATGATCCGCGCGCGCACCACCGTTCCGCCTTCCGCCGCCGTCACATTTTTAGAACCGATTCCCACAAGGTCATACCCGCTGTGGAAGTTTTTCTCTCCGTTTAAAACCCGCTCCCCGTAGGGAGAGGTCAGCTTGACCCGATCCGTTTCAAATGGTATAATCATTGTTTTTCTCCTTTGCTTCGAGTACCGTGATGCGGTGCTCGTGGTTGTCGATCTGCTCGCCATGGTGCGTGATGCGCGCTTCGTTGCGCGCCATGTTCTGATTTAAGCTGTCGATCGAACAGTTCAGCTTCGTTATGCTCGAATTCAGCTTGATGATCGGTGAGATCACTGAAATGCCGAAGCCCACCAGCGCGATCAGCCCAAGTACGATTTCCCATGTCATGACGCCGCCTCCACGCCATAGATTTGTACGGTCGCCGCAGTATAGTTGTTTTTCACGGGAATTTCACTCGTTTCGATCTGCATGCCGTCCAACTGATATACGGCTGTTTGTACCGCATAAGCCATATCATCAAAGTAACAGGCAGTGGCGATAGCTCCGTTGCTGTATACCTCAACGCACACATATCTGTAAGGGATATAGATATCGCTGATAAAAAAGCCCATGCCCGCGTCCGATTCAGCCGACACTGCAAGATACAGCTTGCTGTACTGATTTATCATTTTCGGCAGCGTGAAATTCGTCTCCTCGTTGTCCGCCGATGTTGTGACATTGATAAGCTGCACGAGATTTCCAGCGGACGCAGGATCGCCCTTGTCGCCTTTTTCTCCCTGCGGGCCGCGGATATTTGCGCCCGCTGCCGCAGGCATGCCGGTCTTGCTCGCCGACCAACTGAGATTTCCGGCGGAATCGATCGACGGGGTATAATATCCGCCGTTTTCGCTGCCGGTCACGTTCGTCCCGGTCATCGTGATCGTTTCCTCCGCGAAATCCGGGCTGGTCACATACCAGGAGCCGCTGTACAGGATTTTTTCCCCGGCCACGTTCAGCACGCCGTCCAAATACAAGGTTCCGCCGTCATAGCAGGCGTTCAGATCGCACAGCACGGTATATCCGGGCAGGACGTACGCATCCGGATCGTAGTACACAAATTTGCACTTAGTCAAAAGGAACTCCGCGTCCTCAATTTCGCTGAATCCCGAAATCAGGGACGTAATCGAATACTGCGTCTTCGTCTCCATATCCCACAAATACCCGCTCGGCAGCACATAGACGGTCTTACGCGTCCTTTCGCCGATGTGCGCGTCGATCTCGGCCTTGTCCGCCGCCGTCCAGTAATCCACGCCCCGCACCGGCGTGTAACCGTCCGCGCCCGGCTCGCCCTTACTGCCCGCGACGCCCGGCTCGCCGGGTTCTCCTTTGTCTCCCTTTGCCCCCTGTGCGCCGGTTTCACCCTTATCGCCTTTGTCCCCTTTCGGCAGGGTGAAATTCAGCCGGACGGCCGCCTCGCCTACGCTGACGCTGACCCCTGCGTCCATCCCTTTTACCGCCGTTGCGGTCATGTTCTCAAATTTTGCAAATTTTGCCGCGAACTGCTCATACAGCCCCGGCGTATAATTTTCACTCTCTTCCCCGTCTTTCGGCGTGCCGGGCGAAACGACAAGCCGGCACATCGTGCTGGTCAGCGTTTTGCCGCCCCGCACGCCGACGACGCCCAAATACACGTCGCCGCTCCTTTGCAGCGCTTCCTGCGGAACAATACAAGCGCCGTCTTTGTCCAGCAGCACTGTGTATTTCTTTGCACCGATGCGGAATAAAGCGCTCTTCTCGTATCCCGCCCACAGCGGATCGAAAGTAAACTGCACGGCCGCCGTGCCGACCGACCCGCTGGCGATCACCGGCTGATCGGCAAACAGACGGCTACCGTCCGTTCTGATATTAATTAGCATATGCCGTACCTCCCAAATGTGTTTTCAACCTCGGCGTATTCCAGACGCAGCGTGTGAATTTTGACAAGCCCCACGCCAAAGAAGCGCAAAACGTCGCTTTCCAAGTACAAATTCCGCGGCGCAAACGAATAGGCACGGAGGACACCGTCCGTTCCTGCCGCGCTGAACAAAACGCTTCCGTCTTCACGCGCGGCGGAAAGCGTCGCGCCCGCCGCAAGCTCGGCTGTAACCGAAATTCGGTATACGCGCCGCCGCTGCGGAAAATCCAGCAAGAGGGAAAAGGCGTACTGCGCGGCGCCGCCCGACACAAGCGACAGCTGCCAGTTTTCTGTATCCCTTGCGACGAGCGCAGCCATTTTCTCCGCGCCAAACAGCAGCATCTCGGAAAAATGCGCACGCCGGGTGCTCCACATCTCGCTGACGAGATCATATAGGTAGATGGTCTTTGAACCCGGCAGGCAAAGCAGCAGCGTATCGTCCGCCGCTGCAAGGGACGCGCCCGCAAAGGAACCGGGCATAAGTCCGCTGCCGACCGGTTTTACCGACGTGCCGTTATACCGCATCACGCCCGTATCCGAAACGAAATAGAGATACGCTCCTGCGGCGGCAAGTGCGGCCTGCGACTGACAGCCGAACGCGCCGACGTAGGAAAGCGTGAACGGAAGCGCGTTTCCCTCGACCACCAGCATGGATTTTTCGGTAAACGCCGCGACCTTTCCGTCAAACGAGGCGAGCGCGGTAAACGCCCCCTCGCCGCCCGGCGCGCTCGCCGTCCATGCCGCCGCCGTGTCCGCGCTCCCGGCGGCGGGCAGCGTAAAGTCGGTGCAGTCGCCATCCTTGGACGCATAGATCTCCGTGCCGCATATGCCGAACAGCCGGCCGAAATGCTGCACGGCCTGCTCCATCTGCGGTATGCCCACGAGGGGTTCCTCCACAGAGACCGCGCCTTCGCTTTCGGATAAAAGCTGCATGGTCGGCAGAATCAGCGAATACGTCCGCGCGGCGACCGGCTGGCCGCCGATGCTCGTCAGCGGCCGGCGGTAGCGCGCAACCGTCATGCCGGCCGCATACGGCGCATATTGCGGCGTCCGCCCGTTCAGCTTTTCATATTCCGCCGTATAAATCGCGTCCATCCGGATCGAATACGAGGCGCCGAGATCCGGCGTATACTCGGCCGAAACATAGCGGTAGGTCGTTTTATCCTCCGAAACCAGCGTCGCCCGTTCGCGGCTGGCCGATACCGAAAAAAGCTGTGTGCGCTGTGCACCGATCATCTGCGAGGTCACGCCTTTTCCCGGCGTGATAACGTCCAGCCAAAGCTGGTGCACCGTATAGGCATATGTAGACGTCGTCGATTTCAAACTTTCAAACTGCACCACGATCCCGCTGCCCACCGCCTCATAGGAATCCGCGCGCCGGTGATCGATGATGTTGACCACCGCGTCGTAGAAAATATAAAAAGCGCTACTGTCCGCAAACGCGCCGAGTAAATTGCGATAGCCGTCGGCGGTCTTCCCGGGCAGCAGATTTTCCCCGACCAGCACGCGGGCGGCGATGATCTCCGCATCCGAATACGCCATGATTTCCGCCGGACAAATATTCCGGTAGATAAAATCCGCGGTTGTCTGCGTTTCATAGACGCTGTCATAGTGGTCATAGAGCGTATATACGCCGGGCTGCAGCGTACTGGCCGGCACGCTGACCTGTACGCGCCCAAGCACCGAGGCGAGCGTCCCTTCGGAAAGCAGGCGGATTCCCTCGGCTTCAAGCAGGCTTCCGGTTTCGGCGCTGCGGCGGCTCAGGCCTGAAAAATCGGTGATTTCCAGAATTTTTCGCGCCGTGGCGGGCAGCTTTTCGGTTTTCAGGCTTCTTTTTCGCATGGGAGCACTCCCTTCGCGCGCCTGAATTCTTCAAGCAGCCGGTTATATTCCGCGCCGTACAAATTAGCGCACGCGCCGTCCGCCGCATACAGATAGGCGCGGTGAAAAAGATAGGCGCGCATCATCGGAATATCCTCATCCTCCAGCGCAACCGCGGATGACGCCATATCTGCGGCCGTGACTGCGGCGGGCAGTGAACGAAGCAGCAGCGTATACGTCCCGTCATAGGGGACCTGCAGCCCGCCCGGCGCCGGGCAAAAGAGCGGATATTCGGGCAGAACGTCGAGCAGCGCCGGCGAAGCGCAAAGCAATTCGCGTCCGTCGAAAAATACGCGCCGCACGCGGGACGGCGTGCCGGAAATGGGCAAAAGCCCCGCTTCGGCCTCGGCGGTCTCAGACGTATCCCCGCCCGGCAGAGAAAGGTACAGCGCGCGCAGCAGCGCGTTGTATTCGCAGAGCAGATACATCTCGGGAATCTCAATCGCCGGCAAAAACGCATTCTTTACTTCCGCGATCAATGCCCCGACCGTCGTATCGGATGAAAAGATCACCAGACATCCCCCTTTCTTCGGCGGCCGCGCGCATGCGCCCGCCAGAGTCCGAGATAGGTCGCCTCCGCGCTCTCGGAAAATTCTTTTTCAAGCGCCGCATCCCCGCCGCTTTTTGAGGCGATAAAGCAAAGCAGCGGCAGATAAAATTCCTCGCGCAGCCCAAGCTCGTCCGAAAGCGCGGCGGGCGGCGCGTATTCCCCGTCCGAAAAGAGCAGCTTTTTCGGATAGCGTGAAAGCAGCGTGCGCACCCCCATGTCCAGATGCACGAAAAACGCATACAGCGGCGGTTCCTTTTGACACAGCACCGCACAGTCGCCATATAATTTCTTCAAATCCATACGATTCTCCCATTTTAAAACAGGGACGGCTGGCCGCCCCTTTAACGAAAACACCTTCGTAGGGAACGCCGTCCCCGGCGTTCCGTGCTGCCATTTGACGCACGGTATATTGCGGAACGTCAAGCGACGCGCTAAAGGCGCTAGCGCCGTATTGCGGCGAGACGTTCCCTACAAAAGCAAACTTATAGTTTTTCGGCTAAGCACAGAGGGCGAACGCCGCCCTCTGTGCCGAATTCACAAAAAACGTTTATTCAGTTTTCGAACTCGCCGCGGCACCCGCGTTTGTAAACCGGACGGCGCCGCCCGGATTTTCACACATCAGGTTGCCGTAGGAGGCCAGCAGCGCGCGGAAGATCGAGGTGTCGGGCATCGGCACGAAAATGCCGCCGTCCTTCTCCATGAAATTCCACGGCGTCGCCTCGAGATAGAACGTGGAAGTATCTACGCCCCAGGCCTCCCCGTCGGGTACAAAGCGCTCGTTGACGATCACGACCTCGCCCGAACCGACGAGCACCTTGTAGCCAACCGCGCCGCCGACGAATTGATGCTTGTCGGCCACCGTAATGTTGTTCGTGTGGATGTAGTCCTGATAGGCCAAAAACGCGTCGTCGCCCATCATAATCAAATCAATGGACGCACCCTTGTAATCCTTCGCCTGCTTGACCCCGCGGTAGAGCACAAGATCGGTCAGATCGTGCTTTGCGTCCACAACGGTCGGCGCAAGCCAGGGGTTGTCGGTTTTGGAAAGCCCGTAGATGCTGCTGCCCGTAAAAATGGCGCCAAGCCCGCAGAGTTCGCGGTTGTAGCTGCCCTGCACGGTGATAAAGCCGCCGGACGCGCCGAGCGTCAGCGTGCCCTCGACCGTGATTTTCTTTGCCGCGCGGTCAACTGAAACGATGCGCTTGCCCGAATTGGCCTCGGTCAGCGTCGGACTGCCCGAAGTCTGCGTATTGTACAAGTCGATCCGAAGACCCTCGATCACATTTTTAACGCTGTCAAGCGTGAGCGTAGTCTGGCCGTTTGCGGCAGATGCGGCGCTGACCGAGGCCAGCTTGCCGCTCCCGTCCCCAAAGAGCGCGCGGCCGATATTCCATTTTGCAGCCGCGTACGAACTGCGGATCTCTCCGTCCAGCGCATTGATCATGGACGAGGCGTTGCCGCTGGCGAGTTCGACGGTCTTATTGGAAATTTGAAGATCGACGTACATATCGACCGCATCAAGCTCAAAGCGCGCATAACGCTGCGCGCCCGCTTTCGGCGTGCCCACGCCCTCCGCGCCGAAACCAAAGCCGCCGTTGATACCGATCGGCGCGGCGCATTTGATGGTGTTGTTCTTCAGCGGGACCTTTTTGATCCGTTCAAGAAAGGGAGAGGGCTCCGTGTTGATCTGATTGCAGAGCGCCGGCTGATATTTGTCCTTAAGAATCGCTTCCAGCTTTGTCAAAATTTGTGCCATTGTTTTTTCTCCTTTACGATTTGAGTCCAAGCGCTTCGCGCGCAAGCGCGGAAGCCTCGCCTATGGTTTTGGGTTTTTCGCGTACGGTTGCGGGCATGCTGAAGCTGCCCGCGCTGGCAAAGAGCGCAGGCGCGCCCTCTCCTTCAATCGAAGCCGCGAGCGACGCCTCGATCGCCCGAAGCACCTCCGGCGACCGGCGTACCGCTTCGAGCAGCTGCGCGGCGGTCGGTTCCTCTTTCTCCTGCATGCCCCGGTCGATATAATACGCCATGCGGAGCTTTTCCTCGTCGGGCAGCGCGCCGAGCGCAGGCGTCTGCGCAAGAATACGCTCGATCGCTTCCATCCGGCTGCCAAAACCCGCGTACGTCTCGTCCGCCGCCATTTTGTATTTTGCCGCCTCGTAACGCGCGCGCCGGAGTTCCTCCTCTTTCGCGGCTTGGCCGGCGTCCTCGGCATAGGCGCGCACCGCCGCCTCATACGCCGCGAGCGCGGCCGTGCGCTCGTCCTCGGGCAAAGCGGCGATCGTATCAAAATCCAGCGCCGGAAATTCATAATTTTCCATTGTCTTTGTTCTCCTTGCAAATTTTTACATGTTCGGCGATATGATCCGCCAGCGCCTGCGCGCGCACCGGATCGCTCCGCTTCATCTTGGAATAGGAATATTCGAGCGCGGCGCGGCGGTGTTCGGCGAGGTGAATCTCGTGATCGTCGCACGCGCCGGTCGCGACCCGGACGCCCGCAAGCAGTTCGCCGTTTTCCCGGCGCGCGGCCGCGCTCTGCAGATCGTCCTCATAAAGCGTCCGCACAAAATCCCCGATGTGCATCCGGCAGAGCAGCTTCTTTTTGACGCTGCGTGGGATTTTGCCCGCCTCATCCTCAAACAGACCCAGCGCAATGCCGCTTCGAATCGCTTCAAGCTGACTCTCGTCGCTGTGCAGCAGCGTATTTTCGCTTTCAAACACGATATCGTAGGAGTTGATGTCCTCCCCGCACCAGACGAGCAGCGCCGAACGGTCGTTTGCGCCGGCCAGCCGTTCGGTGTGCGCAAAGCTCCCGTGCGTTTTATACAGCTTGAGCCAGATTTTTGCGGCGCGCAGCACCGCGGCGCGGATCAAATCCGCCGTGAGCGCCAGCCGGACGCCGTCGATTTCGCGCAGACGCTCGATTGCGCTGGCGCTGGTCATAGCGGACGACTGATTCCCAGTCGCACCCAAATGCGAAAGGCCCGCTGTGTATTCCATTTCGTGCGCGAGATTTTCGCACTCTTCAAACACGCCCGCCGGAAAATCCGCGCCCGCCAGCGGTTTCGGCTCGCCGCGGTCCGGATTGTACTCGACGATATCCCCGGGCGCGACGCCGTTTTGCGCCAGTTCCTCCATATCCTCGATCGCGCCCTCAGGTACGAGCAGGGGATTCAGCGCCAGCGTGCGGATATAATCGTGGATTTTGTTTTTGACGCCGTTGTACGCGCGCTGGAGCGGGATCAAGTCTTCGATGACCGACCGCCCGAAGAACATGCCGGCCACAGTCTTGCAGCGCAGCATGACGAGCGGGTACTCGTCGAGCGGCAGCGTGCCGTAGTACAAAATGCGGTCGGGCGTCGCGATAATCATCCGCCCGGAGGGATGGCGCGCGGTGGGCTTTTCCATGTAGGTGCGCACATAGGTAGAATCCTCCGCGCGGCGGTAGCCGACCGAAAAGGTCGCGCCCGCATGGCCGAATCCGCCGGCGCCCGGCGCGACATCGAGCGCATAGCAGTCAACCTGCGCGGGCTTCACGCGCACGCCGTACCGACGATCCACCTCGGAAACGCTGACCACCTGTTCTAGGATAATTGAGTGCTGATCGGCAAGATTTTCTTTGTAGATGCTCTCGGGCAGCACCTCGTACGGCGTGACCACCCCGAAATCCAGATCGCCCATCGGGTAGAGCCGGCCGCCTGCGCGGCAGGCATCCCCTTTGTTTTTGTCCCACCAGCAAAGCAGAAAGGACGTGCCGCAAAGCTCGCTCCATAGGATCATCGAATCCTTCTTGGAGAGGAAATCGCACTTATACTGCGTTTGCTTCAGCAGTTTTGTAGCGATCAGGCTCTTTTCATAGTCGCCAAGCTCATTTGTCGCAGGACTGACTTCCATGGAAAAATCAAGCGCCTTGAAATTGGCGATCCGCGTGTCGATCAGCGGCGCGATCCGGTTATAGATCCCGCGCTCCATATAGTCGTAGGGCGGCGCGTAGTCCTCAAGCTCGCTGCCGTAAGGGTTGATGTCGCAGTACTGATGCCCCGCGTAAAAATTGGCGCAAAGCGTCCATTTTAATTCAAGCGGTCTTCGCTCCATATGACGGCGGCGGCACTCGGACTCGATCATCGAAAGAAGATCCTCCTTGTACTCGCCCCGCGGCTTGGTCTTTTCCTTAAATTTAAACAGACTCATGGCCATTCCCCCTCTTTTGACGCGCGATCGCCCGCCTGTGCGCCGAAGCGTGGGTCTGCTTTGCCCCTTTCGGCCGCGGCGCGTCCCGGCGCATAAGCAGCGCGGCCCGCTCGCGGCGGTGCAGCGCCTCGAGCAAAAGCACAGCGGCGCAGAACGCAAGTCCCAAAAGTTCCGTCATACCTTGCCGCCTTTTCTGGGCCGGGTCAGCTTATAGATCTGCCCTGCGCAATCGGCGCAGATATAAAAACCGCCGAGCAGATTCGGACTGCCCGAGATACGAAAGCAGTCGGTGTTTCTGCACGAGGCCACCGAGCAGATATGCCTTGCCGGCTTTGCCGTGATTTGTTTCATACAGTTCATTCTCCTTAAAATCGCTTGCGGCGGCCGTTTTGCCCCGTGAAATCACGGACGCTGACTGGGCGCGCGGCGCGCGGCGCGCTCGTCTGCATCACCGCAAAATAGCGGAGCGCGTCCGGCAGATGCGTGATCTCGTGCGGATCGGTCTCGCAGTCCCCGATCCGCTTTTTGTCGCCGGTCAGCGCGAAAAGGCAGCGAATCAGGTTTTCGCACGAGGAAAAAATCTTCATCCGCGCATCTTCTCCGCCGTCGGGCGCACGTTTGGGCTTCAGCCATTCCTTGAGCGAAAGCCAGCCGCCGATACGGTTGTTGTCGGCGGCGCTCAGCGGCACGCCGCCGCGCGCAAAAAGCGTCGCGATGCTCTTGCCGCTGTCCTTTTGCCGCGACCAGAGATCGGGCGGCGCGAACGTACAGTATACGTCCAGCCCCGCAGAAGCGTCCCGGATCGCCTCCGCCGCCTCGGAAACGATCAGATCATGCGCATATACCTCGCGAAAGACGGTCGCGCGCCCAGCCGAGTCCACCGCGATAAACAGACAGGCCAGCGCGTCCAGCCCGTAATCGATGCTCCGGTATATCCGCGCGCCCGGCGGTAGAGGCGCGGGCGGCAGGACGTGCACGCTTCGCTGCAGTTCAGGGAAAAACCGCCCGCCGCCGACGCCCCATTCTCCAAGCCCGCAAACACGGTAGCGCTCGGGGTCGCGCAGGCGCATTTCCTCGAAGACCCGCAGATCTGCTTCGTCAAGCCATTCGTTGATTGTGTAATTGACGGTCATGGCGAAAATATCCGGACTGCTTCGATCAAAGAACCGGCGTTTGATCCAATGCGAATCGCTCCAAGGGTTAAAAGTCATCGTGATCTGCTTAAAAAGGCCGGCCGGCACCTCGCCCCGAATCGACTCGTCCAGCGTATCGAAAGCCTCCTCGGAATCGATCTCATACGCCTCCTCGATCCACATCCAGCAAAGCACGCCGTGCGATACGGTCATGGAGGTGATTTTCAGCGGATCGTCCAACCCTGCGAAAAAAATCTTCTGACCGGTCGCCTTCAGCGTAATCTCCAGAGGCGCGGTTTTGACCTCAAACAGCTTTTGCGCGCCGAAACGCGCGATCGCCCATTTCAGTTCCGCAAAAGCCGAGCGCTCCAACGTCCGGTAGGTTCGCCGCACGACGAGAAGATTCGCCTCGGGGTACCGCATCAGATGGTAAATATACCAGAGCGCCGCCGTCTTGCTCTTTTTGGACGCGCGCGAGCCCTTGACGACCCGGTAACGGGCGCGCGTGCGCCAGAACGCGCCGTACCCGCCGCCGACGATGTCGGGGAGGTACACTTCATTCATTGCAGGTCCTCTTCGCCGCAGATCATGACCGGCAGCGCGATGCTTCCCTCAACCCTGTCGCGGAACACGCCGTAATATTTGCCCAGCAGTTCCGCGCTGCGGTTGACGTCCGCAAGGCGCGGCCGCACCCGGACAAGTTCTACGCGTTCGCTCCGCTCGATGACCGGCTCGCCGCAATCGTCGATCGAACGCGTCTCCGTCCGCAGCTTGAGCGGCACATCCTCGGTCTCCTCGCGTCGGACGATCCGGCTGAGCGCCGCAAGCACCTCGCGCACACCCGCAATTTCCGGCGCCGTCTCGAACGCCTCGGACAGCGCGGCGAATTCTTCGGAGCTTTTTTCTCTGCCGCGCCCGCGGCCGTCTCCACACGCCGTTTGTCCGTTTTTCCGTATGCTTTTTTCCATGTTGGCTTCCTCCTTTTCAAGCAGTCGGCGAACCCCCGCCGCATGTTTTATTATCCATGCGGAATCCGGGATTTTTCGGCAAGTTCAGAAATTTCTGTTTTTTCATTTTCCATGCATACCGGCGGCAAGAGAACGCAAAAATAAAAAAGCCGGAGGCATATGCCTCCGGCAAAAACAATCCTATAAATACAGCCGACTGCGGCGCGAACAAAAAACTGCCCGCGCCGCGCTTTCCGTCAAAACACGCCTTAAAACTCGTGACAGCCGCTGCAGGAAAGCCCGCGCTCGTTAAATACGTCCACGATTCTGTCTACCTTCGTGTAATCATCGGTGGAAGAATCGCACAAAATATCCATAACCTCGCGAATGATAATCATCACTTCCCGATTGACAGACGCGCGGATCTCCTCCACAGACTCGTTCATATAATCCAGCATGCGCCGGCCAAATTCCATCGCCGCCAGCGTGTCGATCATATCCAGCTTTGAACGCAGGCTTGTTCTCGGATCGCAGTCCGGGCTGTAAAACATCTCCTTACTTAGTGTTCCCATCTTGTTACTCCTCCTGTTTCATAGTTTGCTTTTACCTATCCATAATTATGACTTGCAAAGTTATGTTTGTCAATAGCAAAACTATAGAATGTTTGAATTTTCACACTTTGCCGGTACAATTATCCTATATTCAAAACAGAAGAAGGGGTGAAATCATGTCGAAATCGAAACCTGTCGATTTTTCACACAGAGATATGTATATCCGGCTCGGGCTGAATATTGCCTATTATCGAAAGATGCTCAGCATGACGCAGGAAGCGTTGGCCGAGAAAGCGCAGACCAGCCGCACGACCATCAGCATGGCCGAAGCGCCGAATGTGGTGAAGCCGATCTCGCTGGAGCTTTTGTTCTGCATCGCCGACGCGCTCCATGTTGAACCGTGGCGGCTGCTCAAATTCCCGGACGACGGAACTTAAAGCCCGTCCCGCACGGGCGGACGCCCCCTGCGGCGCAGTTCAAAAGCGATCTTAAAACGCATGCGGGCCGCTACAGATCTCGGCGGACACTCTCCTGATTCATCCGTTCCACAAACGCCGCAGGTTTTGCGGCAAGCTCCGCCCAAGCGGGGAAAAAACCGCTGCGCAGCGCATTGCGCACCGAGCGCAGATTCGACCAGGCGGCGCAGTAAAAGGGAACCTTTCCGCGCGCCAGAACCGCCAGCGCAAGACGAGCGGTCAGCGTCGAGGCGATTCCGCGCAAACGGTACGCAGGCAGAACGTCCACGCCGATCTGCCACATGTCCGCACAGTCGGCGGAACAGGCCGCAAGCCCCACCAGACAATCCCCGTCATACGCGCCCATCCCCAACACATCGAGATCGCGCCGATCGCTGCAAAGCGCATTGCTCCACTCAGGCAGATACAGCGGCGCAAAATCCAGCGGATGCATCTCGCGGATCGAAAAGCCGCAGGCGCCCGCGTCCAGGCGCGCGGGATCCGGCAAAAAATATTCAGCCATAAAGCACACGCGAAATCCGTGCGCGCGCAGCGCATCCTCCAGCACCAGCAAATTCGGCGTTTCAAAGCAATGCGCCGCCGCATAGCGGGAAATATATTCGCGCACATCCGGCAGCAGCCTGTCGGACGCCGCCGCCACCACGTTTGTACCATAGGAAACCAGCGCACAGTCCTGCGGCAGAGAAAGATACCGCCGGGCGGCGGGATTTGCGGGCGCGGCGGGCAGAGCAATATTTTCCCCGCAGACAAAATCTTCCGCCCGGCATCCAAGTTCCAGCGCAGACTGCCGCATCGCGATTTTCAAGCATTTGTCTTTCGTCAATGGAATATTCCTTTCTTTTCCGGCACGCCAAGGGTCTAAAGCGCGGCCGCCGGGCTGTTTTTGTACGCGCCGCGGTCGGATTGGATTCCGCCCCGCGGGCATTTTTTGCGGCGAAACAAGCAGCCGGAGCGCCATATGGCGGCTCCGGCTACTTGTTATGGATCCGAACGGTCTTGAAGCACTTTGCCGCTCGCCTGTATATTTTGTTTTTTATTTTCCAAATCGTTGCTTTGAATTGCCTTTACGATTTCCGTTATGTACTTTTCATCGTCTTCGGGAAAAGCATACTTGACAATCATATTGAACGAGCCGAGCAATAACCCGGCGAACGTCACGCATACCGACAAAATGCCCGCGAACGCTTCCAAATTGCCGATCCCGTTTCGAATCAGGATGTAGACCGCCGCGCCGAAAGCCAGCGCCAAAATCACGATCGTCGGGCACAGCGCTCTCAAAATAGTTTTTCTGGTCTTATACTGAAACTGCGCTTTCCGCCCGTATGCTGTTACATATTCTTGTAACAGCCGCGTGATTTCCCGATCCCGTTTTTTCTGCTCGACCGTTTGCCATTGATCTTTGAGCGTATCCGAAGAATCGGTGGGGAATATCTGAATATTTTTATACGCGTCCGCTAAATATTTATACGTTTCTTCAATCATTGAACCGCAGTCCTAACTCGTCCATTCTTCTCAATACGCTTTCGACGGGAACCTCGAAGATTTTCGACAATTCCTTTGAAACCTCAAATGCGGAGCCGTTGTTGTATTTATCAAACTGCTTTTTAAAGGAAACGGACGGCATCAGCAGGCACGCCGCATAATAATCCACCTGATTCTCCGCGTCCGTTCTGCCGTGCCTGCTTTCCCGGCAGGCGAATATATTTTCGCGGCCTGCCAGATCATAATGCGCCAGTTCATGCGCGATGATAAAACGCTTTTCATAGTAATCCCGCTTTTGGTTGACGACGATCAGCCGGTTTGTCGGCACACCCAAAATTTCGGTTTCCGAGAGATTCACCATGATAAATCCGTCTTCGCTGTCGTCTAAATCCGCAGTTCCCACGACAAAGCCGAGCGACTGCGCCGCGTCTATAACGTCTACTCCGTTTTCGCTGTCAATATTGATTTCCGCAAGCAAAGCTTCGGCCTTTTGTTCGATCTGCTCTTTCTCCATCGCATTCAATCCTTTTTTCATAGCGCCTCCGCATCGTCCTCTATGTAGATTAGTATGCGGAGAAAGCCATATCAAATACACTTAATACTATATTTTATACTGCCGCCGGCTGTTTTGTCAATAGCTTTAGCACAAATCGGCAAAGCGGCCTTGCGATTTTGCCATACAGATTCCGGGATGATCCGGCGAGCTTTGCGCTTGCAGCGTTTTTGGGCGTTGTAAAATAGAAAAACTTGTGGTATCATAATAAAAAAGAAAGGCAGGGATCGCTTTGGAACCGATGACGCCGCAGCAAAAATCCGGCGCAGCCGCTTTTCC
>CATWNM010000029.1 GCA_958352145.1 uncultured Eubacteriales bacterium
TAAATTATTTCTATTACGAACAAATAAAAAAATCCGCAAGAAAATATGGCGACAGTTATACCGAAATAGCCGACAGCGAATTGTATAAAATGAAGAATTGAACCACAAATACAAAAAATGGAAGCTTTCGAAAACAAAAACTCTTTTATAAAACCGCCTGTTCCCTTCTAAAAACGACGAAAAAGAAGAATTTTCAATTTTTAAAAAATTTCCTTGACTTTTCAAATCGTATTTGATATAATAGATCATGCTGGGTTGTTCACGGCGGCGCACGATTTTCGACCGAAGCATCCCGGGATGTAGCGCAGTTGGTAGCGCGCCTGCTTTGGGAGCAGGATGTCGCAGGTTCGAATCCTGTCATTCCGACCATCGACAGCGCCGCCGACTTATTATAGCGTCATTTTATTATATTCGGGCTTGTAGCTCAGTTGGGAGAGCGCTGCGTTCGCAACGCAGAGGTCATGGGTTCGAATCCCACCAGGTCCACCAGAAGAACGTCTATTAAAAGAGGCGTTCTTTTTTACACGAAACTCTCTGCTATATTTATTGCTATATTTGTTTCAAATAGAAAATAAGGCAAAAGCCGTAACCTGCTTTTGCCTTATTTTAATACGTTTTCCGTCAGCGCAAATACGCCTGCATACGTCGTTTCATATCCGCAAGCACGGTATTGACTTCTTCACCGCCGGCAACACGCAAAAGGCCGTCGGAAAAATCATCATCTGCCTTTACAAAGTCCAGACGCATATACGGAATTTCACGCGCATGATCTGCAGCGTCAGCAAAAGCGCGTGTCAAAGCATCCGAATCGTGCAGCGCTCTGTTTCGAACATCCTCCCGCGCAGGCAAATAAGCCGGCGTCTCTGCGTTTAGGTAGTAAAAAGCCGCGTCTCCGGACATATATTCCAAAAATAATCTAGCCGCAGACAATTGTGCGTCATTATCTGCGTTCAGCACAACCAAAAGATGCGACTCGATATAACCGTCGCCGCCTGGAATTTCCATATATCCAAGACTGCGATAAAAATCCTCTTCCGTATTGGCTGTTGCTGCGCAGTCTGCTACGCCTGACTGTACATCGTACAGAAAACCGATCTTGCCCTCTCCAAAAAGAGCGCGAAGTTCTTTTGAGGTCATTCCCTGCGGGGAAATATTTTCTTCAAAAATCTGCTGCAATTGCCTGTACGTCTGCATACCCGAAGTATTGTCCAACGCGATTTTTCCTTCCGCGTCCAAAAGATCGCCCCCGTTTGCCCACAGCACCGGAAGCACATGATAGCCTTCGCCAGGCATTACGCCGCTTGACGGAAGCGCAAAACCGAAAATATCGTCTCCAAGTGCGCATACTTTTTTCGCAGCCGCTAAAAGATCGTCAAACGATTGAATCTCTTCAGGCGCCACCTGCGCTTGATCGAGAAGCGTCTTGTTGTAAAAAAGCATCTGCGTGCTATAATACCATGGCAAAGCATACAGTACGCCGCCTTCTGATACCGCCTCAAGCTGCGCATTTGTATATGCCTGCAAAATACGTTCATCCATGCCGGCTACAGTATGCACCGCACCGGTTTCGAGCAAAGCAGGCAGCCATTCTGCGCGGATATGCGCTACGGTTGGCGCAGCCTCACTGGATATATTTTTAAGCAAATTATCCAAGTAAGCGGAATACGAATGCGACCCGTCCAGTTCTACTTTGATCGTCTGATTGGCTTCCATAAATCCTTTTGCAGCCGCCTCATAGGCAGGATAGGCGCCCTCGTCTGCAAGTGCAAAAGAGGCCCACTTGATCGTCACAGGCTCGGACTTCTCCGTTCGTTCACCCGAGCGCATACGGTCAAAACCGACGGCATCTTGTTTCGCATTCTGCATTTGCCCGCAGGATACCAGCGGCGCAGCCGCAAGCAGAAGAAACGTCATCAGCAGCGCAAACAATTTTAAGCGCAAATTCATTTTACTTCCCCTCTCTATAATAAAGAAACGGGGTTAACCGGGTAACATTCAGACAACCGGTCCAAACCGCCTGTACCCATTGTTTGCAAATTGAACTCCAGCTATTCCAAAATCATAAAACAATTAAAACAAAAATAAGAACAGCCCAATTGAGTTGTTCTTATTTTTAAACCACCAAAAATACTGCCGATCAAAGCGCGAAAAGATCCTCGGCTAGATCAATTTCATCCATCTTATGGACATTGTATAGAACTTGGATTCCCATTTCTCTTGCACGGTTCAAAAAATGCCGGTCTTTTCCCCGATTGCCCGAAAGTGTCTGTAATACCATGAGTTTCCGCACATGCCGTCCTCCGAATTTTCGCGCAACGGCTGCAAATTTATACAGTTCGTCTTCATCCACGTTCCCGCTTTTGCAGGAAACAAAATAAGGAATCATGCCGCGCATCAAAATAATGTCTGCCTCATTTACCGTAGCATCCTTGCGCGCCACATCGCTCCAGTCGAGCACCACACCAGTCATCGCATCATGAAATACAGGATTGTCTTTCTCGTCCCGGCACTGCAGCGCGGCGGTGAAAATTTTCAATTCCAGCAAAAGACCTGCGCGGCGCAGACATTCCCGAACGCACCGATTCTTATAAACAAACGAAATATGAGAAGAGGCAATATCCAGCATCGTGATCAGTCCCGCGCGATACAGCGGAATCAAAGTATTACCCAGCTTATCATAACTGGAAAGCCTTTTCTGCCGTTTTACCTCCTTCGCAGAAATCATCACCTCCAAGCCGTTGCAAATCCCCACCGAATCAATTTCAGCCAAACAATTTGCATTAGAGTTCCAGCGATTCGGATTCCGACAGCAAATTTCCCACATCGTTTGAAGGTCGTCGAACACATTACACGGTTGCTTTGGATCGACCGCCAACTGCGCAACATCTGTACAATCCGCGATTACACCGCCATGCAGTTCCACAGTTTCCCGCACACTGAGCGCCGGGGTATCAGTCTGAGAAAAATATGCGGCGCTGTGAAACTGAATCTCCCCTCCATACGAATCCATACAGTGCAGCTGCGCGCTAGCTGGATGCACGATCTCATAAGCGCGTCCCAGCAAAAGCAGCAAGGTTTCATCTCCGCCTTTCAGGTCCACAATCAAATTTTTTTCACTTTGAAAAATCTCTATAAAGCACTGCAAAATCGTTTCATCATCACCGGGGCTGACGCAAAGGGGAAAAACTTCTACACCCATATGCCGCGCCATAAATATTTTTTCAAACAAACGACATTCCTTTTCCAACTGCCGCTTGTCATATCCGACATAGATCACTTTATCAGCCCGATACGCCAAAGGCGTCATTAAATTGTCAATAGAAGACTTATCAAAAAGTTCCAGAACCGTCAATCCCGTTCACCTCATGTTTTTTAAATCACTACAAATTACAGTCAAAAGGCATTACTGAAAATCGGCACAGAGTATATCCGCAATCCTGCGGCTTGCAAAGCCATCTCCGTAAGGATTAGAAGCGCAGGACATCGCCTTATAAACCACGGCATCTTCCAATAAAAGATTAAAACTTTGATAAATCATCTCTTCGCCTGTTCCAACCAATCTAAGCGTACCGGCCTCAACGCCTTCCGGGCGCTCGGTCGTATCCCGCATGACCAAAACCGGTTTTCCAAGCGAGGGCGCTTCTTCCTGTATACCGCCGCTGTCCGTCAAAACCAGATAAGCGCGCGCCAAAAAATTGTGAAAATCCAAAACGTCCAGCGGCTCGATCAGATGGATGCGCGAACAGCCATCGAATATTTCCTCTGCCGCTTCGCGCACAGACGGGTTCAAATGAATCGGATAAATCGCCTTAACATCCGTATGTTCATCAATGATACGCCGGATCGCCCGAAACATGTGCCGCATCGGCTGGCCAAGATTCTCCCGCCGGTGCGCGGTAATCAAAATTAAACGGGCGTCTTTCGCCCAAGAAAGCTCCGGATGCGTATAATTCGCTTTGACCGTGGTACGCAGCGCATCAATTCCCGTATTGCCCGTAACAAAAATCCGTGCCGGATCCTTTCCTTCGCGAAGCAGGTTCTGCCGGGCACATTCGGTCGGCGCAAAATTATATTTTGCTATGATTCCAACAGATTGACGGTTGAATTCTTCCGGATATGGAGAATAGATATTGTAGGTTCGCAGGCCGGCTTCCACATGACCGACGGGAATCTGCATGTAATAACAAGCCAACGCCGTAGCAAAAGTCGTCGAGGTATCTCCGTGAACCAGAACGATATCCGGCATCACTTCCGTTAAGACATCCCGAATCCGCATAAGGATCTGCTGCGTAATATCAAAGAGCGTCTGTCGCTCTTTCATGACTGCAAGATCATAATCGGGCACTATGCCAAACACGCGCAGCACGGCGTCCAACATCTGACGGTGCTGGCCGGATACGCATACCACCGTCTGAATATTTGAACGTTTTTTCAGTTCGTCAACAAGCGGACACATTTTTATAGCCTCAGGCCGCGTACCGAACACAAGCATTATTTTTTTCATTATAATCTCCCGACGGTCACAAAAATCCGGCTGCTCAATTTTACAAAATACAGCCGGCTTCCCAAAAATTTGTATGCTTTCATAAATATTGAATGTAGATTTATTATACTAAACGCACAGAATCCTTGTCAATGTGTTTTCCCAAATGACTAAACGATTTTCGCAAAATATTTGCGCCGTTGTCCTCGAAAGCGTCAAAAAGCGCCTCGAATGTAATAAATCCACCTTCAATGTTCGATACGCTTCGCACAAAAAAGGCCGCTCTCTGAATACAATACAGAGAGCGGTTTGCTTTTTGTCTCTTTCCTGCGCCGGTTCTTATCTCAGACGAACCCATCGTTTACTTTGAAATCAATTTTCTTCGATAGCATTTTGCGAAAATCAGTGCGGCTATCAAGACAGTCAGGCAGATTCCATAAATCAAAATGGGCTGTGCGGCGGTTGAGGGGGCCCCTGCCGCAAAACCGGATAAAGTTTGATCAAACCGTCCGCCAAACGCCTGATCGTCCGGAAATCCGTTTTCAGCGACCGCCGCTTTCTCCTGTATTCCGGAAAAACGGCCCCGGTTTTCTCCGGAAGCATCATCCGGCGCCGCGCCCTTCCCGCCGAAACCCGCGCGGCCGCCCCCCATGGTCCCCATCGTTTCAATATCAATGGACGAAGCGTCCAGCAGCATCTCCGGGTTTTCCCGCTGCGCGGCGTCGGTCGAGGGGATTGTTCCGTCAAGCTGTCCGCGCACACTCTCGGCCCGCAACTTAACTACGGCATACAGCATTTCGGAGCCCGCACGATACGCATCATATGTGTAAAACGCGGTAGAATCGTTTTGGACAAGCGTGTCGATCTGACCGCGAATGCGCGTATACGTTTCATCAAAAACGCCGCCGTCAACATATTCGTCAGCAAGCCGCCTAAGATATGCGTGATAACGCGCAAGATATTCTTCATTTTCCAGTAAAGCATCAAAAAAGTTGGTTATTAAAAAGGGCGTGTCAATCGCATCGTTCACGACATCCGAGGCGCCGCTCCCGCCGCCCATACCGCCAAACGAAAGATTATAATCCCACGGCAGGATATTCAGCTGACCGCCGCTTTCATATAGATAATAATTATGCGCCATTGTCCCGGATAAGCTGTCCAAATTTACGGCGAACGTATGAACCGCAATATATTTCAGCAGGTTGTCAATGTCCATACACGTTTCAATATCTGCGCCTTGACTGATGTTTTTCAGCGCGGCTACAACCCGCTCATGATCCTTGTCATCCGTATCTGTAACGGCACCCGCCCAGATTGCGGAATAACTGTCCAAATTGTCGTCGGTGTAATTCAAATCCGAACCGCCGCTGCGCATAGAAAAACCGCCAAATCCATTGCTGCTCGAAATCTCTAAATTTTCCTTCCCCGTTCTAAAAGCAAACGGTTCTTCTGCCGGAAGCGTTTGTCCGTCGCCGGTTTCATTTTGAAAAGGCGGCATTTCTGAGAAAGCTTTTACGCCGCCATTTTCAGAGGATTCCGGGAAACTGAAATTTGGTGCATTCATATCCGGCCGCCGGTCTCCTGCATTGCCTCCGCCACCCATTTCCATATTTTCCGGCTTATACAGTTCTCCCGAACCTGCGCCATAATTCCGAAGCAAAAAGCTATCCTCAACCGCTTCCAGCGCAAGATATACGCCCCAATACGCTCCATTGATATAGATTTCCGCATAATTATACAAAGAGGCGTCGGCATCCAGAAACCGGTACATATCATAAACAATCGCTTCTTTCATATTAGTCGCATCAGCATAATTATTGTTTAAAATCAGCTTATCCAATCCAAAACAAGTCTGACCAGCCACATATTGATCAAATTCCAATTTAAAACTGTAGCGATCCGAATCCGGGTCGCTGACAATGGACGAAAGACTAGTATTGCCTTTGGGCCGAATCCCCACATTATAAAACGTACTTCCGTTAATCGCAACATCACAGGAATAATACGTCTCTGAAATGGCGTTTTCCAACATTTCATCCCACGCCTCGCCGTCCATAGAAATATCGATGCGGAGAATCTCATTCGTGTCAAACAGCGCAGATTCGTATTCCATCGTCACACCGGCGCCGCCCGTCGCATGAATCAGCAAATCAGAAAACGCTATTGCGCAAAAGCACAGGCAGACGGCCGCTGCCATGATCGCAACAATAATCCGGTTCATATAACTGTTGGCAATCATAACCGTTTCCTCCTAAAATTTATGCCATATATTCGCCGTTATAACTGACCAATGTTACATTCCCGACGCCGGGGATCTCATTGAGCCGATTTACAAAATCCGTGGAACTATCCTTTAAACGCAATTCCGCCGTAAGTTCGATGCCCGAAGCGCTTACGGTCTTTGATTTAACAACATAGCGCCGCACATTTTCTCCTAAAAGCGCAAGCGCCTTTGTTTCGCTCGGCCCGTCCCCACAGTTCATAACAAGAATATATGGATTTTCATGTATTTTTCGATTTGCAAAGACGATAAGGATGACCCCGATTATAACGGAGCCGATGACCGCAAGTGGAATCATACCCGCACCGATGACGATCCCGCACGCAATAGCCCAAAACAAATATACAATTTCTATAGGCTCCTTGATTGCCGCGCGGAAGCGCACAATCGACAGCGCGCCGACCATGCCGAGCGAAAGCACCACATTGGAGGTCACCGCCATAATCACAAGCGTCGTTACAAGAGAAAGACCGACAAGAGTCAGCGCAAAGCCGGAAGAATACATTACGCCGGTAAAGGTCTTTTTGTAGACCAAAAAAATAAACAACCCCACGGCCAGTGAAACCAACATACCGATCAATACGTCCAAAACAGAAAAAGTGGATACGCTTTCTAAAAAACTGGATTTAAAAATATCATTGAACGTCATATCGCCGTCCTCCTTTACATTCTTTATAAATCATCCAAAACGGCGGCAAACGCCGTATTTTGAAAAAGCCGTCTGCCGTACTCCGTCTGTTTGAATCAAATCCGCAATGATCTCCGGGAGAAAGCCGTCATATTTTACTTCCATAATGATTGTTTTGGGGGTATCCGTCGCGCAGATATCATGGTTCTCCGAGTTCAAGAACCGCTGGCAGTACAAACTTGTTCGAATGTCAGAATCAAACGTAATTCGAACGTTTCCTACACGGTACACATACGGCTCTCTCAAATAGGAAACCAATACGCGCGGCCGGAGCAGATGATTTTTCATTTTCGTATACAACTCCCGGACCAACGGCGCCGGATGCATAAGCATCCAATCTGTATTTCCATTTAGAAGTTTCCGGCATTCCTGTTCCGTGAGCACGGCGTCAATTTTCATGCACAGGCCATCACGCTTTATCTTCTTTTCTAGCGCAATATACGAAAAATCATCATTGTAATACCGTATGCGAAACTTCTCGCGCACAGGGATTCCATTAACTTTCTCGCGCAACGCCTGGTCATAGATATTATCAAAATAAACGCTTCGAATCCTGTAGCGGCCGTTCGTCTGCGTATGCGGATCCCGCGCCATAATGGGGGACAGACGCTGCCGGATCGACAAATAGTTCAGATAATCGATCTCATATTTGAGTTCATGCCGGTAATGCGCGGTCTTTTCCATAGTTATGCGCTCCTCTTCATTGAGATAAGAGCAGTATAGCCGCAAAGGTCAAAATGTACTTGAAAAAGAAAAATAAATTTAACATTCTTAACATAAAATTTGCATATTGATTTGACCGCCAATGCATATAATCATAACCATCGGCAAAGCCGGTGGTATGCTCAGCCCTCGGCTGTGTCAAATAGGGATCAACAATTTTTTGTTTTCTCCATTTTTGCACAAATTAATATACAGATATACAGAGTGTTTTTGCAAAAGATACAAAGCACTCTGTATTATTGCTTTATATATATTACAGATTCAAGCATAGTTTGAAGCGGTTGTGCAGCATCATAAGTAAAGCCCTATTTGATTTTTCATCAAACAGGGCTTTTTCTATTTTGTCAGGCATTTATGATTGACAATTGATACCGTTTCCAAGGCTGGCAATCAGGATAGATTTTTGTTCAGCTTTACGGAAATGTTTTTATCCGGTTCTTATTTAACAGTAATATATGTATTGCTTCCACTGTCATCATTATGCATTTCTTTGCCGCAGATAAATTTTTTCAAATCGTGATTTTTCAAATCGAAAATATAAACAAAAAAGTAGGTAATCCACTTCCATGAATCACCATAGTTGAAAGCGCCATTTTCACGCATATATCGGTTTCATGTGATATTATTCGGGTTCTTCGCGGATATTCCGCTTCATCTCACACCGCACCGTTACTCTTGACGCGCCCCCGGGCGTACAGGTAAAAAGCGTCAAGGGATATTCCCCGTTTGTCATCTCCTCGATTCTGTCGGGGGCGAGGATTTTTGTTTCCGCAACCGTATACGAAAAGACATTTCCGTCAATATCCGTAAAAACGATATCATCGCCTGCTGTAAGTACTTTCAGTCCGCCGAAATGCTTGTTATAATCATGACCCGCAATTACCATATTTTTTTTATATATTGAACCAGAATAGCAGCATGGAGATTTTTTAAGAGCCTTATAGCTCCATTCTTTCATAACCGGCAATGCTATATCAAGAGCCGGTATTTCCAGCTTTCCAATATATTCAAAACCGCCTATTTCTTCCGATGGCATATCCATATCCGGATTTAAAACGTAATCCGGAATAACCGCTTCCCCGACGTCCTCGGCGCGCAAAGGCGTGTCAAACTTCATTTCCGACAGCGCGTCAAAGGCGGCTTTCTCGGCTCTATTTTGTTCGTACAGATTATTTGCGGCAAAAATCACGGCGGAAGCTGTCAGCAAAGCGCCTGTTATCATCAATACTAAGCTTGATTTTACTCGTTTATTTTTCATCGTTTTCACCATCTGTTCTTTGTTTTATCCAACCTATCATAAAAACAACCACGCCGCATATCGCAAGTAATGATACCGGCCACCACAGCAGCCCTGTCTGCGGCAGTTCCGGCGGAAGCGGCGTTTCGGTGTTGTACGGCTCATCCGGGGTATCATCCGAAGGCGTTTCCGTTTCGCCCGGAACGGTCGGTACATTCGGCTTATCGGGATCCGCCGGGTCAGCCTGAGCGTCGGGATTTTGCGGGTTATCGGGACTATCAGGATTATTTGGCTTATTGTATGTATTTGTTACAAGAAAAGTGATTCCCTCCTTATTCACCGTCACTGTATAATTTTCCGGTACGTCATTTTCAACAATCTGCCATTCGGAACTGCTGTTTAATCCGCTCCATGTATAGCGCCAGTTGTTTTGCTCATCCAAAGTAACCGTTTCATATGCTTTTCCGTTTTTCAGCAACGTAACCGAAACACTTTCCGAGCGGCTTTCAGCACTGTCATTCTTCCATGCTTTTAACACCTTTCTTGTCAGCATAGTGGCGTCTCCTCCGCCGCCGTGATAAATTGAGTCGAATTTAACGTTGGCTGTTACGTCATACTGCCAGGTGTTATCTGCACCGTAATTCGGAAGACAAACCAAAAACGGAGTGGAAGTATAGGTGTAATTACCGTTTTTATAACTGCTTCCCGTTACCAGATAAAGTCCCGTGTCCAACCCGGAGAAAGAAGCTTTTCCGGAGGAATCTGTTTTTCCGGCAGCATCGGGAACGACTCCATCTGCCGCCGCATAGCCCGCCATGGTCTGCGCCAGCGCCCGCCAGCCGGCGCTGTCAAGATTGTCTAATGACAGGGAATACTGATTGAATTTATCAGACAGAGTAAATTCGCAGTACTCCGAAATCTCGGCGGCTTTATATACCTTAAATTCAACATTTGCTGCACTTTTGCCGCCCGGGCAGAAAGATACCGCGAAATTTGCCGCCTTTTCCGTATCAATCAAATCATATGCGTAAGCGCTCTGTGAAAACAGGAGAAAACATAGCATAAAGCAAAGGATTAGACCAATCAGCTTATTCTTTTTCAAATTCATAACGATCTACCTCTTTAAATTTCACCCGCGTTTGCGGTATTTTATCATGACAAACAATATCAGCGCAAAAAGCAGCGGAGCGGCGACAACAGGCGCTACGATCAAAGGCTCAATCTGAACTGCGTCGGCTGCGACATGAATATTTTCGGTCGTTACAATCCTTTGACCTCTGACAAGCAGTCTGTGCGTATTGACGCCGTAGGGTGTGCAGGTAATCAACGTGCAGAAATCCCCGCCGTCTATGATCCCCAGTTTTTCAATATCATCCGGCTCTACCACATTGATCTGATCGACCTGATAAGTCAGTACACTGTCCAAAATATATAGCTTAAAAATATCCCCCTCGGTCAGTCTGTCAAGATTTGTAAACAGTTTCGCGGAGGGGAGACCTCTGTGCCCCGATAAAAGACAATGTGTGCTTTCGCCGCCGACCGGAAGACTGCTCCAGTTCAAATGCCCGACGGCAAACTGCAGCACCGAATCCTCGGTATTGTGGTATATGGGAAGAGACACGCGGATCGACGGAATTTCAATATGTCCCATCATCCCCGTGCCGTTTGTATTAAGCAGGCTTTCATACCAGCTTTGCTGTTCGTCGGAGGTAATAATGTATCCGCCGTTTGTTGCAGCATTTTGGTTATATTCTCTTGCCGCCTCCCACAACAGGTTGTAGTCCTCCTCGCTCAGGTTTTCCATAACATTCTCATAATCAGCTATTGCCCTCGTCTGGTGAAAGGAATTATAGTAATCGCTTACAGAGGGGTACAGCAATAAAGACAGCCCCGTAAAAAAGATAATAACAAGCAAAATTGTAGATAAATTCTTTTTCATTACGGAACTCTCCTTATGGCTGTGCGCACCGGGCGCGGGGGAGATAGCCCCCCGCGCTCAATCCGCTAAAAAAATCTTATTTCGCGCCGTTCATACGCTTTCTGGTGACAAGAAGTATTCCCGCGCCAATGAGCAGGATGCTGCCCAGCACGTAGAAGATTGTCGTACCGATACCGCCGGTTTCCGGCATTTCACTGCCCGTTTGGTTCACAATCTGCAAACCGCCGCTTATATATGTATATGTAGTCGGATCTGAACCTTCAACCGCACTCACTGTTGCCCAATTGTCTTCAGCGCCAAGTGCGAAGGGCTGCGCCGCCGCAAGAGGATTGTAGCCCGCCGGCGCATTTATTTCTTTCAAATAATAGGTTTTGCTTGCAAGTCCGTCAAGCTTGACATTTCCCGCTTCGATATAGTCCACTGCGGTCTCGCCATCTGCAATCGGTCTGTAGTAGGCGTCTGCGCCTTCGCCGACTTTAATGACGTTGACTTTCTGTGTGCATGCGTCATCCGTATACATCTCAAATTGTGCGCCGGAAAGGATTGCCTTATCCGAAGTGGTTTTTACAAGGCTGAAGCCGTAGTTTTTCACTTCAACCTGTTTTTCTGCGGAATAGCTGTTTCCGTACTGCAGCTTTGCCTTGTTGGTTTCTACTCCGGTTGTAACTGCGCTCGGCTGTACAACCGCGCTGTATGTAATAGTGATTGCCTTACCCTTCGAAAGCGTGCTTGTGTAGGTTTGAGGGAAGGTAATCTCAAAGATGCACGTGCTGTCTTCTAATGTGTCGTCGGTTCTGTCCTTTACTTTGATTGTATAGTTAGTTGTGTTAACAGGTGTAGCTGTAGCTGGATCCCCTTCCTGGGTGGTTACCGTGAAATCAGAGTCCTGTACTGCACCGTCTGTCCCCGTGCCCTTAAGCTTCAGTCCGCTTGACATGGTATCGTGTACAATATAGCTTGTCGCTGCATCGCCGCCCGCCGTTACCGTTAAGGTAAAGGTCACCGTTTCACCGACGCTTGCTGTAGTTTTATCAGCAGTTTTTGCAATATCAGGCTTTTCATTTTTCTCGTTTATTGTCTTTGTTTCACTCGTTGTATGAAGCATGCAGAGCGAACCGAGAGAGGAGGTGATGAAATAATAGCCTGCGTCAAGTCCGGTGATTGAAATCGGATCCGTAGCTGAACCCGTTCCGGTTACAGAATCGCCGCTCTGTGTTTTCCCTTCCTTGTTGGTGTTCAAATAAGTGGCAAAGCTTTTCGCTATGTTTTCGTTAAATGCGCTGCTAATTGTCACGTTGTAGCTGCCGCTTATGTTCGGAGTGAGCGTCAAGCCGCAGCCTATGTTGTTCGTTATAAAGCTTTCCACAACACTCTTCCACTCACTGTCCGACGCCATGGTGTACGCATAATTGTTTCCGTTCTGCGATACGTCAAAAATTTTGTACGCTGTATAAGTTTGACCCTCTACAGAATTTGTAATTTTAACGTCTGCCGCCAGCGCCGGAAGCGCCATTGCCAGCGCCAGCAGCGCCGCCAGAATAAATGCAAAGATTCTTTTTACTTGTTTCATTGTTTTTCCGCCTTCCTTAAAATAAACGTTAAATTGTTTTTATATATGGCATAACCGACGTTTTTGCCTAATTTTACAGGGTTATTTGCAAAACCTCCCCTCACGCCTGCGTTTTATGATATATCCGCATAAAGCCGCCGCCAAAAGCAGCAAGCCGGATACCATGTAAATGATTGTTCCGCATCCGCCGGTTTCCGGAAGCTCGTAGCCGCCGTTGAGTGTATTGGGTACGGTGATTGTATAAAGCGTTTCGCCGCTCGACTGAAGCACGCCGCCATCGGAGAAAACGCCGACCGGCAGGGAGGAGTCTGAAAGCTGAAGCGTTCTGTCTATGATTTGTAATGCAATCGGACTTTCGATAGGCCAAAAGCCTGTCGGAGCGCTGACCTCTTCCAAATAATATGTACCGTCCGGCAAATCGGGAAATTTCACCAGCCCGTTCGCATCAGTCACAAGGGTGGCGTCCTCTTCATTTACCGTCCAGCCGACCGCACCGGAGTCAGACGCTTTGTAATAGTGGTTTTTGCCGTCTTCATCGGTATAATACAGCCGGAATTTTGCACCGAAAAGCGTTTGGCTCGGGTCGTTTGCCGAAACCTTCTTCACCGCCAAATCCACTCTCGGCTTGTCCGTCACTCTCACAAAGGTGGAACTGGAAAACAGATTGGAGATGTTGCCGTAGCTTGTTAAATCGGTGTAATTGGTGGTGCGTCCGGTGGTCGCCTGACCTGCGCCGTAGGCGTAATCCTGATAAATCGCAAGATCGCTCCAGCCGACATCGGTGAACAGGCGGATCATATTCTCGCCTTCAAGCGTCGCGGCACCCTTTTCACCCGCCTGCGCTCTCGCGCTTTGGTTGTTGTTGGGCGTGTAGTCGAATACAACCTCCTTCGTGCTGTCCTCTGCCAATGTGTCGGCATACTCCAAATAGGTCACCATAGCCTCTTCGCGTTTATCTGTGGCTCCCAAACCGTAGCCGTCGTCCCGTGCGGAATTTGGCTTAACAAAATACCATTTGTCGGTAGCGGTACCATCCTCCACATGGATGACGTCTCCGGAAATATCGTCAAAGGCGGAGAAATCCTCAGCGTTGTTCTGAATCAAGGCGCCGTAGACCCAGGTCATGGTTTCGTCAACGTCGCCGTGAGAAGCGTAGGCGTCCAATGTGCTGACCAGATAGCCGATGCCGTTGCCGACCGCAACGCCGTTGTTGTCGGATTTGGCGTTGGCATATACGCCGTTTTGGTTCACTAGTACGGGAATTTCCTCCTTGTTAAGCGTAAAGCCTGCGGGAGCAGCAATCTCTCTGAGGTAATAGCAGCCGGGTTTGAGCTTATTGAAATGCCCCGTGCCGGTCTCGCTGACCGCAGTGCAGACGTCGTGGGTCGCTCCCACAAGAAAATTTCCGTCCGCATCAGTTGCCGGATCGACAAAATACTGTGAGCCGACGGGAGCAACGTCCCCGCCGTCCGCATTTTTTGCAGGAGCGGTAAGCGTAACGGTAATCCTTCCGACATTTGTTCCCAAAAGTCCTTCATAGGCGCCCGTTTCTTCGTCATATTTAATTGTCGCCGCAGTGTTAACCGTATAGTCGCCATAGCCGATCACATAAGCGGATTCATTACCTAATTCTTCCGTTCTGACGCCCATAACGACCGCGTAGCCCGGTCTCGGGTTTGAAACGGCGTTGTCAAGCGGCGCCACATAGACCTTGCTGCCTGTCGCAGCGTCATGACCGATATAGTAAATGAAGTTGTAGCCGTAGGATATGCTCTCTTTTGTAGGCGCAGCGTCATACACGTCATACAAGGCGAATATCGCATCGTTTACCAGCTCGCCCGTCTCGCTTTCTTTGTCCGTCTTCTGGAAGAACAGGCGGTTTTCCAGATTCGGTACCGAAATGGTCGTGCTCCACTGCAGCTTGAAGCCGTTCACCTCGCTGATCAGATTATCATGAGAGTAGACACGGACGGTATTTTCCGCTGTCGCATCCTCTATGCTGTTCGCACTGGTCCAGTAATAGGCAACCACGTACTGCGGATCCGAATCGCTGGGATTGGATGTGTCAAGCAGTTCGTTGTTCAGCATAAAGGTATAATAGCGGTTAATACTGCCCGGCAGATGCTCTAACAGAAGCTGCATGCCGTTGCCACTTTCCTGGAAGGTCAGCGCGCTTTCGCCCGCCAGCTTTGCCTGAGCCTTTGCTGCATAGAGTACGGCTTCGATATTCGTCGGTGCGGTGTCAAAGGTAAGGCTGTTCCACTCCTCTTCGGTCTTCGGTTCGACCGGAACGGCGTTTTCCACGCCCGGGACGCTCTCTACCACAGTATAGCCCTTTTTATCGGTGCCGTATACCGGATACCAGTAATCATAGCCGTAGCCGTGCCAGAAATCTCTGCCGTTTCGCTTCAGCACCACGGAAAACAGCGTTCCGTTTTTTGCGTTATTGACGACGTCGTAGTAGTTCACCGAATAAATTGGCATGGTCACTGTATCGCCGCTGACGCTGTCTTGAATCTCTCTTTCACCGACCCTCCACACATTATTGTTGTCGTTGCTGTTGTGGCTGGCGTTGTACATGTCGGTCGCGACGCTTGTGTATTCCCTTGCGGCGTACAACTGATTGGTTGCGTTTACCAGAACATTGCCGTGCGCCAGCACGCCGGAATTGTAGGTGTTGTTGCAGAACATCAGACCGCCCTCAATCGAAAGATAAATCTCGTCCGAAACGGTTCTGAAGCCTTCGGGGATCTTTACCTCGCGCAGAATCATCTTATTTCCGAACATACTCTCAAGCTCTTCCATGGAGTAGGGCATACCGTCTCCGCTTAAAAAGGGCATTTCTCCGTTTTCCGTAACGCCGTGGAACGCCGAGGTTATGACGACGCCTGTGCTGTTGCTCATATTGCCGTTTTCCGGGTTTATAGTAAAGCTCTTAACATCCTCGGATGTATAAAGCTTGCCGTTATCGCCGATGTAACTGTATGTCTTGTCAGCGTTCTCGACTGCACGATAGATTGCAAGCACCGCATTGTCTACGAATCTTCCGTACTGATCCACCTTTTCAATTTTGCTGACCGGCACCTGGTTCAGATTGTATTGCAGTTTCAGGTTAGAGTCGAAATTGCCACGCTCCAGATAATAGAATTTCAGGGTGTGCAGCGTTTCGTCGGGGAAAGTGTCGCCGTTCCATGCAATCGACGTCGCATAGTCCGGATGCGCAGCTATAAACGCTTCGCGGATTGTGGTATTCTGCGTACCGGTTGGGTTGCCGGTTGTGCCGGCGTCGTCAATCAGCACTTCGCCGGTACGGAAATTGATGGTAACGCTTGCGGAGCTTCCGAGTCCGCCCAAGTCCGCCACCAGAACGTTGTCGATAAAAATCCACACGTCGTTGTCGCCGGTAAACTTAAAAATAACGTCCTCGTCGCTTGTCATTGCTTTCTTTCCGCCGAACTGCTGAATAAAGCGCGACGTCAGGGTTAGACCGAAATAATGATTGATCGGATCCTGATCCGCATTGATCAGCGTTGTGCGGTGTGCGTCGTTAAAGGGGAAGAACTGTCCGCTTACGCCGTTAGCGCTGTATACTCCCGCAGGCGACGTGTATTCGGTAACAGCGCATGTCGCTTCGTCAAGCTCCGCTGCGCGCAGGTTGGAATCATAGCAGTAATAACCGTCCTCATCCTGCCACAACAGTCCCGTTACGTTCGGGAAGGATTTTTTCCCATTCGCCGTCTTATTTGGATCGAACAGATACGCCAGCGATTCGACGCTCTGCTCTTCGGTGGTACCGGAAGGCATAAAATTCTTGTCGTCATCGGTCGTCAGCTTGCCGGACAGATACGGAAAACGGTCGCTTCCCAAGGTATTTGCTACGATACCCTGCATCCTTTTGGACGGCGTATCCGTTCCGCCGTAGGAGTAGTTGATTAAGCCGTATCCTTCTCCGATGCTGCGTCCGAATTTCAGTGCGTGATTTTCGTTGATTCCGCTGTTCAGCTCCGCGCTAAACTCCGTACTGCTCGAGGAATGGTTATCGCTGTCCTTCCGCTCCAGCGTCGCCCAATAGTCGAACAGGTTAATGACGGTGGAATTGGGATTGTACGTGTCCGTCGCCTTTTTCATCACCGTGTAGTACACAACGCCGATTTTGTAGGGCTGACCCGCGACGTCCGCCGCCGTTATCCTGACATAATTTTCTCCGTTCAGCCTGTAATAGGTCGCCGCACACATTCTGTTTGCGTTAAAGACATTAGAGCCGCCGTTTGAAGCCCATGTGTCGCCCGAAGCGTAGATGAAGGGGCAGAGTGCGGACGAGCTGTAGACGTAATCGCATACCACGGTTCCGTCTTGATATGTCTTGTTTCCGTATGCGCTTTCAAAATAGCTGACGGGAATCAGGTAATCCGTCCCGTTCGTGTACGCACCCGTTATCTCGAAACGATAGCTGTTTCCGTTAATGCCGGCGCCCTCCGCCTGGTCATAGCCCGAAACATATTTCGGTGTAAGCTGATGCCTTGCGTAGCCGCCGATGGTACCCTCGGGGATTGAGCTATCGGGGTTTAAACTGTAGGTGCAGTAGTACATAACGAGCGCCATCTGCTGCTTTCCGTCGTCGTCGGTTACCGGCTGCCATTCGTCCGTAACCGCTGTTAGTGTGATTAGATTTTGGTTTTCATTTTCCTTCAAAACCAATTCGCTCATTCTAATTTCACAGCTTCCCGTATCCTCGGCAAGCAGAGTTTGTTCGTTTGCTCCATCCTCCGCCGCATCGCTTGTCAAAAGCTGCACCGTGTTGAAATAATCGCCCTCACCTTTTTCGTCCGCGGTGTAGACAGTATAGTACTCGAACCGATATCCGATAAAGCTCTCTCCGGCAAAATCCTCCAGTGACATTTCGGAATCTGAAGAATTGTTCAGATTGATAATAAAATCGTCTCCCTGATAGGTTTTTGCGGAAAAATCGCTTTCGGAGCCGGGCAGACTGCAGATTATCTGTACCGAGGTTCCGTCCTCCCGATAAGCTGTAACAGTTATATCTGTTCCGACCGCATATGTATGTGCGCCGCCGTCGCTTGTATTCAGCGTGTCAAGAAAATATGCCGTGCGCTCGTCCGGAGTAACGTCAACAGTCCAGCAGATAGCATCCGTCATTACGCCGTCAATCAGAACTGCCGCAGCAGCTCCGCTTTTTGAAATGGTGGGTGTGACGTCGTTTGACGAGTCCTTTTCCGTCTTATCTTCGTCTTTAGCGTCAGGCTCGGCAGTCGCCGCCTGCTCCTTGCCATCCGAATCGCCTGCACCATCCGAGGGGCTCTCCGTTCCGTGAGGCTCTTGAGTATCCTTGGATGGCTCTGCTGCTTCTTCCGGTTCTGCCGTTTCTTCCGGCTTTTCCGAATCCTCCGATGATGTATGCTCTTGTGCCGCCGTATATTGAGCATCGGTGCTTGCCGCATTTTCCTCCTGCGCACCGTCTGACTCTCCGCCGCTGTCCGCAATCTCATATTTTTCACCCTGTTCATCCGAGACAGGATACATGTATTCGCCCTGCGAAATATCGGAATTGCTTTCAAACGTAATGGCAGGAAGGATTAGGGCATAGGTCGTTACAAAAACAACAATTGCCGCAAGCACGCTCACAATTTGTTTCCACCGCTGCCGTCTGTGATTGCGTAGCAGATAGCCTGCCGCCTTATCTATCAGATTATCCATCAATTAGCCCCACCTCCTTTGCCGAATATGCTGCACTACGGATTTATTTTACCGAAGCTCGATATAGGCCATACGGAAAAAACCAATTTCCCCGCAATTTGGTCTTTGGATACACAGCCTATTGCCGAGTTTCTTGAATCCAAGGAAAGGCTTCTGTGGTCTCCCATAATAAAATACCGCTCGTTCGGAACCTGATAGGGCAGGGATATGTCGCAGTCTCCAAGCGCCTTTTCGGTAATATATGGCTCGGTTAGCTGTTCCCCGTTTACGAACACATTCCCATCCTCGTCAATATCCACGGTGTCGCCCGGCAGCGCTATAACCCTTTTAACCAGCAACTTGTTATTATAATAAAATCCAATAATATCGCCTCTTTCAATTTTGGGGCTTTTTACCGATATAACAATTTCCCCCTCCTCAAGTGTCGGCTTCATGGAGGTTCCGTATATCTGTAAAACGGGCATCCAAAGAGTTGCTACCAGTACCGCCGCCGCCGCAACCGTGATCAATATGTAAACGGTGCTTCTCATCGTGCTACTGTAACGGTGACGGTATCTTTCTCGCCTAAGCTCTTTTTCAAGCTGTTCTATACTCGGAAAACTCTTTACTTTTTTTCGCCTTGTGACTTTTTGCTTATTCATTTTTGCATTCACTCGCGCGCTTTACATTTTCAAGATATTGCTCCGCCGCCGCCTGCGCCGTTTCAAACACGCCGTTGAGCTTTAACGCCGCCTCGGCAATAGAGCCCGCATTTTCGATTAATATATTCTTATCGCAAAGCTTGGATTTTATATCGGCAAGCTCCTTCTGAAGTGTGTCAACTTCCTTACTTTGTTCAAGCAGCAGTTCTAAAAGCTCAATTCTTGTAAGCTTTTTTAATTCTTTATCCGTCATATCTATTATCCTTTCATAAATGGCACATTGCCTGTAAAAAACTCTTCCGCTTGCTTGGCATTTTCAAATTCCGTTTTATGATTAAAAATATATTCCGATACATCGGTATAACGATTGGGAAGTCGGCTCTTTTTTCATATTTTCATCATTTCATATCTTTGGACGAGTTAACCTTTTATAAACTCCACAATTTTGATGACAACTTTTTGGATTTAGTTAGTAAGTAATCAACTCCGGAGTTTTAACTGTATTGCCTCCTTTAAAGTTATACTTTTCTATCATATAGGCACGCACAGAATCTAAAATAAAACGATAACAATTGGCCCAACTTTCACCAAACCCTGTAACATCTTTTCTGCATAGCCGTCGATATGCCTCCAATGCCAGTGATTTAAGATGCGTTAAGGTGACACTGTCCCATGAACAATAGATAAAATAGAAACCCCAGTCAGTAATTTTACTGGTTTCAACAAAAATACTTCGTAATGGCTTCAAATCTAAATGTTCCCGCACTGCCAAAAACAGTGTTTTAAATTGAAGTGTGTTCGGCTCTTGAAATTGTTCTGCCAAAGAATTAAGCTCCTCTTCACTAAACCGTAATACGACACATTCAGCAACCGGATGAGCAAGTAATATCATAAGCTGCAGAGCATAGAGGTAGCATAATGCATTTTCTCTAATAACAAGATTGGATAAAGCGGTAGATATATGGCTGTCATCGGGTAATAAAACCTGAGTTCCTTTTGCATTCAAAGTCTTCGTATAGCCCCGCACTTCTAATAAATCCAGCGCTTTCCTGACTGTATAGACAGATACACCGTATTGTTTGGCAAGCTGTGCCTCGAAAGGCAAAAAGGTTCCTTTCGGATATTCACCTCTGCCAATCTTCAGAATCAAGTCGCGAACGATTCGCATATAGTTATAATCTTTACGAAACGGATTCCAATCGAACGGAATATCGACTTGATCAGGACATTCCGCGACATTGCTTTCCAAGTGCTTGAATGTTTCAGAAACTGTTTGATACAGTTCCTGATATACCGCTTTCAACTGACAGTATTTTTTATAAGGATCGTTTCTGCGCAGTATATCAATTACTTGTCCGGGTACAGTTATTTTTTTACATGTGTAGTTTTCCTTGAAAAAATCACACTGCTCTGCAAAAAAGGTTAAGCTGCAATTCATTTCAAAAATGCTGTAAAGACTGCAGAACAACGGATTTCCGCTACTCTTTAAAATATCCATGTCCAAAGAGGCTAATACTTTCCATCCACCAGCAGTTACCCCTCTTCGAGCAACCTTTATCGCCTGATCGTAGTGTTCCATCACTTCCAATTCGAGACCTTGTGAAGAAAAGGTCAGCAGGATCGGCATCAGGAGAGCAAAGGTTTGATATACCTGTAAAATACTGTCCCGTTCTGCTAAAATGGCATTAATCTCCGATTTTTCCGAAACCTCTGCTGAATTAAGGACTATCGGAGCCTGCCTTGGACGGGTTTCAATCATTCCTTCCGCCTTTAATGCCTCCAATACTCGGGTTATAGTATAAATTCCCACATGATATTCCTCACACAGGCTTTTAGCAGAAGGCAGTTTGTGCCCTGGTAGAAACTGTCCTTTTGCAATTCGCCTTTTTAAGTTATTATATACAAAAGCAAAATACGTCTTTTTTTCCATAATGATATCCCCTCAATCGTTTAAAAATGGGTACAAGGTAAGTAACCAACCATACCTTTCTTTCACATCTATGTATGCAGTTTTTTCTATTATTAACAGGATACTTTACAAATATAATTTTAGTAAATATTCACATGAAAAATTTAGTTACTTTCATCATTATGTTTGATTATTATATAACCCAATGAATGGTATATCAATATATCATCTAATTAGGTAATCATATAGCTTAATAAATTATTTCTGATTAGTGTCATCTAAAACTAATCAGAAATATTGTGAAATTAACGGGAGTTCGACAGTTAGAAAGCCATCAAAAACCCGCAAAGTGATATAATCCCCTTAATGTTGTCTCAATACTTCTTGTTTTTTCGAATGTCTACTATAACGATAAGGGCATGATACTGACGGGGCTTGAAGCCCTCTGAAAAGTTTGCCAACCGCAAGCGGTCTTAAGCTACCACTAAAGAGGTTGGCCATTTTTTGCTTGAGCGTACCGACTCACCCGTAAACGGGTCAAGCAACTCTTTGATGCTTATCTGTTCATACGCCAAATCTTCTTGCCACTGGTTTCGAATATACTCCGCTATTGTCTTTTTGTTCTTTCCACCGTGTCCTACATAGTATCCCCTACACCAAAACTCTCTGTTGCCATATCGATATTTCATATTCGCATGTCTATCGAATATCATCAGACTGCTTTTGTCTTTTAGATATTCCATAAAACTCGACACACTGATCTTTGGCGGTATACTCACCAACATATGTACTTCGGCGCTAATGTTATGTGGTACTTGAAATTCATTTTGTATGTGTTAAACTATTCGCGTCAAGTTTCTTCTTGATCCTCCTATGTTCTTTCTACTTGCGGTCGGCCAAACCTGCTTTATTATAATAGGAGGTTTTATTTTTGTTCATCGGCATAAGCCTTTTGGGGACCACACGCTTAGCGCGTGGTCTTTTTTAATAAAAATATGGACGCCGGCGGCGTCCATATTTTTATTAAAAAATTTTTTTGGGGCGGCAGGAAAAGCTTGGCGCGCTCAATCCAATGCAATGAAGATTGCACATGCAGCATATGCGTGCTGCGCCGAAGCTTATAGTGTGATTTTAAACCGAATGGATTTTCCATCCTCGCTTTGAACCGTGATTTTTCCATTATGCGCTTTTGCGGTCGCCTGCGCAATTGCAAGCCCGATTCCCGTACCGCCCGCTTTAGACGACCGGGACTCATCCGGCCGATAAAAACGGTCAAACAGCCTGTCAATGTCTTTGGTAACTTTCAAATCACAAGTATTGAATACCTCAATCACGGTATTTCGATACCGCCGGTATACGTCAAGGCGAATCCGGCCGCCCTCATTTGAATATTTGACCGCATTGTCCAAAAGAATCGACATCATTTGCAAAACGGACTCCCGATCCCCCAGCAGCGACAGCCCGTCTTCGATATTCTGAGAAAATATTTTTCCTTTGGCTTTTGCCAAAGCGGCAAAAGATTCTGAAATTTCCCACGCCGCATCGGTCAAAGAAAATTTCGCTTTATCCGGGAATGGCCGCTCCTCGTCGAGCCGCGACAACGCGACAAGATTCCCGACGAGCTTGGACAAACGCTGCGTCTGCTTCTGAATATTTTGAATCCATTCATTGCCGTCATACTCCATAGCAAGCACATCGGCGCTTGTAGCAATTGATGTGAGGGGCGTTTTGAGTTCATGCCCCGCATCCGTGATAAACTGCTTTTGCCGTTCGATATTCTGCACATACGGCGCGATCGCGCGTTTGGAAAATAAAGCGACAAGAATAAACATAGCGAGCAGGCTGACAGCCGCCACAATACAGGATACAACCAAAAGTGTCCGCACAGTCTGAAGCTCGGTCGCACAATTGAGAAATATAAGCAAAATTCCATAATCATTCTTATGCACAAAGTACCGATAGCTGCCATAATATCCCAAAGACTTATTTTTCTTCAATATGTCGGCGGTGTATTCTTTTGCTTCTGCATCGGAGACAACAGAATCCGAACGATTGGAGATTCGCAGGATCTCTCCTTCTTCATTGCAGTATACAGAAAAAAACAACGTAGCGTTCTGCGCCTGCGGTCCCGGCGCAAAAAACCAATCCGGACGAGGCGCATTTCGCTTTTCAAAAGACTCCAGCGCCGCATCCCCATGCGTCTCCAATCTTTGCAGCGTCGCGTCCAGCCGTTTTGTCGTAATAGAAAAATTCAATATATTTATGGCAAGCAGCAAAATCGCCATAACGGCAAATATCGCGGTCATAGCCGAAAAAATAAACCGCCAACGCAGCTTCTTCAGCATTCGATCTCCTCCAGCGAATAGCCAGCGCCGCGAACTGTTTTAATCCGGACGCCCGAATCCAGTTGCTTCAATTTTTTCCGCAAAAAGCCGATATAGGTCCAAACAACGTCGATCTCCGCCTCCGCATCCAGCCCCCATATTTTCGCCATCAGATGCTCCGAGGAAAACACGTGACGCGGATGCCGCATAAAAAGTTCCATCATCTGATATTCTTTATTATTCAGACGAACTGACCGCCCCGATACGGAAAGTTCAAACGTATTGCAGTTCAGCGCCGTATCCTTAAGCGTTAAAATAACCGGAGCATAAGCGTTGTTGCGGCGAGTAAGCGCCCTGACACGGGCAATAAATTCTCCGGAGGCAAAAGGTTTCGGCAAGTAATCGTCGGCTCCTGCGTCCAATCCCGCTATCCGATCTTCGATTTCGCCTTTTGCGGTGAGAAACAGCACCGGCGTCGAAATGCCTTTTCTCCTCAACGCCGCCAAAACCGCCAGCCCATCCATGCCCGGCATCATGATATCCAGAACGATCACATCATAATCCGAAAGCAGAATATAATCGAGTGCATCGGTTCCGGTATGAACGATATCCACGGCATATTTATTTCGTTCCAGCAAAATTTTCAGCGCCCGGGCAATTTCAAGCTCGTCTTCCGCTATCAGCACGCGCATACGCACACCTCCGTTTTCATAAGGATACCACGCAAAACCAAAATCAAGTTGAAACGAAAAAAACGCCGCGATCTGTTATGTATTGTTACAATGAGAAAAGAATTTTCTGTAATTCTGGCACACTGTCCGCAATATACTTTGCGCCTGCCTGCACAAGTTCATCCCGGCTGCCATAACCGTATGTCACGCCGACGGTATCTATATGAAAAGCCGCGGCGCCGGCCACATCGTATTTTCGATCGCCTACCATAACGCTGTCTTCAGGTGAAACGCCGCCAAGCTCAGCCAGCGCATAACCGAGTACCGCCTCTTTCGTCACACGGGCGCCCGACATATCCGCGCCGCCGATCAAGTAAAAGTAATTGGCCAAATCAAAGTGTTCCAATATTCGGCGCGCAAAAATTTCCGGTTTGGAAGTCGCAAGCACAAGCCGCGCGCCGGCCGCCTGCAAAGACCCAAGCAGCGCCGCTACGCCCTCGTATACTTTATTTTCAAACATACCGCTGCGCTCAAAATACACCCGATAATTTTTCAGCGCCTCTTCAGCGCGATTTTGGGAAAAACCGTACGCTTCCATCAAAGACTGCGCCAGCGGCGGACCGATAAACTTATATAGATTCTCACGGCGCTCCGTCCGGATCCCAAACTGCTCTAAAGCATACATGATGGAATTGGTAATTCCAAGCGCCGGATCAGTAAGCGTCCCGTCTAAATCAAAGAAAATATAGTTTTTCAATATTTCCACAGCCTCTTCCGATCGATGGCCGCCTTGAGCAAAAACGCGAAGATCACGCCGGCGCCGCACTGAACCAAATTGCTGACAATACCCGCCGCGGCGCCAAGTCCCAGCCGCAGAAAAATCGCCTCAAACAAAAAGTAGCCAAGTACCATCACGGCCTCGGCGCATACGCCGCTGACCAAAGGTGCGGCATATCGGGCGCGCGGAAGCAATTTCCCGACAAAATAAGCAACCAGCGCCATCAGCGCTTTGATTACAAAAGTCGCAGGCGCGTACACGACATAGCCGGAAAAAATATCCGCCAGCGCAGGACCAAGCCCGGCCGCAATCGTGCCATAAATTGGGCCAAGAAGCCAACCGCACAGCAAAACCACACAGTCTCCGAGATTCAGATATCCGCCGACCGGCGACGGCACCTGAATCACAAGCGTCGCCACACACGCAAGCGCGGCAAAAAGCGCAGCGGTAATCAATTTGTGCAAATTCACTTTTTTCACGGCGATCCCTCCTTCGTCAATGGAACAAATGAAAGTATATATTCGCGGCCGTCAAACCGGTCGTCCGAATAATCGGCAAACACAGCGCGCCCGCTGCCGTATAATATAGCGACGTTTCGCCGCACACCGGAAGACACAGCCGTTTCCGAAGTTTGGTTGAGGCACGCCCGGATCGATTTAAGGCGCGGATCCGCGCGGTACAGAGAGCTTGGCAAACCGCGCGAAGAATTGGTCGCTAAGCGATCGCAGACAAGCGCATCCCGAATCTGTTCTGCGTATTTTGGAAACGTACGACATAAAAAATCAAACAATCGATCGGTCAAAGCGTCTAAGCTTACCGCGCCTTCCATACAGCGCCCCGCGGAAAGAAAAAGATCAAACGGTGTATGAAAAAGCGGGATACATAAAGAAAGTGTACGCCGGAAGCGGCCGCTGTTGTGCAGCCGGTCCACTGCACGCTCCGCAGTTTTCAAAAGGGCTATATCTGCACCAGACAGCCACGGCGTGCCAGTCACCTCATAGGGCGGCGTATCGGAATAACAAAGCCCATACTCGGACGCGCGCGCTTCGAGTTCGGTTCCATGGAGAATTTTCAAAAAACCAAGCTGAAGCATATCCGCACCGAGCGCATACGCCTGATTGAAACTGCCGCAAAAATGCGGAAAATCCTCATACGGCAGTCCGGCGATCAAGTCCACATGAATATGGGCGCGTCCGGCAGAGGCCAGTTGCCGGATCCGGCGTTTGAGCACCCTGCTATCCGTTGCACGCCGGATCGCCCGGATCGTCTCGGGATGAAAACTCTGAATCCCAATTTCGAACTGAAAAAGTCCGCGCGGAGCGGCGCTGAGCAGCGCGACTGTCTCGTCATCCAAAAGATCCCCGGAAAGCTCGAAATGAAAGCAGACGCCGCGCGGGATCGTCTTCCCATACGCATCGATTAAAAAAGAGAATAAAGCGTACGCCCGTTTGCGATCCGCATTAAACGTACGATCCACAAATTTTATGACCTTAGCGCCGCTGTTCGCAAGCCGCAGCAGATTTTCATATACATAATCCGTATCAAAAAAGCGCAGTCCGTCACAGCGGCCGGAAAGACAGTATGCGCAAGCGTACGGACAGCCGCGGCTGCTTTCAAAATAGGCGATTCGGCCACGCAGCGTAGACAGATATTCGTCTGTATACGGACTGACCGGCGTGCCTTTTCCGGCATAAGGTTCTGCCGGAACGATACGGCCGCCTTGACGATAGGCAACGCCCGGAATCGGCATTCCGCGCCCGGTAATAAGCGCGCCGCACAATTGGCGAAATGGCGTTTCTCCTTCCCCGCAGATCACATAGTCGATTTCCGGCGTACATTTCAGAACATCGGCGGAATTGTAGCTGACCTCCGGGCCGCCGACTGCCAAAACAATGTCCGGCAGCCGTTTTTTTATGAGCGCTGCCAAGTCACGCACGACTTGAACGTTCCATATATATACGCTGATTGCAAGCAGCCGGGGCGACCGCTTCACGATATCTTCAACCACTGTGCGCACCGATTCGTTGACGGTGTGCTCGATGACCTCCAATGAAAGCGGCAGATCCCCGGCCGCCGCCTTCAAATACCAGGGCGCGAGCGCGGAATGGACATATCCGGAATTGAGTGCAAGTATTACCACATCCGCCATTTTACTCACCGCCTTTTGGAATAATATAACATAAACTGCTGAAAAAAGCAATGTTGCAAATTTCTATAAATCCGTTTGCTTTCTTGAAATTTCGCCGCATTTATGCTAAAATAGCTACACACTGCATTTTTAGGAGCTATTTATGCGCGAAATAGTAACCGAGATGGAACTCGAGAGCACCTTACGCGAATGGGAACACGAAGAAAAAACCATTTCAAACAGCCTATTTCTAAACCTTACCTTTTCAAAAAATCTATCCGGCTTCGACTTCAAAAACTGCATTTTTAACCGCTGCGCCTTCAGCGCGCAGTTTCGCTCCGCCTTTATCTGGGACTGTTCATTTATGGGCTGCGATTTGGCCGGGGTGTCTTTAGACGGCTGTTCTATTCAAAATTCCCGTTTTGAAAACTGCCGGCTGACCGGCACAAGCTGGATAAAAACCTATTTTTCAAACGTGCATTTTATTTACACAAAAGCAGAATATGCCAACTTCAGCCATGCCTCGTTTCGCAATACCTCATTCGAATCATGTGAACTACGACAGGTCTCGTTCAGCCAAAACAAATGCAAGAATTTATGCTTTGTACAATGCGATCTCGGCCGCGCCTCGTTTTTCCAAACGCCGCTTTGCGGCGTTGAACTATCCGATTCGGAAATAAGCGGCCTATGCGCGGATGTCAACAGTTTAAAAGGCGTAATTATCAACGAGCAGCAAGCCGTAGAGCTTATCAAGCTGTTCGGAATTGCCATAAAAGAAGGAACATTATGAAACAAGCGCTGATTATCACCGGCGGATACTGCAACACGCAGCGCATTACGCTGGATATAAATCATTTTTTTCTAAAAATTGCTGCAGACAGCGGATATTCAACCGCTAAGAAACTCGGAATCGTACCGGATATCATCGTCGGAGACTTTGATTCGCTGCGCGAACCGCTGCCATCCGGCGCGCAGGTCATCCGGGTGCCTGCGGAAAAAAACGTAACGGATACCATGCTCGCCTGCATGACGGCAGTTGAGCACGGCGCAAAAGACATTTTGATCGTCGGGGGAACAGGCGGACGGGTTGATCATCTTTTTTCCAACGTCCTGTTTCTCGACCATCTCCGCGTGCTTGGGATTTCAGCCCGGCTGACCGATGGAGAAAATATCGTGCGAATTATTGCAAACGAAACCGTAGAGATCCGGCAAAACGGCGGATATTTTTCCGTCTTTGCCCTGATTCCCTCCTCTGTTACCTTGACGGGCTGCAAATATCCGCTGGACGGCGCGCCGCTTTCTCCCTCGTACCCATACGCGGTCAGCAATGAAATTCTTGAAAACACTGCACACATCGCCATTTGCGGCAAGGCGCTGCTCTGTGAAACGCAAAAATAATTTGCCGTATTCGCCGGTTGATATATTTTTTTACATTTTTCACAAAGCTGTCTTGACCTGTCCCATTATCTTTGCTACAATATATAAGTTAGAAAATTTGCCATGCAGCCGTCACAAGCTCCGCACTCCACATTTTCAGCTGCAGCAAACTTTTTTAGGGGGACGTCTATGTTTGTAAAAATCGTTGTACTTGTTGTATTTGCCGCCGCTATGATTGTAATCGGTATTCTGACGCGCAAAAGCACCGCGGACGTAAACGGCTTTGTTCTGGGTGGGCGCTCGCTCGGCCCGTGGATGACTGCGTTTGCCTATGGCACTTCTTATTTCAGCGCCGTCATTTTTATCGGCTATGCCGGGCAGTTCGGCTGGAATTACGGCCTTTCATCTACATGGATCGGCATTGGTAACGCTTTGCTCGGTTCACTTTTGGCCTGGGTAGTTCTCGGCAACCGTACCCGTGTCATGACAAAGCATCTCGGCGTTTCCACAATGCCGGAATTTTTTGAAAAGCGATATGATTCCAAAGCGCTGAAAACAGCGGCCGCGCTGATCGTCTTTCTGTTTCTGATCCCCTATACTGCTTCGGTATATAACGGTTTATCCACTCTGTTCGCCTCTGCTTTTCCGAGCGTTCCCTATGCCGTCTGGATTGGGATCATGGCTGCCTTTACCGCCGTCTACGTGATCTTAGGCGGTTATATGGCGACAGCGGTAAACGACTTTCTGCAAGGTATTGTTATGCTGGTCGGCATCTCCGCAGTTGTAGTCTGCGCAGTCAACACACAGGGCGGGCTTGGAAACGTAATTTCACAGCTTGGACAAATTGATGCAGGCTCGGCATATGGTACATATAATTCTGTTCTCGGGCCGGATCCGCTGAATCTGATCGGCGTCGTGATTCTAACCTCGCTCGGCACATGGGGACTGCCTCAAATGGTGCAGAAATTCTATGCGATTAAAGACAAAGCCGCTGTCCGGCGCGGTTCTTTGATTTCCACGCTTTTCGCGGTCATCGTCGCTGGCGGTTCTTATTTTCTCGGCGGACTCGGCCGTCTGTACTGTACCACGGATCCGGCGGAGAGCGGAAAAACGCTGATCGATACATTGGCAAACGGCAATCCGAATTTTGACAGCATCGTGCCTGCGATTTTGGATCGCGCGATCCCAGAGATACTGCTGGGGCTCGTCATCGTACTGGTTTTATCAGCCTCCATGAGTACGCTGGCCGGACTCGTTCTTTCCTCCAGTTCCACGCTGACGATCGATCTAATCAAGCCCTGCCTGAAAAAAGGCATGACGCAGAAAAAACAGGTCTTAACCATGCGTATTTTTATTGTCATATTCCTGCTGATTTCGGTTTGGATTGCCATCAATAAACAGAGGCTGAACGACATTGGCATCAATATCTCCGCTCTGATGAGTATTTCCTGGGGTACGCTGGCCGGCTCTTTTCTGGCACCGTTTCTATATGGCCTTTTTTCAAAAAAAGTTTCCAAAGCCGCCGTATGGGTCAGCCTGTGTTCAGGTGTGCTTATAACGGTTATCAGTATGATTCTGTTCAACCTCGGTATTTTCCCGGAACTCACGCGTGCCGCTGCCGGATTTAAAGTGTTTGGCATGAGCTTGAATCTCGCCTCGCCGATCAACTGGGGCGCAATCGCCATGATCGCCGGCCTAATCGAAGTCCCGATTGTCAGCGCGTTGACCGGATCGAGCGCATCCGCAGCGCATGCATCCAAAGTTTTTGAATGCTATCGCACAGAAGAATAAAACACTGCGAATAAAGGAAGTGCAAAATGAAATACTTTCAGCCGGAAATTGAAACGATGCCGCGCACGCAACTCGAAGCGCTGCAGCTTGAAAAACTAAAGCAGACAGTGGCCTATTGTTACAATCATTCCAAATTTTACTATGATAAATTGACAAAAGCCGGCGTTTTTGACGGCGATAAGATCCGGCGGTTATCAGATATCCAATACATACCGTTCACAACCAAAGACGATTTTCGAGATAACTATCCGTTTGGCATGAACGCCGTTCCCATGCGCCAGGTTGTCCGTATACACGCTTCCTCAGGTACGACAGGCAAACCGACCGTAGGCGTATATACAAAAGAAGATCTAGAAATATGGAGCGACTGTGTCGCGCGTGTAGCGGTCGCAGGCGGCGCGACGACAGACGATATCATTCAAATTTCTTTCGGCTACGGCCTGTTTACCGGTGCGCTCGGCCTGCATTACGGTCTTGAAAAGATCGGCGCGACCGTTATACCCGCTTCCTCGGGCAATACGGAAAAACAACTGATGATGATGCGCGACTTCGGTGTGACGGGACTTGTTGCCACGCCCTCCTACGCGCTGTACCTGAGCGAAGCGGTCAAAGAAGGCGCGTTCCCATTATCGGACTACAAACTTCGTCTCGGCATTCTAGGCAGCGAACCCTGCACGCCCGAGATGCGCGAGCAGATTGAAAAAAATCTTGGCATTTATGTTTCAGACAATTACGGAATGACCGAACTTGGCGGCCCGGGCGTCAGCGGCGACTGCAGAGCACGGGACGGCATGCATTTTGCGGAAGATCATTTCCTGCCAGAAATCATCAACAGCGAAACAGGAGAGCGGCTCGGCGAAAACGAAGTCGGCGAACTGGTCGTTACAACGCTTTCCAAACGCGGCATGCCGGTGCTCCGTTACCGCACGAAGGATATTACCAAGATCACCTACCAGCCCTGCTCCTGCGGCCGGACACACGCCCGGATGGCCAAGACCATGGGACGTACCGACGATATGCTGATCATCAAAGGCGTTAATGTTTTTCCGACGCAGATTGAAAGCGTTTTGATCAACATGGATAAAATTGGACCGCACTATCAGTTGATTGTGCGCCGTGAAAACTATAAAGATACGCTGGAAATCAAAGTGGAACTCACCGACAGCAATCTTTTAGAGAGCTACGGAGAACTGGAGGCGCTGCGCCGCGGAATCCAGGAAAAACTGAAAAGCGTTCTTGGGCTTCAGACGAAAGTCACCCTTGTACAGCCCAAAACGTTGGAACGGTTCCAAGGAAAAGCAAAACGCGTTCTCGATCTCAGAAGCGAACAATAATTATCTACATTTTCATATCTGTAAAATTTTCAATTTTTCCGGATTGCCGGAAAATCAAGGAGGCCATGATTTTGAAAGAACTTTTAATCGGCAACGCAGCCATAGCGCGCGGATTATACGAAGCAGGCTGCAGCGTCGTCTCCAGCTATCCGGGTACGCCCAGCACCGAAATTACGGAATTTGCCGCAAATTATAACGAAATATACTGCGAGTGGGCGCCGAATGAAAAAGTGGCGATGGAAGTCGCATTCGGCGCTTCCCTTGCCGGAACAAGAAGTTGCTGTGCCATGAAGCATGTGGGGCTGAACGTCGCAGCGGATCCGCTGTTCACGCTCTCTTATACCGGCGTCAACGCCGGCCTTGTCGTCTGCGTTGCGGACGACCCCGGTATGCATTCGTCCCAAAACGAACAGGACTCCCGCCACTATGCAATCGCAGCGAAAGTGCCGATGCTTGAACCTGCAGATTCGGCCGAAGCACTTTTTTTCACGAAAGAAGCATTTGAACTGTCTGAAAAATTCGATACGCCGGTTCTGCTCCGCATGTGCACGCGTATTGCACATTCGCAGAGCATCGT
>CATWNM010000030.1 GCA_958352145.1 uncultured Eubacteriales bacterium
TCATTCGGGACGACCGGACGTATCTGCCGCTGCGGTTCATCGCGGAAGCGCTGGGCGCTAAGGTGGATTGGTATCCCGAAACGCGTCAGGCGGTTATCACCCGTTTAGATGCGTAACGCGCAAGCATAGACATTGGTTTAATAACGCAGGGTCCGTTTCGGATAACCGAAACGGACTCTGTAAATTTTTGTGGTCTTTGCCCGGCACGCCGGAAGCAAAATTGTTTCCACTGTAGGGAACGTCGTCCCCGACGTTCCGTGTACAAATTTACGAAGTGGTAAAATGCGGAACGTCGAAGCAAATTATTTTCTCCGTAGGGAACGCTGTCCCCAGCGTTCCGTGTAGAAATTTTACAAAGCGGCAAAATGCGGAACGTCGAGGACGACGTTCCCTACAAAAGCAAGTGTGTTTTAACATTTCGATAAAAAGCGCTTCGGCGCGGATTTGCGAAACGCCGGACGGCGCGCATTGCGACATTTGAAAACCGGGGGCAAAGCTGCCCCCGGTTTTCAACAAAAATTCAATTTTGCCGCAGATGCTCTATGATGCTGACTTTGGCGATTTGCCGGTATGGTGACGGTTAAAAGGATAAGGAATGGATAGATCACCAGCATGGGCCACATGACAAATCGGTAAACGAAGAACCAAATCCCGTTAGAAATTCCTCGAACGATCATCACAGAAGAAACACCCCCAGGATAACAGACGTGATGATAGTCCCCACCGCGTAATGCAAATTCTCAAAGAAGAACATACGCTTAGCTGTTTCCCGGTCATGTCGATGCTTTGCAGCATAGCAAATTCCTTTTTGCGGGTGATAATGCTTGTCAGAACAAAGTTGACAAATTTTGCAATGCCGATAATACCGATAATAATACTTAACGCCCCGCCAATTGTGATGGAGGTCACTGAAAAGAATGCTACTGCCGCCTTTGTCATGGCAGCATCTACGTTGTAATCAGCCGCAGAGGGATTATATATAGCAAAGCGTATTGTTTAAAAGATGATCGTCCTCAACTGCTAAGAGCCTCATGGCGTTATTGCCTTCCCTAATCAGAATACCGCTAAAATGTCACAGAAATCCCACAGCAAAATAGGTTTTGATGAAAATAGTATAAACTGCTGCTTGTTCATATGCAAAGCGCTTTTATTTATGAAGAAATGCGGGGACAAGCCCCGCATTATAGCCAAGTCATAATCAACTCGGCTCTATTTATTTTTTTCTTGCAATACTTCAAAACATATCATTTCTTCAGACCTTATTATTGTCAACATCTCCGTATGGTTTTGTGGTCCGATCCATATCAGTGACGAGACGTTTTCGGCAAAGTAGAGTGTAACTTTAGCAGCAAGATTATACGTTTGCTTATTTTACAAGGAACGCTATACAAGGGGTTCCTATTCAAACGACGCGTTTATCCGTCAGACCGTTTCGACTTTAATTAGATTCGTATTGCCCGAAAGTCCGTTGGTCACGCCGCCGGTGATGACGATCCGGTCGCCTGCGGCAAGCGCAAAGGTTTCTTTGGCCAGACGCTTTGCCGTATAAAACAGTACCTCGGTGGAATTGAATTCCTCGCACATGATCGGCGTTACGCCCCAGGAGAGCGCCAGCTTGCGCCAGGTTCGCTCGCTGGTCGTGATGCCTAAAATATCGACAGGCGGCCGGAACCGCGAAACCATGCGCGCGGTCATGCCCGACAGGGAACAGACGGCGATTGCGTGCGCGCCGATATCGATCGCCATACCGCAGGTTGCGTGTGAAATCGCGTCTACGGTATTGTGGATATGAAAGGCTGCGGCGGAAAACCGTTTTTCGTAGTGGATGCTTTTTTCGGTCTGCGCGGCGATGCGCGCCATGGTCTCGACGGTCAGCGCCGGGTGCTTGCCCACGGCGGTCTCTCCGGAGAGCATGATCGCGCTGGTTCCGTCATAGACGGCGTTCGCCACGTCGGAGATTTCCGCGCGGGTCGGACGCACGTTTTGAATCATGGATTCCAGCATTTCGGTGGCTGTAATGACGCGCTTGCCGAGCAGGCGGCATTTGGTAATCAGGTGCTTTTGAATCGCAGGCAGTTCCTCAAACGGGATCTCCACGCCCATGTCGCCGCGCCCGATCATAATGCCGGAGCATTCTTCGCAGATTTCTTCAATGTTTTCGATGCCGGCGCGGTTTTCGATTTTTGCAATCAGTTCGGTCTCCGTATCGCCGTGCTCGCGGAGAAACGTCCGCACGTCGATTAGATCCTGCTTTTGGGAGACAAAGGAGCAGGCGATAAAGTCCACGCCGTTTTCCAGTCCAAAAAGAATATCGTTTTTGTCCTGCTCGCTCAGATAGACCTGCCGCAGGACTTTGCCGGGAAAGCTCATGCTTTTGCGGTCAGAGAGTTCGCCGCCGCTTTCCACGATGCATACCGCGTCGGTATCGGTTAATTCCTGAATTTTAAAGGATAACAGGCCGTTGTTCAGCAGAATGCGGTCGCCGGCCGAAAGGTCGGACATCATCCCTTTATAGCTGACGGAAACGCGGGACGTATCCCCCTCAACCTCTTCGGTCGTAAAAATGAAGCGGTCGCCCTCGCGCAGGGTAATTTTCCCGTCCTTAAATGTTTTGATGCGGTACTCGGGGCCCTTAGTGTCCAGCAGAATGGCGACCGGCAGATTCAGCTTTTCACGCACGCGCTTGATTTGCAGGATGCGGGCGAGATGGTCGTCGTAACTCCCGTGTGAAAAGTTCAGGCGTGCGACGTTCATGCCGGCAAGGCACATTTTCGTCAGCGTTTCTTCGTCTGAGCAGGCCGGTCCGATCGTACATACGATTTTGGTTTTGCGCATAAGTCACCTCATAGTTTTGTATCAGTTTGTGCCGTCTCTTTCTATTTTAGCATACAAAAACGCCTATGTATCCTATTTTAAGCGGATTTTATGAAAAATACGCAAATTCCTCAAATTTCAGGAAGTATACCCGTGCGGTTTTGGGGGGTATGCGGAAAGAACACGCGCGGCCGAGAGCGCGCCTAGCAGTGTGTCGGTGCCTGAGGAAGCGCCCATGCCGAATACAAAGCTGCAAGCTGTCCGAAAATCCGCGCCGCCGAGCACAGTGCGCGCGGAGGCGTCGTAGATCGTAAAATAACTGCCAAGGAGCGCATGGCGAAGATAAGCGCCACTGATCCTCGAGGTGCGGTTCAGCGCGCCGGATAGTTCGGCGGCGCAGGTGTCCGCTATCTCGGGAACAGGCAGCCCTGCGGCGCGCGCTGCGTACAGCGTTTGAAAAAAACCGCATAGAAAATCGTCTCCCGACGGCGTCAGGCCGCGTCCGCGGCCGACTAGGCGCCATGCGGCTTGGCGTGCTGCGGCGGCGTCTCCCAGGCAAAAGGCGCTTTCCAGCGCCGGAACCGCGCCTTTTGCCGCAGGATCGGTTTCCAGCAAGGACAGCATGCCGCGCGGCGAGCCGTTTTCCCGGACGAATGCGTATATCGCGGCGAGCCGGCTGGGATCCGGCGGCAGGATATGGCCGGATGGCCGAGGTATTCCAGCCGCGGTTTGGCACAGGATATAATTTTTCCCGCCGAGCGAAAAACCGTCCGGCTGCAAAGTGATCGTGTCGCCAGCGGACGCTTGGCAGGCGGCGAGGAAGCTTTTCACATCGTCGAGCGCGGCGCCAAAGGGAACCTCTCCGTATGCGCAGCTGTGAAACAACAGAATCTCGCTTTCAAAATCGCAGTACAGCGCGCTTGAAAACACACCGCAGACGATTCCTGCGGCGCTGCTTTGAAACAAGCTTTCGGCGGCCGGCCCGCACCGTCCGCGCAGTTCAGTGGCTGAGGCTGTATTCATAGGTCTTCATGGCGACCATCTGCTCTTCGTCGGTGGCAATGGTGTAGATTTTTACTTTGGAGTCCGGCGCGGAAAGTTCGCATTCGCCGTGCACCGCGCTGTTTTTTTCGGGGTCGATATGCACGCCGAATACGCCGAGCGCGTCGCATACGCGGCGGCGCACTGTGATCGAATTTTCGCCGATGCCGCCCGCAAAGGTCAGATAGTCCAGTCCGCCAAGTTCCGCATAGAAGCTGCCTACATAGCGCACGATGGAGGCGACAAACAGATCGATCGCCAGTTTTGCGCGCGCATTGCCGGCATTCGCCGCTTCCTCAATAAAGCGCAGGTCGCTGTCCACGCCCGATATGCCGTAGAGGCCGCTGTTTTTGGAGAAAGCCGTGGTGATCTCGTCGAGACTCATCCCTTCGTTCATCAAAAACGGCACGATATACGCGTCGATATCTCCGCAGCGCGCGGCGTGCGGAAGACCGGTCTGCGGCGTGAAGCCGAAGCTGCAGTCTACGCTTTTGCCGTCCTCGATAGCGCAAAGCGAGGAGGAGCCGCCGAGATGGCAGGAGATCGCGCGGAACTTGTCTTTTCCGGTAAGCTCGGGCAGATGGCGCGCAGTATATTCGTGCGAGTGACCATGGAATCCGAAACGCTGGATGCCGTATTTTTCATACCAATCGTAGGGCAGCGCGTACAGCTTTCTTTCAGGCGGGATGGTTTTGTGGAACGCGGTTTCAAATGAGCCGACCAGCAGCGCGCCGGGCAGCATCGCCTTGAATTCGCCGATGGCGTCAAGATAAGGCTGGTTGTGTGCGGGCGCGATAAAGAGATAGTCGCGCATGGCGCCGAGCACCGCATCGTCCAGTTCAAATACGCCGTGGTGACCTTTTGCAAGCACGGTTTTAAAGCCGACGGCTTCGATTTCGCTGATGGCTTTCAGAATCCCCTGCCGCGGGTTTAAAAGATCGTCGAGAAAGAGCGCGATACCGTCTTTGTATTTTGGCACGCAGAGGCGGTTTTTTTCAATCTTTTCCCCGGTTGCGGTGTTGCAGAATGAATAGATCGCCTCGGTCTCACTGCCAACGCGCTCGACTTTGGCGGTTGCGTACACTTTTTTTTCGGGCATTTCGTAAAGCTTAAACTTCAGCGAAGTGCTGCCCACATTGCAGACAAGAATTTTCATAGGTTACAGCCTTTCTGGGAAGAATTTTTGCAGGCCGCCGCGCGCGGCGGGCCCGGTATCAGTCGATCATATATATAATATCACATCCGCGCGTTTTTTTCATACAAATTTTTGCATGAAAAAGCCGCGGACTTTCGGAGATCGAAAAGACCGCGGCATCTAGCCGGAAAAATCGCTGTGTTCAGTAAATCTGCGGACAAGCGTCAAAGCTGCCGCAGGCCGTATTTTATGGCCGCGCAAGCGGTGCGGCTACGCCAGAAATTGCGCGAGCAGATCAAAAATTTCCTCTTTGGTTTTCTCCGGAGCCATGGAAAGAATCCGCTTGATGCGGTAACTGATCGTGTTTTCCGCGACAAACAGCTTCGCGGCGATTTTCGAGTAGCTTTCTCGGTTCAACAGTTCGCGCAGAATCAAAACGTCGAGCTTATCGCAGACGGAAAGCAACTTTTCGACCAGCAAAACCTCGCTTACGTCCGGATCATTGAAAAAGGTAGGGCTCTCAAGCGCGCCGCAGGCGCGGTTTTTTTGCTGTAGTTGGACGTCGATTTTTTCTCCGCCCGCGCCCAGAATATCGCAGTGCAGCAGCATGGCGAGCGAGGAGAGCGAGGGGACGGTTTTGAGCAGGTTGTACGCGTTGATGGCAAGCTTGCCCGCCTCCGCGCTTTTCACTTTGGCTATGGTAATGTTTTGTATACCCAGGCTGGAAAGCACCGTATCCCCAAATGTGGCGATATGGATGCGGTCGGGCGCGGTGATGCCGAGCGCGCTCAGCTGCTTCATGAGAATTACGGCGGCGATGTCGTTTGCGCAGATGACCGAATCGTAGTTTTGTATCCGGTCAATCAGGCGGCTGCAGGTGGCGCGCAGCGTGTCCGTATACGTGAAAATGTCCGTTTCGGTGTGTTCGGGCTCGAGAAGAAAATTGACGACTTTTGAAGAATCGGTCGCGCTTTGCGGATCGACCGCAAACAGCGCGGTGCGCCGGCAGCCTTTCTCTTTCAGATATTTCATCAACTTGCGCGAGGCGTCGTCGTAGTCCATAGAAATGAAACTGGCGAACGGGAACTGCTTTTGATAATTTGCTAAGGAAAGCACAATCGGGCGGATGCCGTGCGCGTGCAGCAGATGCATGGTCTGCGCGGCCCAGGCCATGGATGAGCCGAGCATAATCACGCAGTTGTCGGCCGTAAGCTCGTTCATGGAAAAACCGGCGGAAGAGTGTATGGAAATCTGGATGTTCTTGCGCTTTGCCTGCGCGGTGATCCCTTTGATATAATGCGTGCACCAGTGAGAACGCATATAGGCTTCTTCTACAAGAATATGCATTTCGATTCCTCCTTCCGGCGGGTTTGTTTGCAGAAATAAAAAATGACGAAAATGGCGAAAAAAGAACAAACTTATTTTAACACATGGCGTTTCTTTGGTCAATCCCTTACAAAGATTTTTAAGAAAAGTTTATTTTTTTGTATTGAAACGCTTAATACAATGTGTTACGATGAATTTGTAATTTGGTACAGTTATTTTGTGAAAGGAGAATTTGATTGATGAGAACATGCAAAATGTTGGTTTTGCTTTTGGCGCTGGTTCTGTGCATATGCGTTTTTGCGTCCTGCGGCGATGGGAAAGAACCTTCGGGAACGGGCGATTCAGGCGTGGCAACGGAGTCCGGTTCTGAAGCGGAAGAAAAACTGGGCGTGCCCGAAACTGCGGATTATGGCGGGGAGACGTTCAACATTCTGACCGCAGGCAACGTGGCGTACGAGGACTTTAAATTTGTTGAAGAATCTTCTTTGCAGCTGGACAATGCGCAGTATAAGCGCAAAGCGCTTGTCGAACAGAATTATAATGTCAAAATTTCGCAGACGGCCAAGAAAGCGTATTCGAGCGGCGGCGGGCCGGGCTTTATGCAGATCAGCACCGACGTCAATGCGGGCGACTGCAATTTTGATTTGGCGCTGATCGCTGGCTATGACGTAAGCGTTCTGGCTTACAGCAATTTTCTCTATGACCTTAACTCGGTTCCCGGCATTGATCTGACCAAAAGCTGGTGGGATCAAAAAGCAAACGATAGCCTTTCGGTGAATGGCGTTATGTTCTTCACGACCGGTGAAATCACCGTTTCTGACAATGACGCCGCGTTTGTCATCATGTTCAACAAGGAACTGCTTTCCGCATACGAACTCGAGGATCCGTATCAATTGGTCTATGATGGCGAGTGGACGCTGGATAAATTCGGCGAACTGTGCAAGACCGTGACCGAGGATTTGAATCAGGACGGCGCGATGAATCAGAACGACCGTTTCGGGCTTCTGGTATGGGACGATTCGGTTGTGGGTATCGTGAACGCGGCAGGGCAGCAGTGCTGCACGATCGCCGAGGACGGTACGATCGAACTCACGCTCTACAATGAGACGACGCTTTCCGCGCTGGAAAAGTATTTTTCCATCGCGTACGATACCCAGTATGCGTACACGTATCAGCGGGCGATCAGTTCCGCTACGCCGATGTGGCAGAACGATCAGGCGCTGTTCTGGACAACCTGGATGGGCGCGATTCCCGGATTCCGTGAAATGGAGAGTGATTTCGGCCTTCTTCCTTATCCGAAACTGGACGCGCAGCAGGATTCGTATTACACCACCGTTGCGCCCTATAACTCCCAATTCATCTGCGTGCCCTTGATTCAGAATGATATTGAGCGCACCGGCGTGATTACGGAAGCGCTTGCGTATTACGGCAAGCAGATCGTTACGCCCGCTTACTATGACGTCAACCTGATTGGGCAAAGTACGCGCGATGAGGAATCGGCGGATATGCTGGACATTATTTTCGATTCGCTTGTTTTTGATATCGGTTATTATTACCAGATCGGCCCGTACAACAAACAGTTGATTTATATGGTGCGCGCGTATAACACGAACTTCACCTCCATGTACGACACCTATAAGAATGCCGCGCAGAATCTGCTTGGCGTCATCAACGAATATTATCAGACGGCGGTTTCAAGCTGGCAGTAAGTTTTTCGCGATTAATTGCATAAAAAAGCGCCGTCTTAGACGGCGCTTTTTTATGCGCGGCATGCTTTGACGCGCGCCGCGTATGTCCCGCCCCGACGATGAAAAGGGATTTGCCGGCGGAGACCTTGAAATTCATCTTGACCTTTCTATGAAAATTCTGTATAATGGAATTTGTAAAAGAATGTCGCGGGAGGATGCCATGAAAAATAAATTTCTGATCGTTGTCCTGATCCTTGCGCTGTTTATCCCGACGTATATCGGAATTTACAGCTATATTGACACGAAGCGGACGCCGGTTACGCCGGACAGCGCGGCCGGTCTTGTCATCAGCGATATCGCGGGCAAAACCTATGAGGAAACGACGGACAGCGACATCGCCGCGCTTTTGAGCCGGATCAACGCGAATGCGATCCGTCTGCAGACGCCGCCTGAGACGCTTTCAGGCGCCGCGTATTTTAAGATGACGTATATCGAGGGCAAACGCTCGACCGAATACCGCTATTTCTTCTCGCTCAACACGAGCGCGGTGTATTATTTGGATCCCGACGGCGTTTCCTATCTCGTGAGCGAAGAGGACGCGGCGGCGTTTTTGGAGACCAAGTATGCGCAGAGCTTATATGCCGAGGCATATCTGCCGCAGCTTTCCAACGGAGAAAATCAGATCGCGCCGCTCGAATATATCTGGGCTTACGAGTCCGCCGGCGGCAAACCGGTCGGGGGGACGCTTGCCGACTGCGCCAGCGGCAAAGTGACATATACGAGCAAAAACGGGCTTCTGCTTTCCTTTTCCAGAGAGCCTGCGGTTTTCCGTGTGACGATCAAGAGCCCGGACGGCACGGTGCTGTATTCCGGTTCCTATGATGAATTCGCGGGAGATATTGACGTCCGCGCAAACCCGGTGCTGACGATTGAGGCGGAGGCCGAATGGCTCGGCAATGAAGAACATATGTCCAGTGGAAAAGCCACGTATGCCTTTACGCTGAATATTGAGGAACAGACCGCTTTCTATCTCGGTGCGGACACCGTTCTGCCCGGAGGCTTTGTGGCCGTTACCGCCACGAATGTTGCCGATCCGGCGGGAATCAGCTTTAAGAGCGAGCCGGTTTTGGCGCACGGTGGAAAGGAAATCCGCCCGGTATTCTATGCGGACGGCACGACCTGCCATGCGTTGCTGCCCACGACCTATGAGACGCTGCCCGGCACGTATACGTTGACCTTCGGGTACAGCGGCGTTAGCTATACGGCTACGCTCACCGTTGAAGAAAAGACGTTCAAGACCCAGTCTTATGATATTTCCAAGACGACGGCGGAGGCCACGCGCACCGACGCAACGCTCGCCTCCTTTGCAAAGCTGGTAGCGGAGGTCACCTCAGGCGACTTTAGCAAGAAGTATTTTGACGGCACGTTTGGCATGGGCATCGAAGAAGTCAACTACAATGGGACGATTATGACCGGCTATGGCCTGAAGCGTAATATTTCGGCGACCGGAGAGAGCTACCGGCATGACGGCGTGGATTATTATGCAAGGAGCGGCTCGGAGGTGCTCGCGGTCAATGCGGGGCGTGTAATTTATGTCGGCGCGTCTGAGTATGCGGGCGTGCTTGTCGCGGTTGACCACGGCTGGGGGCTAATTAGCTGGTACGCCAACCTCTCTGAGGCGACGGTCAAAACCGGAGATATCGTACAGAAAAACGATGTGATCGCAAAGAGCGGCTCGACCGGCTTTACTAAAGGCAATTCGCTGCACGTCGGTCTTTCCGTATTCGACGTGCCGGTCTGCACGTATGACCTTTGGGAAACGCCTCTGCCGGTTTATTGAGACCCGGCGGAGGGTTACAGCATAACAAACGCCGTATGTGGGTGCTCCGCATACGGCGTTGTTCTTGTCAAAAAGCCTTTGTGTATTTTGACAAAAAGGCTTGGATTGCCTGTTTCCTGTACGTCTTAGTCTATATAGGGAATCTGCGGGACGTACTTTGCGACTTTGCTTTGGAGATATTGAAAATTTTTCACCGAGTTGGCTGCAAAAATCGGCTGCGGGCGGGTATACACCGGCGCGTCGTATCCGACGGTGCCGATATAACCGCCGGCCTCGGTTAAAATCAACTGCGCCGCCGCAAAATCCCACGGGAATACGCGGATCTCAAAATACAGTTCTCCCCGTCCGGCGGCCAGATAGCAGAGTTCAAGTGCGCAGACGCCAAGCCGCCGTATGTCCCCGATCTCGTAGTAGATATCCCGGCATAGATCGAAGCAGGGCGCGGCGAATTCTTTTTTGTACAAACTCCACGCGGTAAAAAAGCAGGCTTCGCCGAGCGGCCTCGCGGAGACGCGGATCGGCCGGCCGCAAAGATATGCGCCGCCGCCCCGCTTCGCGTAGAATAATTCTGAAGTATAAGGATTGTATACTACGCCGATGTATGGCATGCCCTGTTTCAGCACGGCTACGGAGATGACGCTCAGCGGTATGCCCCGCACAAAATTCATCGTACCGTCGATCGGGTCGACCACCGCGGTATATTCGGCTTGCAGCGCGCCGGACTGCGCGGGTTCCTCTTCGCCGACAAAGCCGATGTGGGGAATCGCTTTTTCCAGTGCTTCTTTTAAAAACTGTTCTACCGCTACATCCTTGTCGGTCACAAGATTTGCAGGACTGTCTTTGGTTTTGACCGCAAATTGGCCGTCTGTCATCAGACGGGCGGCGGCAAGCACGATTTGTTTGATTGTTTCCAGCATGTTTTTCCTCCGTATTTTTACTGGGAATGGCTTTTCTTTTGATCCGTGCTTATTGTAGCACGATTTCCTTTTTTGGTAAATACACTTTTTGACGTATTTTTTCGCTTGACTTGCAGCTCTGCCGCTTATATAATAAAAAGGAAACGCGTATGATCCTATGCAGCAAAGCGGTAAATCGTGCTGCGGACAAAGAAAAATGGCGAAATATGCGGCGGGATTAAAGCGGGGAGCGAAGATGCCGGGTATTTTTGCCGGACAAACGACGCATAGCTTTTGCATGCCGTTTTGCGCGCCGCGTTGACCCGGTGTGCGGGTATTCGACGTTTCCGAAAGGAGAAAATATGAACGAACAGGAAAAGAAAACCGTTGTGCTGATTGCCTTTTATAATGTCAAGGCGCTTGGCGTGCGTTATCTGGAGGGGGCGCTGGAGCGTGCCGGTTATCGCGTGAAGATCATATTTTTTAAGGGATTCAACAGCCAAAATCCTGTGGTCGCTGCCGAAAAAGAGATTTCACTCTGCGTCGAGCGGGTTCGGAAGGCCTCTCCGCTGTTTGTCGGCTTGTCGGTCATGAGTTCCATGTATTTGGAATCTGTTGAGAAATTGGTGAACAGCCTGTGCGAACTGGATATTCCGCTGGTATTCGGCGGCGCGTTTGCTTCTATGTTCCCGGAGCGCTTTCTCGATGGCAAGGCGCGCTTTGTGATCCGGGCGGACGGCGAGATTCCGATGACCAAGCTTGCGGGCGCAATTGAAGCCGGGGCGGATTATACTCAAATTCCGTCGCTTTGTTATCGGAAAGAAGATGGCGAGATCGTCGTCAACGAAATCGGCGACATTCTCGAGGAGATTGACGGATACGGTCTGCCCGTGATCCATTCGCCGGAGGCTTGTTATATTGAGCATGACGCGCTGACCGAGGGGGATCCGCAGCTTTCCTCGCTCAGCTACGAAGTGATCGCCTCGCGCGGTTGCCCGTTTACCTGTTCTTATTGCTGCTGTGTGAATCTGCACCGCCTGTTTCCAAAAGGGACGAAGTATGTCCGGACCCGCTCGGTCGAGAGCGTAATCGCCGAATTGATTGAGGCGAAAAAACAACTGAAAAACTTGGTCTTCGTGCATTTTTATGATGAAATCTTTCCAAACACACCAGGCTGGATCGATCAGTTTATTGTGGAATACAAAAAGCACATCCATCTTCCCTTTACGATCTGGTCGCATCCGAAAATGGTTCGCGAGGACGAATTGAAAAAGCTGGTCTCGGTCGGACTTACGGAGGTGATTATGGGCATTCAGTCCGGCTCGCCGTATATCCGAAAAGAAATTTTTCATCGCTATGAGACGCAGCAGGATATTATCGAAGCAACTCGGATTATCCGCCGCAGCGGCGTGTTCTGGTCGAGCTATGACTTCATGCTCCAGCATCCGTTTGAGAAGATCGAGCATCTGAAGGAAACTTATGAACTGGTGCGCCAGCTTGCCATGCCGCTTGAACTGCAGCTGCATGGACTGAATTTTCTGCCCGGCACCGACATCGTGGAAATGGCGATCGGGCAGGGACTCATTACCCGTGAAGAGATGGATAAGATCATGTATGCGCCGATGAAAGCGCAGTTCGACGCATATTGGAAACGGGAGGACGAGCGGGAGAGCCGGCTCTGGTACCGCCTGATTTATTGTCTGCAGTTTAAAAACTGCCGCAAAAAATGCGATCTGTACGCGCAGGATATCGATAAATACGAACAGGCGATCGACCAAATGTATGCACAATGTGAAAAACGTGCGAAAAACCGCTATTATTATAAAAAAGGCCGCGTCGTTCTGCGCAGCTTTAGAATGAGGTTATTCAAATGAAATTGCTTGCTGAAAATCAAACCGGCGCGCCGCAGAGTCAGGCCGATCCTTTCGCGCTTCTGGAAAACGGCCGGTATTATATTTACGCGACCGGCCGATCGGGCGTGCATCTGTATGAAAGCGATACGCTCGGCGATTTTACCTATTCCGGAATCTGCTACAGCCGAGACGGGTGGGACGACTACTGGGCGCCGGCCGTCATCAAACTCGGCGAAAAATTCTATCTGTATTATTCCGCAAAGCCGAAGGATCAGGACGACGCGCATGCTCAGGCGCTGGCCGTCGCTGAGGCGGACAGCCCCGCCGGTCCGTTCGCATACATAGGGCAGATTGCCGCGCCCTTTTCGATCGACGCGCATCCGGCGCTGTATCACGGCGATCCGTATCTTTTTTATTCGGTCAATGATACTGCGTGCGAGCGGGTTGGCACGCTGATCGTGCTGGATAAGCTCATCGCGCCCGATAAGCTCGAGGGCAAGCCGGTTGTCGCGGTGCGTCCCACGCTGGACGAAGAGATTTTCAAGCGCGACCGGTTCCGCCCCGGCCAGCATTGGCATACGCTGGAGGGTGCGTGTTATTTGTATCGGGACGGTGTGCATTATCTGATGTACAGCGGCAGCGCCTATACGAATCCGACATATTTTGTCGGATATGCCGCGGCCAAAGGCGAACCGACGGATATGCGGGAACTGAAATTTGAAAAAATGCCGGACGCGCATACGTATGCGCCGCTTCTTTGTCAAAATGATTTTGTAGAGGGAACCGGGCACAATTCCACCGTGTCGTTTGCGGGCAGAGAGTGGATCGTGTATCACGGGCGCGACCGCTGTCCCGGCGCCGACCGCGTCATGCGCGCGGATGTTCTGCAGATCGAGGATGGAAAACTGTCCGTGAAAATCACGCCGTAGAATAACATTGCTTTTTCTTCGAACAAAAATCCCTGTCAGGCCGAGGCCTGACAGGGATTTTTCCGTATATGCGCGCGCTTAGTCTACGATAACGCTCCAGCCCGCCGGTCCTTCGGCTTCGCCTTTTTGAATAGCGGTCAGCGTGTCGTATAGCTTTTGTGAAATCGGCCCGATTTCTCCGCTGTTGATGACCATTTTCATTTCGCCGTCATAAAGCTCGCCCACAGGGGAGATGACGGCCGCAGTACCCGTGCCGAACACTTCTTTCAATTGTCCGGCTTTATGCGCCTGAATGACTTCTTCGATAGATATTTTGCGCTCGTTCACAGTATAACCCATTTTGCGCAAAAGCTCGATAGAGGAAGCGCGAGTCACGCCGGGCAGGATATTGCCGGCTTCGAGAGAAGGCGTCGCGATTTCGTCGCCAAGCACGAAGAACACGTTCATCGCGCCGACTTCGTCTATGTATTTACGCTCTACGCCGTCCAGCCAGAGCACCTGCGAGTAGCCCATCTGTTCCGCCTTTTGCTGGCCCTTCAGCGAGATGGCATAGTTGCCGCCGATCTTGGAGGCGCCGGTACCTCCACGCACCGCGCGCACGTAGTCGCGCTCCACAAAGATTTTGACGGGGGCGAGGCCGTTTTTATAGTAGGAGCCGACCGGGGAAAGAATAATAATGAACATGTATTCCTTGGAAGGATGTACGCCGAGCTGCGCTTCGGTAGCGATGATGAACGGGCGGATATAGAGCGCCGTTCCCTCTTTTTCCGGGATCCAGTCGCTGTCGGTCCGCACGATGGCGCGCAGCGCGTCGAGCACGTCCGCATTCGGGATCTGCGGGATGCAGAGGCGGTCGTTGGTATTGGCCATGCGCTCGATATTTTTGTCCGGGCGGAAGAGCAGCACGCGCCCGTCTTTTGCGCGGTAGGCTTTCAGCCCCTCGAACATTTCCTGCGCGTAGTGAAACACCATTGCGGCCGGGGACAGCGAGAGGTTGGCAAACGGCACGATCCGCGCGTCATGCCAGCCCTGTCCCTCGGTGTAATCCATGACGAACATATGATCGGTGTAATATTTTCCGAAGCCGAGCTTGTCCGGATCCGGTTTTGGCTTTTTTTCCTTGGTAAGCTCATATCTGATGTTGAGCACAGTAACTCCCTCCAATGCGTAAAGTTCAGATTTATTCTCATTTTACACGACTTTCAGCCGCTTTGCAATAGCAAACGCAAAATTTTTAAGTGAAGGTAAAAATACGGCCGCCTACTTGTTTTTTTTGGATGCGGATGGTACAATATACTATATTGTAGAATCACGGCGGGAGCCTGCGTCAGAGGGACATCCGGCGGCAAACGGCGAAATTCAAGGAGTTTTCTTTGAGCGAATTTTATTTTGATGCGGATGCGCGGCATGACGGCGCCTGTCTGCTCGATTTTTTGCGGAAATACGCAGGCGTATCGCATGGACTTTTGACCGAACTGAAGCGTACGGGCGGTATTTTTGTGAACGGCATGCCTGTTACGGTGCGCTGCAGGCTGCGCGCGGGGGACCGCGTTGCGCTCCGCTTGGATGAATCCGGTTCAGAAACGCTGGTTCCCGCGCCGGGCGGCGTTGAAATCTTGTGGGAGGACGAATATGTCATCGCGGTCAATAAACCGCCCGCTATGCCTACGCATCCCTCCCGCGGCCATTATACCGATACGCTGGCCAACCGCCTTGCCGGACTCATGGCTGCGCGGGGCGAACCCTTTGTCTTTCGTGCCGTGAACCGGCTGGATCGGGACACGAGCGGCGTTGTGCTGATTGCCAAAAACCGTTTTGCCGCGGATCGTTTTTCGCCCGCGCGGCTGGAAGACGGATATGAGAAGACATATATCGCCGTTTGTGAAAACCATATGCCCAAAGGCGCGCGGACGGTGCAGAGCTATATCCGGCGTGAAAATCCGAATTCTGTCCGGCGCGTTTCCTGCCCGTGCGGCAGTCCAAGCGAGTTTGCCTGTACCCGCTATGAGGCGGCCGGCTATGCCGGCGGCTGCTCCATCGTTCTGTGCCGTCCGGTGACCGGGCGTACGCATCAGATCCGCGTACACCTTTCCTCGCTTGGGTACCCGATCGCAGGGGATTTGCTTTACGGCGGAGGGACTGAAATGTCCCGCCAGGCACTGCACGCGCTGCGGCTGCGCTTTGTCCATCCGTTTTCCGGCTGCGAGGTCCGGATTTCGGCGCCGCTTTCGCGCGATATTGTGGAATTTATCAAAAAGGAAAGAGATACCCGTGAATAAGATCAGGCGTTTTATTTCAACAAACATTCCGTGCTTTGCGCGCGTGTTGTATGTGGTTTTTTTTGCTGCGGTCGCCGTAAAGATTGCCGCCGTATGCTCTGCCGGCTTCGCCGATTTTTTCAATCGCTATGTTTCTTCGGTCTTTCGGGCGGTCTGCGCACATATTACCTCGCTGTTTCCATTTTCTCTGGCAGAAACCGCGGTGATCTGCGCGTTGCCGGTCGGCGTCTGGTTCGTTTTGTATTTTGCTCGGGTACTGGCCGACAAAGGAAAGACCGCGCGGGTTTTTACTGGATTGCTCGCGCTTGTGACGTTTTTTTATTCGTCGTTCGTTTTGAACTATGCCACGGGCTATGACGGGATGCCGCTGGAAGAAAAAATGAACATCGAGGCGAAGGCGCCTTCTGCCGAAGAACTGTATGATGCCTGCGTTTATACGCTGGCGCAGGCGAACGCGCTGGAGACGAAGGTTTCGTACGGGGCGTCGGGTGCTTCCGGCATGCCGTATGGTTTTTCGGAGATGGTGCAAAAGCTCAACGATGCGTACGATACGCTGTATGAAGAATATGCGTTTCTTTCTCCGCTGCATACAACTGTAAAGCAAATCGCGCTCAGTCGGCCACTGACCTATACACATATGTCCGGTTTTTACACGTTTTGGTCGGGCGAGGCCAACGTCAATGTCAATTATCCGGATTTTATCATTGTGTATACCACAGCGCATGAAATGGCGCACCAGCGCGGCATCGCGCCGGAAGACGAGGCAAATTTCATTGCCTTTTTGGCCTGCGCGGCGTCGGAGGATCCCTATATCCGCTACTGCGGCTATGCTAATTTGTTTGAATATCTGGGCGGCGCGCTGATTTCGGCGGATGCGGAACTTTACCGCGACCAAATCGCACCGTTTATCGGGCGCGGCCTCGCCGGCGAATATGCCGCGTATTCTAAAATGTTCGAGCCTTATGCGGACAGCGTTGCGGCTGAGGTGTCGGATGCGGTCAACAATGCCTATCTTGTATCGCAGGGACAGCCGGAGGGGACAAGGAGCTATGGGCTTGTCGTCGATCTTGCGGCGGCGTACCTGAAAACGCAGTACTGAGCCGTATCGCTTTCGGTCCGCGTTTTTGCGGCGTTTTTTGGCTTTGCGCGGAATGTGTTTTGCGGCGTGCGGCAATACTTTAGTTTTAGGAGGCGGCATATGAAAAAAAGAAGCCTCGCGCTTTTGCTTGCGCTTTGTCTTGCTTTGCCGCTTGCGTTGGGAACAGGCGCAGCTGGCAGCCATATTTCCCTTTTTATCGGGGATGGGATATGGGAGGGCGACGCGCGCGCGCCATTTATTGAAAGCGTCGGTCGGCAGCTGATTCCCGTTTCGGCACTCGGCGCGCTGCCCGGCATGAAGATCACGGTTTCCGAGCGGTTGGGTTCGGTGCTCATTGAGCGCGGGGAGACCTATCTCTCTCTGAATCTGGAATCGGGCACCGCGCTGGAACCGGACGGCAATATATCGGAACATCCGATATACCGGTACGGCGGGGAATTGTATATTGCGCCGGATAAGGTATGCGCCGTGTTTGGACTCACGTTTGAAACGGCGTATGCGGCCGACGGCTTTTTGTCGGCAAGGATCGGCGATGGTTCGGAACTGCTCAGTTTCGAAGAATTGCTCTCCGTATATGCGGGGACTTCGGAGGGCGCGGAAAGCGTTCGATTGTCCGTCCCGGCCGGGCGCACGGTGGCCGGCGTGTTCATGCATCCGGTGCTTCTGGTGCCGGCGGCGGGCAGCGTGGGCGCGCTTTGCCGCGCGCTTGGCGCGCACAGGGCGACCTTTGCGCTGTCTCCGGGCGACGTGGAGAAATATGCGGCGGTACTTCCGGACATCTATGCCGCCGGGCATACGGTGGCCTGGTATATGGACTCGGCATATGTTTTGGGTGAGCGGCGTCTTGACGGATTTATCCGCGAGATGACCGAGGCAAACGCATTTTTGTTTGCGCTGCTTGGAAAAACTTCGCGTGTCTATGTTTCGATCGAACTCTATGCCGTCGTGCCGGAAATCGACGGTTATTATAAAAAATCCTGCCGCATGAATCTGATTGCCGAGGACTTGGAGAACGAGCGGATCGTCAATATGACGCTCCATGATTCTCCGATGTATGGGATCTATAATTTCTCGCTGAGCGGCGATTACGACAGCCGGCGGCTGTATGCGGATTTTTTCCGGAAATTCGACGCGTATTCCACACTGGTGTCTATGCCGCTGTCAGAAGCGGCGGCAGGACAGTGATGTGTCTTGGAGGGTATATGGAAAAACAAAAACGGAAGATCCTGATTGTCGAGGACGAAAAAAACATTGCGCTGCTGCTCTCATTTAATCTGAATAAAGCCGGCTTTGAGACTGAGTGTGCCTATGACGGCGAGGAAGGGCTTCGCCGCGCGCTGATGGGGCAGTATGATATCGTTCTCTTGGATATCATGCTGCCGAAGCTTGACGGCTTCAAGGTGCTCGAGGGTATACGGACGCGCAGCGACGTCCCTGTGATTATGGTTACGGCGCGGGACGATGAAAAGGATAAGATCGCGGGGCTGGAAAACGGCGCGGACGACTATATCACAAAGCCCTTTTCCATGAACGAGGTGATCGCGCGCATTCGGGCAAATATCCGCCGCCATAAGGACGAGGTCATCAGCGCCGATGCGGACAAAAACGGCGTGCTGAGCGTGCGCGGCCTGTCGGTCGACCGCAACCGGTATGTTGCGCGCAAGGGCGACCGTGAACTGGAGCTTTCGAAAAAAGAATACGATCTTCTGCTGTTTTTGATGCAGAACATCGGCAAGCCGTTTTCGCGGGAAGAACTGCTTGGAAAAGTTTGGGGATACGGCGATTATATCGGCGATGTAAACACGGTAGACGTCACCGTTTCCCGCCTGCGCAAGAAGCTGGAGGATGATCCGTCAGCGCCTGATTATCTCATGACCAAGCGCGGCGTGGGTTATTACATCCAATAGGTGTCCACATGTACAGAGGACTGTATTTTAAGATCATTTTGATCCTTGTTTTGTTCATCCTGATCGTCATGAGCGTAGTGGGCGCGGTTTTGGTCTCGAGCGTGCTGAATTATTATAATAATGAATTCTCCCAGCGTATGGAGGAAAATTTCGGCACGGATACGCAACTCTATATCTATTTAAAAAATGCGATGGAGGGCGCGGATGCTGACGAGTATTCCGTACAGCAAAAGACGATTCTGACCTCGTACAGTTCACGGCTCGGCATCGACGATTACCGGAATTTTTATATTTTGGACAGCGAGGGACGCTTTTTAGCCGGAAGCGACTCTGCGGGGGGAAACAGCCTTGCCATGACGCCCAATCTGCTGACTGCGCTTTCCGGCGGCGTCGGGAACGCGCGCGGTCAGGGCTCGGAATATGCCGATTATGCCGTTTCGGTGGAAAACGGCGATACTTCCTGCATTATTTATATCAAAGACACGCAGGCCGAATTGCAGGAGGTCAACTGGATGCTGTTCACGATCATTCTTCAGGCGCTTTTCGTCGGCCTGATTATCGCGCTGACGCTGTCCTTTTTTCTGGCGCGCGCGATTTCGCTGCCGCTTGCGAGGCTGACGGAGGGAGTCCAGCGCGTGGCCGAGGGCGATTTTCGTGAAAAAATCGGCGTACATTCCAATGATGAGATCGGCGTTTTGACCGAAAACTTCAATCGGATGAGCAGCATGATCGAAGAAAATTTGGATGAGATCAACGGCGAGCGCGAAAAACTCGAGACCGTACTTTCCTGCCTGCGGGACGCCGTTGTGACGTTTGGCGAGGACGGTAAACTCCTGCAGATCAATACGGCGGCAAAAAAGCTGTTCTGCGACGTCGATCCGGGGCGTCTGTCGCTCGATTATATTTTCAGCCTTTTGCAGTATGACAAGGGGAAGATCGATGTGGATCTGGAGGATAGCAGCGGCGTTCCCGCTGTCGAATATAAAGGCTGCGTGTATGAATTGTATTTTGGAAATATTCGTTATCGCGATACCGCAAGAATGCGCGAGGGCGTCATTTTGGTCATTCATGACGTGACGCAGACCTTTGCGCTCGACCGGAGCCGGCGGGAATTTGTGGCGAACGCCTCACACGAACTGCGGACGCCGCTGACGACGATCCGTATGGTGATCGAAGCGCTGGAGTCGGATGACAGCGTGACTGCAAGCGAGACCAACCGCAGCTTTCTTTCCATGGCAGAAACGGAGAGCACGCGCATGGAGATGCTCATCAAAAATCTGCTGACGCTTTCGCAGCTTGACAGTCAGACAATGCAGTTCCATGCCCGTCCGTTCAATATTACCGAGTCTGTGGAATATATCGCGGGCACGCTTGCCGTCAATGCATCCGCCAAGGGACATACGCTGGTTTTTGAGGGAACGCATGCGCCGTTGACGGTGCGCGGAGACAAGATTCGCATTGAGCAAATCATCATCAATATCGTTTCCAACGCCATTAAATATACCCCGGACGGCGGCGATATACGCCTGCGCCTTGCGGACCGCGGAAACACGGTGGAGATCGCGGTCAGCGACAACGGCGTCGGCATCCCCGAGGAGGATATCCCACATTTGTTTGAACGCTTTTACCGGGTGGAAAAAGCGCGCAGCAGCGACAAAGGAGGCACCGGTCTCGGACTTGCCATTGCGCGTGAATTCGCGGAGGCGCACGGCGGTACGATTTCGGTAGAGAGCCGGGTTTCGGAGGGAACGACGTTTACCGTAACGCTTCCAAAAGAAGGAAAACTGTGATCCTGCGGGGAAACGCGGTTCCAAGCGTTTTGGCTGATGAATCAAACGTTTAAAATTGCCCGTCACGGGCATAAAACGGGAGGAAAACATGGCGTCTTTCGCTCGCCGGAAAATTGAATATGTCAAGACCGGCGTGATCCTGCTGCTCACTGCAACGATGCTGCTGCTTGCCGCGCTGTATATCGGCGGCGCGCAGTTTGCCGAAGGCACTGCGGCGGATGCGGCGGTCGAACTGCCCGGCGGCGCCGCGTGCGTTGGCAAAGAGTATTCCCCGGCACCCGCACTGTCGGAGCGAGGCCTGCTCTTTGCGGAATTTGCCGCGGTTTCGGACGGAGAGGGCAGCGCCGGCGCGTTCGGCTTTGAGCCGGCGGCCGACGCCATCTATTCTTTCGCGCTTCAAGCAGTGCATGACAGTCTTTCCGCCGGCGCAGAGATCACGGAGATTTCGGAGACGGAATTTGCTGCTGCCGCGTCCGGATGTTTTGTCTATCTTCAGTTTCCGTCCGCGCTGCCTTATCAGATTCTGTACGCGTTGACCGGAGAGGCGGCATTGGCCGTCAAAGCGGATGTTTTTACGGTGGAAACGCTGTTTTTGCGCGTTTTGGAGGATGGAAAGGCGGTTTTATACACAAGTGGCCGCGGACAGTACCGGCGCGCCTACGCCGGCGCGTCAGTGAGCCGGGTCGAGCTTGATCTGCTTAAGGCGGACGACCGTCTTGCAGAAGTGGAATTTACCGCGTCGGGCGTCGCGCTTTGTGAAAAGTCGCCGGCGGTTTATCCGGTTTCCCTGACGCGGGGGAGCGTGGCGGGGATGGACGATGCCGCTTATCGCGCGGTGCTGTACCTTCTCGGGTACAATCCTGACCGCACGGCGGCCGCTTATTCGCTTGGGACGGTTCGTACGATCGTGGAGCCGCACGGTACGCTTTTGCTTTCTGACGCTATGCTTTCGTATTCTGCCGCAAAGGACAGCGGCATTTCGACCGCAGATTTTTTAAGCGCGGCGAAAAGTGAACTGGATGTGGGATTGTATGACGCGCTGGAAGCGGCTGCGGAGATGGCGTCGAGCCTTCAGGAGATTGCGCCCTCGGCGTTTGGAGGCGCGGCTCGCTTTTTCGTCAAGGACGTATACCGGGACGGCGATGCGTACACAATCGTTTTTGGATATATGCTGAACGCCATAGAAATTACAGGCGATGTGTTGCCCTATTTTGCCAAAATTACGGTGCAGAACGGCCAGTTCAAGCACATAGAGGCGCGCGGTTTGTTTTGCGCACAGGGTAGCTATCGGAATACGCTGTTCCCGTCCGGCTGGTGCTACCGCTATGCCGCGCGCACGACGGATATTGAGGCAATCCGCTTGATCTATCCGGCTACAGCGATGCCGGATGCTGAACGGAACGCCGCATGGTATATCCGGGAAAGCGGGGCCGCAGAATGAATTGGAGACAGGTCAAAATCTTTTTGATTCTTTTGCTTGCGGTTGTGAATTTACTGTTGTTTTATCTGACTGCAAATTTTTATGCACAGCGCAGTTTTATTTCAGAGGATACGGCCGTGCGTGCGGCGGCGCTGCTGAAAGACAGCGGAATCGACGTTTCGGCCGAATTGCTTCGGGTGCAGAATGATCAGCCGGATACTTGGTATTGCGATTATGTGAAGGATGACTATCTGTATCTGACGGCCACAATGCTGTTTGGCGCGGAGCCGTCGCGCGTATATCTTTTGCCGGACGGAATGCGTGCGGAGTCGGCGGACGGGGCGGTTGTGCGTCTTTGCGAAGATCTTTCCGTTTTGTATACCGCCAAAGAAACAGGCGCGGACGAATGGCGGACGGCTTTTGAAAATGCTGCCGAGACCGGGCGTGATACCGAAGCAGAGCAAAAAATTCTTGAAAAATTGCTTTTTTTGGAGTCTGGTTCTCTTACGGGCACTTCGTTTTATGCGGCGGGGGAACGGTTGTTTGCTGTGATTGCCCAATCGCAGGCAGGCATTCCCGTCTCGGGCATGGAATGCGTCTTCGGATTTTCCGGCGGAACGCTTTGCTATGCGGAGGGCAACTGCTTTTTTATGCGCCCGGCCGGTATGCAGAGCGCACCGATTTTAAATCGAATCAATATACTGTTTAGTGAAAAAGCCAGCGGCATGCGCGGTACGGTAAGCAGAATAGAACTTTGCTACGCGCTGTATGAGAGCGCAAAAGAGAGTCGGATGTATTATATTCCGTCTTATACCGTTTTTTATGCGGACGGCGCGGTTTCGGTCGTCAATGCGCTGAGTGGTGAAAAATATCAGTAGATTTTTGCCGTTTGTCTTTTCAAAACCGGGTATTTATGGTATACTAAAAAAGTATGCTTAAAAATGCTTTGGATTTTTGTATATTACCCTTTGAAAGGAACGGGGGCGCAGCCGCGCCTCCAGAGAGATCTATGGATAAAATCGTAATAAACGGAGGTGCAAAGCTGCTTGGCACCGTAGAAATCAGCGGAGCGAAGAATGCGGCGCTGCCGGTGCTGATTGGTACGATCCTGACCGGAGACCGGTGCGTGATCGAAAATGTGCCAGAGGTTTTGGACGTGGATCTGACGCTTGAGATTCTTGAGAAAATCGGCGCGAGGATCAAACGCGACCATACCACGGTCGAGATCGATACCCGGTATGTTCGCCCAGCCTTGACCCCTTATGAGCTTGTCAACAAAATGCGCGGCTCTACATACTTTATCGGTGCGGAGCTCGGCAGATTCAAATATGCCAAAGTGGGCACGCCCGGCGGCTGTGATTTTGGCCCTCGGCCGATCGACCAGCATATCAAGAGCTTCTGCGCACTTGGCGCGGAGGTTTCCGGACTTGGCGGTTATGTCGAGGCGCGTGCAGAGCGTCTTTGCGGCAGCGAGATCTATTTTGACGTCGTTTCGGTTGGTGCAACGGTCAATGCCATGCTGGCCAGTGTGTTTGCCGAGGGTACAACGGTGCTGGAAAATGCGGCGCGTGAGCCGCATATCGTGGATCTGGCTAATTTCTTGAATACGTGCGGCGCCAATATTATGGGGGCTGGCACAGATACGATTAAGATCAAAGGCGTGGACGCGCTCCACGGCTGTTCTTATGCGATTATTCCCGACATGATCGAAGCGGGAACTTTTATGTTCGCGGCCGCGGCGACTGGCGGCAATGTCAAGGTCAATAACGTCATACCAAAACACTTGGATTCGATTTCCGCAAAACTTTCCGAAATGGGCGTTGCGGTCGAGGAACTGGACGACGCCATTATCGTCCGGCGTGAGGGCGCTATGCGCGGCATTAATGTCAAGACGCTGCCGTATCCCGGGTTTCCGACGGATATGCAGCCGCAGATCACGGCGCTGCTTTGTTTTGCGGATGGAGACAGCAAAGTGACCGAGGGCGTATGGGACAACCGTTTCCGCTATGTAGAGGAACTGCGCAAGACCGGGGCAAACATCGACGTCGCCGGAAAGAGCGCGATCGTGCATGGCAGCCGGAGTTTGGTCGGCGCGCCGATGCGTTCGGTGGATCTGCGTGCCGGCGCTGCTATGGTGATTATGGGACTGGCTATTTCAGGCCGGACAGAGATCACCGACATTCATACGATTGAGCGCGGCTATGACAATATTGTCGAAAAACTGCGCGCGCTCGGTGCGGATATACGGAAAGTTTCGTTTTGAACTAAATGCATTGCCGGGAACAGAGACAGAATAAAAAAAGCGAATACAGAGCGGCCCGTGTCCGCTCTGTATTCGTTTTCCCGCCTGACAAGCGCGGCCAAAGCGGCGCACGTGAGGGCGCTATGCGCGGCGGCCAGAAAAAACTTTTGTTTTGAAAAATTCCTCAAATTCCCGCGTCTGCGTGTTTCCGAAGCGGTGCAGACTATAGATAAGGAAATCTGTAAAATGAGAGGAGAATTTCAGCAATGGAAAAAAAAGATCCGACAAGAAAAGTATATATCAAAGATACGCCCTTTGAAGTGCCGTACTGCACAGAGCAAAAAAATGCGGGCAGCAATGCATGGGTCGGGCCGGCTGTGACAGCTGCGCCGGATAACCATGACCGCCGCGACGGCCCGGGCGGAGAAAACGGCGAAGCAAAAAGCGGCCGTGCCTGATTAGGCTTGTTGGCCTGCTGAAAGCGCACGGGCAGAACAAAATATGAGAAAAACAGCGCCGGGGCGACACGTGTGCCGCCCCGGCGCTGTTTTTCAGCTTTGCGTCAAATATAGGGTTCGTTTTCTGAGAGAAATTGGCGATAGGCGGTCGGCAGCGCGTAGCGCCGGCCGATTTCTTCCGCGGCGGCCCATGTAAAGCAGTTGGGCATAGCGCCGCAGTCGATGACGAAGCAGGTCATTTCCCAGCGGATATGCGTGAAAATGTGTGCGCGGTGTATCTCACGCAGAATGGCAGTCGGACAAACGCCGAATTGCCCGGCTTTTTCAAGCGCTTCTTTGACAGAAAGCGTTCCCGGAAGGTCGGGCAGCTGCCAGAGGCCGGACAAAAGTCCGGTCTGTTTTCGCTTGCAGAGCGCGATTTTATCCTCGCACCGGAAGAAGAATACAGTCCGCCATTCCACTCGTTTTTCTTTTTTCGGCTGTTTGACCGGAAGCTTGTCCGCAATTTGCTTTTGATTTGCTGTGCAGATTGAGCGCACCGGGCATGCGCCGCATTTTGGCGTTCGCGGAACGCAAACCGTCGCGCCAAGCTCCATCAGGCTTTGCGTAAAATCCCCGCAGTGCCCGGCAGGATAGACGGCTGCCAGCGCCGCGGCCGTTTGTTTCTTTACGGTTATAAGATCGATCGGGAGATCGCTTGCGGTAAGCCGCGCATATACGCGCAGCACATTGCCGTCTATGGCTGGCTGCGGCTGTTCAAAACAGATGGACGAAATGGCGCCTGCCGTGTAGTCTCCAATGCCGGGCAGCGCGCGGATATCTGCGTATTTGGAGGGGAAAACGCCGTCGTATTTTTCCATAATCAGGCGAGCCGCTTTTTGCAAGTTCCGTACGCGGTTGTAATAGCCGAGCCCTTCCCAGAGTTTGAGCAGTTCTTCCTCTCCGGCTTGGGCAAGCGCAGCGATGTCGGGCAGGCGAAAAAGAAAGCGCGTATAATACCCGGCAACCGTTTCTGCGCGTGTTTGCTGGAGCATGATCTCCGAAATCCAGACATGATAAGGCTTCCGGTCGGCACGCCAGGGCAGTGCGCGCGCGTTTTTCGTATACCAGAGCAAGAGAAGCTCCGGCAGGCGGGGATCGGCTGGCTGTATTGCCTGCAAAGCGGCGCTTTGCCTGTCCTTTTTTGTTGTTTTCATCATTCACCTGTTCTTACTCAAAAATAAATCGAAGATATAGACGCGTTGATCTGTGTCAAGTATGCGTCTATATTTTAGCATAAGAAAAGAAAAACCGCAAGACGTTCCCTAGTGCTGTCGATAGGCAATTGCACCGCATTCGAGCGTCGCGGCGCAGTCTGC
>CATWNM010000031.1 GCA_958352145.1 uncultured Eubacteriales bacterium
CGTCCTTAATTACTTTGGAGGAAAATGTGCCGTACTCCGCATACATATCGGCAAGGATATATTGATTCAAAATGTCAATGCTGAAATCATCATCGTTCCAAACTTCCCAAAGTCCGGTTTCTTCATTCATCAAAAGCTTATCTTCATGCTTATTTCGGGAATTCGGCTCCGCATACGGACCGTTGCAGATCTCAAACCAGCTGTCCGGCATAGCGACTCGCGGCGTTCCGTCCGAATTTCTCGCGAATTCGTACCCAGAGAGAAAGCCGACAAACTGCGCAAGCAGGCCGGATGTTGTTTTGTCCAAATAATCCTCAATAGAAATAATGTTATAGTTCGCAGGATCAAAATTTTCTTCCTGCCCGCTTATCGACGTTTCCAGCGGCTCTTTGTCGGCACATCCGGTACTGCCGAACAAAATGGTTAAAACCAGAAAAAGGCTGAGTATACGTTTCACTATTTCAGGAACTCCTTCATGCATCATTCATTCTCGCGCTCGGAGAAAGCTTTCAACGAGCGTATCCTTTCGCCCCGGTTCGGGCGTCGTATAAATTTCTTTTCAGTTTCCGCCCGCCTGACTGAAAAATTCGTTGATTCTACTAATCTTTACGTTGGCAGAGTTCCGATATGTGTCATAAATTGTCGTCAGAGACTGTCCTTGTTCAACTATTGTAGTAAGACAATCCTTGTACGTACCAATATTATAATAAATACCTACGTCATACACCAAATTCGCGAAAATAAGATCCAGCATTTCCGCCGATTCCTCATCGCGCGTATACTGTCCGACAAGTGTTTTTTCATAATATGCAGGCGTCAGCAACTGTTTTCCCTGATAAGCGAGTTCTTCCAAAATAATGCCCGTGCGTTCCAAATCTTTAGAATTTTCCGGGACGCAGAGGAACTGAGAATGCCATGCGCTCACCAGATTGCCGTACTTTTCCTGCTCTTTATCAAATTTCGGATACGGCAGAATGCCGAAGTCGCTTTCAATATCCCGCAGATGATCCATATAAAACATCGTGTGGGAATAAAAGAGTGCATGATCGGTATTGAACATGCCGACACGCTCCTCATCCGTGGCGTTCATTTTTCTTTCGCCCGTCACGTAATTATACTGATAATTATACGTATGCGAAGGATCCGATACGATATCAAGATACCGGTCGTACAGATTGACGATGCGCTCGCTGTAAAACGTGAGTTCAATTTGTCCAGCATCATTGATGGTACAAATGCGCTCGTTTGCCGCTGCCAAAATAGCAACATTCGTGTCTCTAGGCGTCAGCAACCCGAATGTGTCATTTTTATCATAAATGCCGTCGTTATTTTCATCCGCGCCGACACTTTTGACCATCTCACCGAATTTTTCCAGCGTCCATTCATTATTGTTCACCAAATCGTACGGGTTGTCAAGACCATATTTTGCAACCATATTTTTGCTGAAAAAAAGTACATACGTAGCGCGGTTATCCGCCACGGAAATATCGCCTGTGGTGTAGTACATCTTGCCATTTATGGAAAGATCCTCATTTGCACGCTGATCCCAATAGGGTTTGGTGAGATCCAAATTCGGAATATCGTTGAGATTATGTAAATATCCGTTATAAGCGAGCGTAGCGACATCGTAAGTCCCGATCATCGCCGCATCATAATTGTTGTCTCCCGCCATATAATCGGTATAAATCTTTGTATAGCCGTCGCCGCTTCCCATGGTGGAAGAATATCTTACGATGTCTTCATTCGTGACGTTCACATTATACTTATTCAGAATATACTGGTTGCGGCGGTAAATCGCAGCATCGACAACCGAACCTTCCTCTCCCTCTGAAGCATAATCATTCCAAGCCCAGTTGCCGGAGACTAAAATGTGAAAATCGCCGGAAATATCTCCGATTTCCTCCACCGAAGGTAAGCTTGGCGCGTCGCTGTCCTCCGTTTCAAGAGGTGTTGTGCTAGGCGCGTCCACATTCGAATTTTCCGTCTCTTTTGAACCGCATGCCGCAAACAGCGGGCACAAGGTAAGCGCCGCTAGGAAAACCGCAATAATTTTTCTCATTTACCAATTCCTCCCATCTGTTTTCTATAATTTGCCCTATCAAAAATATCAAACCGCATCTCATCCGGCTGCAATGTGATTCCAGCTACAGTCTCAGGCGTATTGTTAGAGGCGTTATACAAAATCCTGAGCACTTTATCCTCCGCTGCATTGTAATATTCTCCCCGCTTTATATAATAAGGAAGAGAAGATGTGTCAATCACGGTAAATTTTCCGCGCAGCATAAAATCGCTGTATTGATTGAGCGCCGACGTATAAAAACCGACAACTTCGGCATATTTCGGCGCGCGGCTGAGATCCGCACGGCAAACGTACAGTTCCGCGTCCAAACGAACGCCCATGACCAGCGCGCTCTTTAAACGCTTTGTAAAATCGCCCTCTTCATCGCGGATGCCGCGCTCCGTCGTAATAACTTCCGGGAAAGTATATCGAAACATTTGCGGGAACGCGTCGCTTTTAATCTTAAAATCGACATGCACCAAACCGTGTATAAACTGCGTATAAGCCGCCGCAATATCGGTCACAACCTCTGCTGCGAATACCTTATCTTCCTGCGCGCAGTATTCCACCGCCTGATCAAAGAACTTGCGATGCGTAATCCATTCCTCGTCTACGCGCGCGCCATGCTCGTGCTTATCATTGAAGCAGGGCTGATACGGCGTGCCGCCGTAGCAATCGGCAAACAGACAATCCGGATCCATTTCACGCATTTGCTTTAACTGGCTGAGCACCTGATTTCTCCAGCGCGCCGTACCCGAACAGCAAAGCGGGAACTGTTTTGCGCCATATTGCGCTCTGAATTCTCCGCATCCGGGATATACAAACGCCGGCCGAACTTCGTTGCCGTTAATATCCAAAATTTTGACTTCATCGCCGAACTCTTTATAATACGGATTGGTTGGATCAAGGAAGTGGCAGTTGCACTCCAAAATCACACGGCCGCCCATCTCTTGAACTTTGTGAATATTTTCCCGAAGTGCCGCAAAAGCGCCGGGATACGGCTCCGTATAGGTAGGATAATTTCTGTCCATGCCTTCTTTCCACCACGCGAAAAGGAAAAGCGTGTGGATGCCGTACTTCGCGCCGATACGGTAAAGTTCAGGCAGGTCTTCCGCTTTATAATAATCCTCACCGTACTGCGAACGCATGATGATTCTCTGCCATCCGGTCATCTCCTCAACCCACTTTGCTTTTGGCGTAACCTTGAAAAAAGTTTTATCCGCATACGTCCGATATGTACGGGCGGCACAGCGCCAATCGCCGCTAAGCAAACCGACCACCGAAGACGGAAGCTCCAGTTTTTCTCCCGGCCTTGCCATCGGAAAGTGATCGATACCGAGCATAATGTTGGAGGGAGACGCATGGATCCTCTGACGGACAGTCAAAAAGCAATGCCGCATTTTTTCATCATATCTGGCAACATACAGAAAATGATTGCCGCTTTCAATGCCGAACCATCCCATTGACGCGCGCGGATAATGCAAATGCCAAAAGACTTCTTTATCGTCGTGTGAATAATAATTAGCCGTCATTCCCTCTAAAAAACCCCACGGATTTTCCACTCTGCGGCCAAGTCCATGCGGCATATAGATCACGTCTTTTTCTTTTTCTCCGCAAAGTTGCGTAAAGTCTGCCAACGGACAAAAACATTCGTTGATTCTGACATCTGCGGTTTTGTTTTCAATATACGGCGTAAACTTGAGAAGACCATCTTCTACTTCTACGACCACCTTAAAATTCACTGCATATGTATCACCATATTCGGATACGAGATTTTCATACTCGATAATCAGCGTGTCTTCTGTAAGTTTCGCTTTTCCCGTTTGGCTGTGAGAAAAAATAGGGATTTCCGTTCTGAGTCCGTCATCCAAAATCAACCGCCAAAAATCCGATTGCATTTCCGCCGTGCCAAAATTTTCATTCACAATGAAACCGGCACGGTTTGCTGTCTCATTGATTTCAAAACTCAAAAAATCTGTTTTTAATAACACGATACGTCCATCCTTTGCCAAAATGATTAAAATCTACCATCGTATGCATACCTTTTTGTAGATATTTTACATTCTTATTATAATATAGACATTAGTTTTTCGCAATACACGGATATATCATTTTGTTTCAAAATATGAAACTGTTATAATTTTTTTCTTTTTCAAATAATTGTATTTGATTTTTTTGAATCTTGATGTATACTATGTTTAGAATGGTTTTTGGAGGGATTATGCTACTCTATAACTTTGCGCGAATGCCTTATATCAGCATGACGGGAAAAGTCAGCGAAAAAAACGGCTGGAGCCACAGCGGACGTCAAATGGATATCAATATGCTTGTTATTTTCCACAGCGGCGAATGCTGTTTTGAAATAAACGGCGCCGAATATACCTATACAAAAGGAGATATCGCATTGGTGCCGAAAAACACGCGCTATCGTCCCCACACGGACACCACCTGCGAATACACTTTTTTTCATTTCGACGGCGATTTTATTTTCTGCGAAAAGCCGCCTGAAAAAATCGTTCCCTTTGACAAAATGCCGCCCGGCAATCCATTCTACGGTTTCAAAGGACACGAAGAAGCCGATCTCTTGTTCGATTATAAAATGACGATGGGCAATCAGGCGCAAAATATAGAATTGATGCTCCGCAAAAGCATCAATACGCAAATTAATTATGCAGAGAAGATGCAGATACTGCTGGCCCTGCAATTTTCAGAAATGATGTTTTACATATCGCAGTCTTTTTGCGAATTGTTTCAAAATGAAAGCAGTACCCCTGCGCCTGTAAACAAAATTGTCTATTATATAAAAGAAAATTACATGCACAACATCACTTTGGACGACATATGCCAAAGCACAAACTTCTCAAAACAATACTGCATGCGCCTGTTTAAAAAATATATGCACACGACCATCAACGACTATATCCTCAGTCTGCGCATGCGGCACGCCGCTTATCTGCTGCGCAGCACATACATGAATGTAAATCAAACCGCAGACTATCTTGGATTTTCCAACGTCAGCTACTTTTCCAGAGTGTTTAAAAAATATTACGGCGTTGCGCCCTCTTCCTACTTTGAATAAAAAAACTTGAAAAATTTACATTTCTTCAAGGCAAGAAGCGTACTGTAGCCGCGGGATGAGCATTTCCGGCAAATAAAAAAGTCCAGAACATTCTGGACTTTTTTGTCTCAACCGATCTATGTACTTTAGGAATCGTATCCATTTGGATTCTTCTTTTGCCAATTTGCAGAATCCCGGCACATTTCTTCGATGCCGCGCGTAGCCGCCCACCCCAAAATTTCTCTGGCTTTTGACGGATCCGCATAGCACTCGTCTATATCACCAGGACGGCGCTCTGTGATCTTATAGTTAATTTTTAGTCCCGTAGCTTTCTCATAAGCATGGATAATATCCAGTACCGAATAACCGACGCCGGTTCCGATATTGAAATATTCTACGCCGCGGACCTGTTTGGCGCGGTCAAGCGCCTTTAGATGCGAGTCGGCAAGATCCACCACATGAATGTAATCACGCACGCCAGTGCCGTCATGCGTATTATAATCATTTCCAAAAACAGACAGGCATGGCAGAGCGCCGATCGCTACCTTTGAAATAAAGGGCAGCAAATTGTTGGGAACTCCTTTCGGATCCTCGCCGATCAAGCCGCTCTCATGCGCGCCGATCGGATTGAAATAGCGTAAAATAGAGACGCTCCATTCCTGATCCGAATTGTACAAATCGGAAAGAATCCGCTCAATGACCAGTTTCGTCTGGCCATACGGGTTGGTAGTATACAGATCTGCGTCTTCTTTAATAGGGACACTTTTCGGCTTGCCGTAAACTGTTGCAGATGAAGAAAACACAATACATTTCGCACCGTATTTCGACATGATATCCAAAAGATTCAGCGTGCCGGTAATATTGTTGTGATAATAACGCAGCGGCTGTGCAACCGATTCTCCAACCGCTTTCAACCCGGCAAAATGAATGGCGGAATCAATCGTATTCTCCTTAAAAATCTTCTCAATCGCAGCATAATCCAAAAGATCCGCTTCGTAAAGTTTGCAGGACTTTCCTGTGATCTGCTCAATGCGTTTCAGCACAATCGGTTTGCTGTTGGAAAAGTTGTCCACAATGATGACTTCACGATCCGCCTTTAAAAGCTCTACAACCGTATGAGAGCCAATAAAACCAGTACCGCCCGTAACAAGAATCGCCATAATTTTCCTCCAAAATTTTGATGTTATTTCCATAAACCTTCCGGATAAATACCGGAAGCAATCATATCTTCGATTGCAGCAACGACATGCGCTTTGTCATCTGGATAAGTCACGCCGTACCATTTTGCGTCCGTGTTTAAAAGCTTTATATCACAAAGCCCATCCCGAAGCATCTGCGTAACCGCATGAGGCAGGTAATACTCTGCGCTCTGAAGATCCGTCTGCGGATCACGCACAAATCGAAGAAAGCCGTCTCGTATGTATTCCAAAATCTCAGGCGTGAAACCGAAAAAATTCATCGAAACAGTTGTATTGGATGCAATAGGTTTCCAAATCTCTCCATCCTGGTATTTGACGATATGACCGTCGCGGCAGATTTTCGTTCGCTCAATGATCCCCGTCAGATAACCTCGCTGATCGGCAAAGCATTCCCCCCGCGATACATATCCGCTTTCGCTGAGCGTATTGGCAAGCTGATAACCTGCCATACAAAAATGACACTTTCCGTCATACGGATGACTTTTTAAATAACTCGACACACATCCATATGCGCTCGCGCCGTAAAAATCATCTGCATTAATCACCGTAAAAGGCTCGTTTACCACACCAAGACAAGCAAGCAGCGCATGCGCCGTTCCAAACGGCTTGCGCCGGTCTCCGGGAATATCTATGCCCTCCAAAAATTGTTTATCCTGAAAAACATATCGAATTTCAATATACTTTTCCAAACGGCGGCCAATCGTCTCCCGGAAAACATCATACAACTCGCGCTTGATAATAAACACCACGCGGCTGTATCCGCATTTAATCGCGTCATATACGGAAAAATCTATTATAAACTCACCTGTACGGCTGACCGGATCAATTTGCTTGAGTCCTTTATATCTGGAACCCATGCCGGCAGCCAAAACGACAAGCGTCATATGCCCTCCAAACAAATCCCTTGCTTTTCAAATCTGATTATAAACGAATAAGCGGGATATTTCAATTCTAATTTTTATATATTTTTTATTTCAGGATTTATGCCCGGCAAATACCGATTTCCATATCTTAACCGCCGGTTTACTGCAAAAAGCGGCATAGCTTGGCTATGCCGCTTTTTAAAAACAATACCGATTTCTCCACGCAGAACCATGTCGCACACAAATCAGTCGGCGTACACGCTGACACACTTTTTTGTCTTTGAGACATGCTCAAATTTTACTCTGCCGTCAATCAGAGCAAAGAGCGTATCGTCAGAGCCAATGCCCACATTTTTACCGGGATGAATGCTGGTACCACGCTGCCGCACCAGAATATTGCCGGCAATTACAGCCTGACCGTCCGCCTTTTTGACGCCAAGACGTTTGGATTCGCTGTCACGGCCGTTTTTCGTAGAACCAACGCCCTTTTTATGTGCAAAAAACTGCAAGCTGAGTTTTAACATATTCGCAAACCTCCATAAAAATTTCACCGATCAGATCGGCAAATCGAGGGTTTCAACCTCGAGAAAATCATAATACTCGTCGATTAAATCGTTCAATTGATAATAATATGCGGTAAGCAGGCCGGAAATAGCATATCTTTTCTTCTCGTCGGAAGCGTTCAGCGCACCGCGCGCAATTAAGCAAATGTCCGCTGTTTCCTCATCTATCGTATATTCAGCCTCCGAAGCATAAGCTACCTCAATCGCATTGATAATCAGCATCGTCATAGCGGAAAGCGCAGCGCAAAGCACATCATTTCCCGATTCGCCATAACCGGTATGCCCATGTTCTTCAAAACCGTAAAATACATCGCCGCATTTATAAAAAACGATTTTGGTCATAAAAATTCAGCCATTGATCTTGTCGATCTGTACCTTGGTATAAGGCTGTCTGTGTCCGAGCTTCTTTTTTTCGTTTTTCTTAGCTTTGTACCGGATCACATCGATTTTTTTGCCTTTGCCGTTTTTAAGAACATTGGCTACTACCGTTGCCCCCGCTACAAAAGGCGCGCCTACTACAAAGCCGTTGCTGCCGGAAAAGGCCAGCACTTTGTCAAAGGTAACCTTGTCGCCCTCGTTTACATCGAGCTTCTCTACAAAGAGAACATCGCCCTCGTTTACTTTGTACTGCTTTCCGCCCGTTTCGATTACTGCAAACACGAAAAGCACCTCTCTTTCCTTATGACTCGCTGAATGTGGCGGCATACGCACTTCAAGCCAAATTCATGCGGCAAACTATTATACCATTATAAGACATGTAATGTCAATACACTTTTTTCAAAAATTACAGGAAACGCGAAAGAAATTCTTTGGTACGCGGCTTTTTAGGCGTTTCAAAGATCACGGACGGCGCACCGTCCTCTTCAATCACACCGCTGTCCATAAAAACAACACGATCCGACACGTCTCTCGCAAATCCCATTTCATGCGTGACAACCAACATAGTAAGTCCGGTACTCGCCAACTCCTGCATCGTGCCGAGCACCTCCCCCACCATTTCAGGATCAAGCGCGCTGGTCGGCTCGTCAAACAGCATCACCTCGGAATCCATAGCCAAAGATCGCGCAATCGCAACGCGCTGCTTTTGTCCGCCGGAGATCTGCTTGGGCTTAGCTTTCATAAACGGGAGCATATTGACCCGCTCCAAATACATTTTTGCCTGCTCCTCAGCAGCCGCACGGCTACGGCGCAGAACGTTCATTTGTGGCATCACGCAGTTCTCAAGCACTGTAAGATTGTTAAACAGATTAAACTGCTGAAACACCATCCCCACTTTTGCACGGTATTTAGAAAGAGAAAAATGCTTGGCCGAAATATCTTCGCCATGAAAATAAATCGTTCCGCCGCTGGGCGTTTCCAAAAGGTTAATGCATCGAAGCAGCGTACTTTTTCCTGAACCGGAAGAGCCGATAATGCTGACGACCTGTCCTTTTTCAACAGAAAAATCAATATCCTTCAGAACCAGATTGGAACCGAAACTTTTCGTCAAATGACGAATCTGCAAAATCGTTTCACTCATGCTTTTTTGCCCCCTTCCCGCCGGATCCGCGCAGCCTGCCGCGGCCGGCAGGAATGGTAGGGCTATGCAGACCGCTCGTATGCGCCAAAGTATCGGTGGTAGAAAGATCATAGCTGTCCGCACCATCGATCTTTCTCTCAAGCAAACGAAGAATTCTGGAGCAGGTCACCGTCATAACCAAATAGATAACCAACGTGATGGAAAACGCTTCAAAATATGTATAATAAGCGCCCGACACGCTCTTTGTAGCAAAATATAACTCTACAACGCCGATAACATTCAAAACGGAGGTGTCCTTAATATTAATAATTAAATTGTTTCCGATCTGCGGCATGATGTTTCGAACCGCCTGCGGGAGAATTACCCGTAGCATCGTGCTGAAATGACTCATGCCGAGCGCCTTGGCGCCCTCTGTCTGACCGACATCAACAGAATAAATGCCGCCGCGCATCGTTTCCGCCATATAGGCACCCGTATTGATGGAAACAATAAAAAAGCCTGCAAAGATAGGCGTCATCTGAATCCCCATCGAAAATGCACCATAATAAATAACCATGGCCTGCACCATCATAGGCGTACCGCGAAAAACCTCCACATAAATATAAATGATCGTATGGACGATTTTCATAAATATACGGTATACGATGTTGTTTTTAGGCGTTACGGGAATCGTCTGCACAATCCCGCAGATCAGTCCGATCAAAAAACCGATCGCCGTACCCACGAGCGCAATGACAAATGTCCATCCTGCGCCGCGCAAAAAAGACATGCCGTATTGGCTGATCAGAAAAACCACACGTTCCAGAAAACCGGTCGGCAGCTTCTCGCCAAGAGAGGCGGACCAGAAGTCCGCCCACCCTTGTATGAATTCATCAAAAAATGTCATGAAAAACCTTCCTTAAATCGAAAATCAGGAAAGCGGCTGAACGCTGATCGCCTCGTTCATCATTCTATCAAAATCCTCAACCGTAAGCTCTGCCAGCACGGCGTTGATCTTATCCAGAAGTTCTTTATTGCCTTTTTGTACTGAAATGCCAATATTAATTTCTTCTTCAGATACCGTAAAATCATCGTCTGTACCGGTAAAGTCGAGCATAACAAGCTTATCCGGATATGCCGCAACCGCCGCCATTGCGGTCGGCTTGTCAGTGACAACGATCTGCGCCGCGCCGGAATTCAGCGCAACGACCATCTCCGGCGCCGTACTCATCGCCGCCAGTTTGTTGACATTGGGGATCTGCGGCAAACAGGTATTATACCAAACGGTATTGATCTGCGAAGTAGCCGTCGCGCCGGCAAGATCAGATACGCCTTTCGCATTGACATAGGGGCCGTCCTTTGCCGCGAGTACAACAATAGAAGCATAGTAATACGGCGTCGTAAAGTCCACCGTCTCCATGCGCTCTCCCGTGATCGACTGTCCGGCTATCGCGCAATCAATCGTACCCGACTGGACCGAAAGCGGAAGCGAATCCCAATCCATTTTGTAAATCTCCAGATCATAACCGATTTTATCCGCTACATACTTTGCAATCATTACATCATAGCCATACGCATAGTCCGAACTTCCCTGAATCTGTACTGCGCCGTTTGCGTCTGTGCTCTGCGACCAGTTATAGGGCGCATAAGCGCACTCCATACCGACACGCAGAACACCTTCCTTGCCGGACGAAGAACACGCGGCAAGCGCAAAAAGCATCATGACCGCCAAGATGACCGATAAAAGCTTTTTCATAAAGTCCTCCAAATTATTATGAAAATTTTTAAAAATGTAAAAAGACCGATACGATAGGTACCGGCCGCTTTCCGCTGCAATACTCAGCGCACCGACAGCCCTCCACATAAAAACATGTGACAGTCACACGGATATTCTCCGTATGCCCAACAAAATATACCTCATTGTATATTTTATTTCGGCGAAAAATCCTTTTGCGCAGCCCAAAGTAAATGAGTACAAAAGCCAGCGTTACTAATATTTTTCGCGCCTCTATCGATTACAGTTATTTTACTTATGTAATTGTATTACTATTTCACCATAAATTCAATATATAGGTAAGAATATTTACAAAATATTCACATTTGCCCCAATTTATTAAATAAATCCGTAAAGAGCGCGTCTCTAAAAATCTGATTTACATAACAAATCGGATAGCGTCCCCGCACAGAAGTGATGCTTCCGTCATATTCGGGAATGCCGGGATAATCGTTCCGATAAGACATAAAACGCATGCCGTCGTTTAAAAGCCAGCCGATTGCCGTCACATCCCAAATCGCTCTTGACCAGGCTCGCCCCGCGGCATAGCGCTCCGCTTCAGCAATCGTGCTTGCCGCAAGATAATCCGCCAATTTATTTTTTCCAACCAGCCAATGCTCAAGTTCATACCGCGTGGTAGTAAAAGCGCTGACGACGCCCATGCAGGGCAGTTGAACGACCGGCGCGCCGCTGTCAAACACCACCCGCGCCGCAGCAATATCCTGAATCATATTAAATTCATGCGCACTTTGGAAATCATAGGCGTTTCCACCAAGCCAAACGATAACTATATTATCGGCGATTTCGGGCGCATACAGCAACGCAGAAGCAATATTTGTTATCGCGCCGATCGCAGCCACATACAAAGGATGCTCCGGAACGTACCGGCGCGCTAATTTCATCAAATGCCGCGCCGCATCCGATAAAATCGGCGTCGCTTCATCCGGCAGAAACGTTTGCGCTCCCCGGAAAACAGACGCGCGCAAATCGTCTCGGCCGGAAAGAGTCAGCAATTTTTGAATCTCGGCATAGCTTTTCTCCATCCCGACGGCCGGCGTTTCCGCACGCCTATTTTTAAAAGGCGCGGCATAAATCCCCCTGACATTCAGCCGTTCCCGATAAGCAAGCATATAGGCGATCGCAAACTGATCGTCTATCTCATTATACGCGTCGGTATCCAATACCAGATCTACCGCCCCGTATGGTGCGCGCAGATTGCGGATACGCTGTTCATCCGTAAGCATATCGAGTCTTCTCCTTTCCTTGACAAAGCGGCGGAATCAATCCGACGACCAAATGTATTTAAAACAAATCAGTCTAAAATGTAAAATCTTTTGAGGATGAATATTTTTCCTATATTTTCGCAACACTATGTTTGGAGGTGATTGACATGACCACAAAAGAACTATTGTATATCGAAGACGCACTGGGCCATGAAAAATATTTTCAGACGCAGTGCAAAGAGGCGGCAAATCAGATTCAGGATGCCGATCTAAAAAGCTATGTGGAGCAATTGGCGCAGAAGCATCAGCAAATCTTCCAAAGCTTTTACGGATTACTTTGATGAGGTGGAACAAATGGACGACAAAAATTTAATGGAAAATATCCTGCTGCTCGAAAAGGGCGTATGCGACCTGTACATGCATGGCGCGATCGAATCCTCGACTGCCAATGTGCATCAGGCATTCAACAATGCGTTAAATGAATCTCTCTGCATACAGGACACGCTGTATGACAAAATGGCAGCAAAGGGATGGTATCCCACCGAACAGGCAGAACAAACAAAAATTAATTCGATAAAACAAAAATTCCAATCACAGTAAGCGTCTTTACAGAAAAACACAAGCGAAAAAGCGCTTCATCCAGTTTATCAAAAAAGTCCGGATAAACCAGACTTTTTTGATAAACTCCCGGCCGGATTTTTTCGGCCGGGGTTCTTTTTATAGCGCCTCGCTTCAGACAATTTTCAAAAGCTCCGTCAAATGGTCGATTTTATAATCAGCCGTAATGGATGCAGTATCTGAAACGCCATATTTATTAAACCAACAGGTATCAAGGCCAGCGCCCTGCCCTCCGGCAATATCCGAAGCCTGCGAATCTCCGATCACAAGCGCTCTTCTTTGATCAAATCCCTCTATATGCGTCATAACATAGGTGAAAAAGGACAAATGCGGTTTTTGAAAGCCGATGCTTTCCGAATTAAATATACGCTGAAAACAAGAAAAAAGTCCAGCATCCTGCAGCCGCCTGATCTGTGTATCCCGAATGCCATTTGTAATAATATACATCCGACGGGTCGGAGCAAGGCGCTCGCACACTTCTTTCGCTCCTGGAATCAGCGCATGTTCCTCTCCAAGATATACGCGGTATTCCCGCTCCCAATCCTCTCCGGAAATCTCTTTTCCAAACGCGCGCATCGTTAGAGAAAAACGCGTATTGAGCACTTGGTCGATCGTGCGCGTTCCTTTCTCGTATTCCCGCCACAACGCATGATTTACGGTATGATAATGCGCAAGCAACGGCTCAGTCACCGGTATGCCATGAGCACAGAACAGATTGTGCAGCGCCTCTTTCTCTCCGGCATCGAAATCCAACAGCGTATTATCTAAATCAAACAGCAAAAATTCATACCGCATGGTATTCCTCATCCCTGCATTTTAATAATCGCCTCACGATCGGCTCCCACCGACACATAAGTAACCGGAACGCCAACCGCGTTTTCAATATACTTAATGTAATCATAGGCGGCTTTCGGCAAATCCGAAACGGTGCGGCAGCCGGAAATGTCGCAGTTGAACCCGTCGACATATTCATAAACCGGCTTTGCATGATTTAGCTTATCCCCGGTTATAAAATCGGTATACAGCTTCCCATCCACTTCATAGCCGACGCAGACGGGAATTTTCTCAAAATAGGAAAGCACATCCAGCTTGGTCAGCGCAAGCTCCGTAGCCCCCTGCACAAGGCAACCATATTTGGAAGCAGGAATATCAAACCCGCCAACACGCCTCGGCCTGCCTGTCGCGGCGCCGTATTCGCCGCCCGCCTCACGGAGCTTGTCCGCTTCCGTTCCGAACATTTCACAGGCAAAAGGCCCCTCTCCGACGCAACTGGAATACGCCTTGATCACACCGATCACACCATCGAGCTTCGCAAACGGAATTCCCGCGCCGACCGGCGCATACGCCGCAATGGTCGAAGAAGAAGACGTATATGGGAAAATGCCGAAATCAATATCGCGAAGCGCACCAAGCTGCGCTTCAAACATGATTTTTTTACCGGTCTTTACTGCATCAGCCAGATACGCGGTCGTATCGCAGATATACGGCTTCAGCACATCGCCATATTCATGTAGCCACGCATACATATCCACCGAACGAACAGCCGCCGCGCCATAACCGTTATGAATCGTCAAATTCCGCCACTCAAGAATTCCGTCCAGGCGCTCTTTAAGATACGCTTGCGGTTCAAACAAATCGCCCATGCGCAAAACTTTTTTCATGTATTTATCGCCGTATACAGGCCCGATCCCCCGGCGTGTCGAACCAAACTTCGCATCTCCGAGACGATCTTCCTCAAGGCAGTCCAGCATCTTATGATACGGCATGCATATTACCGCTTTCTCGCTGATTTTGAGATGCGCCGGCGTAATCTCGATTCCCTTATCGGTCAGGCTTTTGATCTCCTTTACCAAATGCTCAAGATCGATAACCATACCATTGCCCATCACATTGACGGTCGTGGACCGAAGAATGCCGGAAGGAAGCAGATTCAAAATAAATTTGCCTTTGTCGTTGACTACCGTATGCCCGGCGTTATTGCCGCCCTGATACCGGATAATCACGTCATACGTTTCGGAAAGCAGATCCACCATTCTTCCCTTTCCTTCGTCACCCCAATTGATGCCGACAATGGCTGTAAGCCTGCTCTGTTTTGTTTCCATTTTCATTCCTCCGTCATACTTTAAGATCCGTAGTTATTTCACCGGCGCCATATTTTGCAATCAGAGGCGCCGCCACCTCTTCGATAAACGCCGTTACCTGAGATGGACAGCGCCCGATATAGAGTTCCGGAGAAAGCTCTGCCTCGATCTCCTTTCTGGTGATCGGAAACACAGAATCTTTCTCAATGCGTTCGATCAGGTCGTTCGCGCCGCCTTCAAGTTTGACTTTAGCCGCCGCAGCATGCGAATGCACACGCAGACGCTCGTGCAGTTCCTGCCGGTTGCCCCCGTTTTTCACGGATTTCATCATAATGTTTTCCGTCGCCATAAAAGGCAGCTTTTCCATAACGCGGCGTCCAATCACTTTGTCATATACGACCAAGCCGCCGGTTACATTGATATAAATATTCAAAATCGCATCGACCGACAAAAACGCTTCGGCCACGCTAATACGTTTATTCGCACTGTCATCCAGAGTCCGTTCAAACCACTGGACAGAAGCGGTATAAGCCGGGTTCACCGCGTCCGCCATGACGTATCTTGCCAGCGCACATATACGCTCGCTTCTCATAGGGTTGCGTTTATACGGCATCGCCGAAGAACCGATTTGATTTTTTTCAAACGGTTCCTCCATCTCTTCAAAAGACTGAAGTATTCTTAAATCGTTTGCAAATTTACATGCGCTCTGCGCGAAACCGGAAAGCACCGCAAGAAAATACGCATCCACTTTCCTGGAATATGTCTGGCCGGAAACCAAAACGCATCCGTCAAAGCCCATCTGTTCTGCAATCAACTGATCCAAACGCTTGACTTTTTCCTCATCGCCATCAAACAATTCCATAAAACTGGCCTGCGTGCCGGTCGTTCCTTTGGAACCAAGCAGCAGCAGTGTATCGATCCGATGTTCAAGCTCGGTCATATCCATAGCAAGCTCGTTTGCCCAAAGCACGGCGCGTTTTCCTACCGTCGTCAGCTGCGCTGGCTGCAAATGCGTATACGCCAAACACGGCATGGATTTATACCGATCGGCAAAATTACACAGATTTTTCAAAACCTGCGCCGCTTTTTTAAGGATCAGTTCCGAGGCTTCGCGCATAATAATCAAATCCGTATTATCGCCTACATAACAGGACGTTGCGCCAAGATGGATGATCGGTTCGGCAGTTGGACACTGCTTTCCATAGGCATACACATGAGACATCACGTCATGCCGCACTTCCGCTTCGCGCGCTTCGGCAACTTCATAATTGATATTGTCCGCATGAGCGGTCATTTCCGCGATTTGAACGTCAGTGATCTCAAGGCCCAGCATCTGCTCAGCGCGCGCAAGCGCGATCCAAAGCTTTCGCCAAGTGCGAAATTTTTTCTCCTCAGAAAAGAGATATTGCATTTCAGAACTGGCATATCTTGTACTCAAAGGAGATATGTACTTTTGTTTTTCCGAAATCATAACGGCTCCTTAACAATATAAGGGCACCCTTAGGTAAAAGGGTGCCCAAACATCTATATGAATTTTTGCGTAGGGTGAACCCGCGTTGACAAAAGGCATGCAAAATTACTCAACAATGAATTTTGCAAGTTCCTCTTCCAATTTTTCAGTATTATCGGAATGTGCGGTAAGCAAAATCTTGTTCATAAGATCCAGGCTGAAAATACCCATAATCGACTTTGCGTCCACAACGTATCTTCCGGAAGAAAGATCGATATCAAAGTCCTGTCTGGTGACAATATCCACAAAATTGCGAATATCTTCAATCGTTAAAAGTTTGATATAAAAAGATTTCATGACCATGCTCCCTTTCTTTTAGATTCCATATTCATTATACTTAAATATGCAATCATTGTCAATAAAATATGCAATTATTCTAAATTATTTTCTTTCGGTGCAAAAATCAGGACGCCTAGGGGTCATTCATCTTCATAAACCGTATTGTCCGTCCCTTCGGGCGGAATCGTTTCAGACGGCGGCGCTGTCGTCAACGCAGGCGGCGTGTCAAACTTCGAAAAATCATAATTTTCATAACTAAACGAATTAAACTGCCGTCCGCCCTTTAAATTTGTCATGCCGACATAAACCCCCTCGGGAATCGTGTTAATAAAATACGGCACACCCCAATATCCACCCGGACGAACGTTCGACGGCAGATTTCGATACACATACTGTGCATCCTCCACATAGATCTGCGCAGGAAACGCACGGGTGTTCTCTCGGATCAGGGATACCTGATATTTATTTTCCGGAAGCGTATACTCATGCGCATATGCGTTGGTCGAGCGATCATAATTTACGACCACATGCGTACTGCAATATTCCTGCGGCGCATTGGATACCGTAAAGTATCCTGTCTCCGCACGGCTGCCGCGCGGATCAAGCCGGCATGCATCCGTCAGCAATTTACCGGAATCTTTGCAATAGGTGGCCTGAATCACATCCGACGGGCGATTGTCGTCAAATGACCGCAGCGGCGTGCCTCCGCTCTGAGCCTCTTCCAAAATTTCTTTGTGCAGTTCGGTCATTACAAGATCAAAGATGGTATTGGACGGATTTTGCGAGAGATTGCTGAGAGATTTTGGATAAGAATATCCATACCAAACCGCGCCGATATAATAGGGCGTATATCCCACAAACCATCGGTCATAGTCATTGCCAGCCGTACCTGTTTTACCGGCCACATCCATCGAGTTCCGCAGCGTAATGCTTCGGCCCGTGCCGTTGTTGACGACATTTTGCAGCATTTTCGTCATAATATACGAGGTTTGCTCACTGAAAACAATTTCCCCGGCGCTGTCATTTGAAAGCAGCAGATTTCCATCGCTGTCATAGACATAGAGATACGAATGGCTTTCGTAATAGATACCGCCCGTAGGAAACGTTGTATAGGCAGCGGCCAAATCCCGAACCGTTACACCGTAGTTCAGCTGTCCGAGGGCAAGCGCCGCAAGTCCCTTGTCGGTATAACCGCGCCCGCTGCTGTCTTCCGCATAATCCACCAGATAATCAAAGCCAAGCCGGTTGGTCAAATAATCAAACGAGACGTCGATCGTCAGATCCTCTAAAACTTTCATGGCGACCGTGTTGACCGAGCGTTCTACCGCGCTGTTGATCGTCGTCAAACCTTTATATACATCCGGCAAGTTATGCGGATAAGGCTCTGTGCCGTTAAACCACAGCGGCGTGTCATCATATACGCTGCCGTACGTGATAACGCCCTCCTCGAGCGCCGGCGCATATACCGAAAGCGGCTTGAGCGAAGAACCCGGCGGACGTTTTGTCTGCGTGGCATAATTTAAAATCAGGTTGCCGCGCTTTTCTCCCCGGGAACCAATGACACCCAAAAGATCGCCGGTATACGGATCAATCACCGCCATAGCCGATTCAGCCGGAATTCCGCCGGTATTTGCGGGAAAGTTTTCATCATTCAGATAAACTTCCTCCATAACGCGCTGCACCTCCGGGTCCATCAGCGTGTAAATGCTGAGGCCGCCGGACGTGATCAGATTGCTCGCAATCTGACTGGTTATATTATACTTCTCCATTAAGTCGTCGCGCACATCGCAAATTACAGTATCGATATACCATGAATTTACATTGCCGGAATCGCTGTATTCCTCTTCCGTATCGACGTTCGTATCCCGGAGCACGAGTTCCTCTGCCTTAGCCGCCTCATACTCCGCCTCTGAAATTTTCCCCTGTTCATACATCTCCCAAAGCACGTCGATCCGGCGTTTTTTGTTTTGCTCCGGGTTTTGTATCGGGTCATATTTCGTCGGATACTTCGTGATGGAAGCCAGCGCGGCGCACTCGGCCAGCGTCAGTTCGCTGAGTTCCTTGCCGAAATACGTTTCCGCCGCTGCACGAACACCCTCACAGCGCTGAGACAGAGGAACGATATTCAAATACAGTTCCAGTATCTCTTCCTTGCTTTTGCTTTTTTCCAAATTCAACGCGCACAGAATCTCCTGCACTTTTCTCTGAATAGTCGCATCATCATTCCCAGTCAGATTCTTGATCAACTGCTGGGTAATAGTGGAGCCGCCGTACGAAGATTCGCCAAAAAAGAAATCCAAGAACGCACCGCAGGTACGAATCCAGTCCACGCCCTTATGCTTCCAAAAACGCTTATCTTCGATTGATACAAACGCCTCGCGCAAATAATACGGAATTTCGTCGTACGAAGCCCAAAGACGGTTTTCCGTACCGTAGATCCGCGCTTCTTCCAATTCTACCGCAGTGCCTACCCGATTGGTCCGGTCGGTAAAATCGTAATAATATATTCTTGTCGTCTGTTGGCCGGCGCCGGTAATCAAAAGCGTTTCATCCATCGTAGGATCAATATAATTTCGCACATAGATCGAAAATACACAGCCAACGATAATGCCGGTGATAAAGCAGACGAGAACAACCGTCAAAAGCGCGCTGAAAATATAACCGAACACCTTTCCTACTTTGGCCAGGGTTCCCTTTGCCGACGTTTTCTCTTTTTTGAAATTGTCAATCTTTAACTGAGTTGACGTATTTGCCTTTTTTTTCACAACAAACCTCTTATTTATCATAGGATTGCGACTCAGGACCGAATCAGATTGCCAAAGGCTGCAAATAATAACTACAACCTAACGAATAAGTAAGGAATACACTTATGAAAATAAAATTACCAGATAAGAAAAAATTAATCACTTGGGCTATAATTTTTTCCTTTGCTCTGCTTGGGATTATCGCGGGTATATACGCGATTCTAACACACCGCGCCATCCGGGATATCCGCACGCAGCTTGAAGCGGTGACAAGCGAAAGCAAAATCACGCACGTCTCCGCGCCGATGATCGCGACCGACGCGATTTACCGTCTCTACGAATGCGGCGGCAAAATCGGAATATATGATGCAAAAACCGAAATCCTGATCGACATTGTGGATGTCTATGTTTCCACACTGCCGGCCGCTGACCGGATCGCTTTGAAAAAAGGAATCGACATTTTTGCCTTTTCCGAACTCGCCGATATAATCGCGGACTTTACAAGCTGACGTTTTATTGAAGCGCAACGTTCCGCTCGCCGATCAAAGCGGACAAGCGGTTCAAAAGCGCTTCTGTCGCCAGCGCGCCCACCCCCGACGCTTTGACGTATCGCTTATTTTTCACCTCGTAAAAAATTACCGGAATATCCCCTCCATTTTCTCGAAGTATGGACAAAACCTCCGCCGTCTCGGGCGCATCGATGGAAGAAACCCGGAGATAAAGGCTTTTCCCGGCGGCAGAAAGAAATTTATCATTGGCGATCAGCCTCTGGGCCGCGTTCAAAATTAGCTTGGGCTTTTCGTCATCCCGCGCCGAAATCGTTCCGGAAACGGCAAGCGGCATCTCTGGAAGCAGCAAATCCGCAAATCGCTGATATTGCTTAGAAAATACCACGATTTCCATCTCGCCGGTCTTATCCTCCAGCGTGACAAATGCCATACTTTCTCCGCCTCTTGTGGATTTCACAGATTTTTTAGACACCATTCCGGCAACCAGCGCCGTTTGCTTGTCCCGATAAACGGCGGTGCCTTCTTCTTCGAACGCAGAGAATATATCCGCGATCCGATCGGCGTGCAGGCTTTCGATATGATTGGAATAATCGTTCAGCAAATGCCCGGAAAAATACATGCCGGAACTCTCTTTTTCCAGCATCAGCTTTTCTCTCAGCGAAAACTCTGGAATATCCGGATAATCAAATTTTACAGGGGCGGCCGCACCGCCGTCCGGCATTGAAAAAATATCGAACTGCCCTTCAATCTCAAAGCGATTTTTCATCTGCGCGTTTTCTATAATTTTTTCATACGAGGCGAGCAGCCGGCTCCGATAGACGCCGAGCCCATCAAAAGCGCCGCTTTTGATGAGCGCCTCCACCTGCCGCTTATTCAGATCGGAAGACCCCATCCGGGTAATGAAATCCTCAAAGGATACAAACGCGCCATGCGCCTCGCGTTCGGCAATGATCTGATCGATAAACTGCCGTCCAACCCCTTTCAGCGCAAGCAATCCGAAACGAATATTGTTTCCGCGCGCGCCGAATGCGGTTATACTTTCATTGATATCCGGCGGAAGCACTTTGATGTTTGCTTTTGTGCATTCAGCGATATATTCCGCCGTTTTGCCGAAATCGCCAAGGACGCTGGTCAAAAGCGCCGCCATATAGGCGCTCATATAATGCGCTTTCAGAAAAGCTGTCTGATAAGTCAGTACGGCATACGAAACAGCGTGACTTTTATTGAACGCATAGCTCGCAAAGCTCGCCATATCTTCAAACAGCGCGCCTGCCATGCTTTCCTCCATGCCGCGCTGCTTAGCCCCGCTGATAAACACCGCACGTTCCGCCTCCATCACGGAGGTTTTTTTCTTGGACATGGCCCGGCGAACGATATCCGCCCGGCCAAGACTGTATCCTGCGATTTCACGGAAAATCTGCATGACCTGCTCCTGATATACGATACAGCCATAAGTATTAGACAAAATTTTTTCCAGCGCCGGATTCTGATATTCGGCTTTCTGCCGGCCGTGCCGCCGTTCGATATACCGCGGAATCGAATCCATCGGCCCCGGCCTGTACAGCGCAAGAACCGCAATGATGTCCTCAATACAGTCGGGCGCCAATTGGATCAGAACCCGTTTCATGCCGGCGGATTCAAGCTGAAACACCCCATCCGTCTGCCCGTCCGAGATCAGCGCATAGGTTTTTTTGTCATCAAACGGAATTTTTTGAATATCAAATGTCGGATGTTCCTGCCGGATGAGCTTTTCGGCGTCAGCAATAATCGTCAGATACCGCAGACCGAGAAAATCAAACTTAACGAGTCCCAGTTCGGCTACCGTGTCCATATCATACTGCGTGACGATTGTATCGCCGTTTACTGCAAGCGGAACATAATCCGAGACGGCGCGGTCGGTAATCACTACGCCTGCCGCGTGCGTCGAGGCATGCCGCGGCATGCCCTCAAGCGCGCGGGCAATATCGATCAGCCGTGCGACATTTGCATCGCTTTCATAGCGTTTTTTAAGTTCTTTCCCGCGCAGCGCATCGCTGAGCGTCACACCGGGCGCCCGCGGAACAAGACTGGCTACGGCATCCACCTCCGCATAAGTCATACCGAGCGCGCGCCCTACGTCGCGTATGGCTGCGCGAGCCGCCATTGTTCCAAACGTGATGATCTGCGCTACATGATCCGTTCCGTAATGCTTGGACACATACGCGAGCACTTCATCGCGGCGTTCATAACAAAAATCCACATCGATATCGGGCATACTGACGCGCTCCGGATTCAAAAAGCGCTCAAACAGGAGATCAAACCGAATCGAATCTACATCGGTAATGCCGATTAGATAATTAACAAGACTCCCCGCGCCGGAACCGCGCCCCGGCCCCACAGCGATCCCGTGCCTTTTGGCATAGGCGACGTAATCCTGCACGATGAGGATATAATCGGTAAAACCCATCTTTTCAATGACATCCAATTCGTACTCGGCGCGACGCCGGTAATCTTCTTCGGTATACCGGTCAAAAACAATATAGCCTTTTTGCACCTTCTCCTCAAGGCCGTCAAAAGTCAGACGGCGGAGAAGATTCGCGGGCGTTTCCCCTCCGGTATCCAACTTCGGCAGATATAGATGGCCAAATTCAAAATCGAACGAGCATCGCTCGGCAATTTTCCCCGTATTTTCCAGAGCCGAAGGAGCAAAAGCAAACAGCTTTTCCATTTCCGCAGTGGTTTTATAATAAAATTCATCGGTTTCAAAGCCAATCGGCTTGCCATCGCTTAAAATACTTCCCGTTTGGATGCACATCATCACAGCCTGATGCTCCGCGTCCAGCTTTCGCAGATAATGTACGTCATTAGTCGCTACCAGCGGAATCCCAAGTTCGTCCGACATTCGAACGAGTTCCGCATTGACTTCAGACTGTCCCGCAAGGCCATGCTGCTGCAGTTCAAGAAAAAAACTTCCCTTTCCGAAAATTTCCTCCAATGTGCGCGCATGCGCGCGTGCGCCAGAATAATCTCCGCTGAGGATCGCTTTTGGAATAAAACCTCCAAGACATGCGGAAAGCGCGATCAGCCCCTCGGCATGCGTGCGGAGCAGTTCCAAATCCACGCGCGGCTTTTGATAAAACCCCTCCGTAAACGACTTGGAAACCATATAAATCAGATTTTCATACCCTTTTTTATTTTCGCACAAAAGGACCAGATGATGGCCCGAAGCATCCCGCCGTCCCTCTTTGTCAAAACGGGTGCGCGGCGCAACATAGACCTCGCAGCCAATAATGGGCTTGATCCCCTCAGCTATACAGGCCTTATAAAAAGCCACTGCGCCGTACAGTACGCCGTGGTCGGTAACCGCCACCGCCTCGTGTCCCGCAGCCTTCGCCGCTTTGGGAATATCGGCAATGCGGCATGCGCCGTCAAGCAGACTGTATTCGCTGTGCAGATGCAGGTGCACAAAGCCCATTGCCGGTTCCTCCTTTAAGATAAATTTCCTTCTTTTTTCAACATATTTTCCGCATACGCGCGGATTTTCTCCAACCGATGATAAAGCCCCGGCTTGCTGACCGCAGGAACCATAATCTGTCCAAGCTGCAAAAGCGACATTTCGGGATGCAAAAGCCGCATGCGCGCCGTATACTCCAGTTCAGGCCCAAGTTCCGACACGCCGCCATGCTCCATCAAAAAACGAATCGCAGCGATCTGCTTTGCTGAAGCCGCGGTCGAACGCGCGATATTGCTCGTGTCGCAATTGCTGCGGCGGTTGACCTCATTTTTCAGTTCATGACCGATTTTGGCGTTCATAAACGCAAAAGCCTGCCGGTTTGCACCGATAAAAAACAGAAAATCCTCTATGCCCGCATTTTCTTTCATGTACAACGTTTCAACGCCCAGCCGGTACGAAGTTTTAAACGAAAAACCGCACGCGGCCATCTGCGCCGATACACTGCCAAGTTCCGGCCGCATGCGCGCCTTAAGTTCCAAATGATACTGCTTGTCCGGTGAATTCATCGTCCCGCCGCCGATAAAGAATCCCCGCGTTAAGGCGGCCGCGCATTCCGGACATTTTAAAAGTCCCGAAAAACCGGCTTGCTCCGCCTGTTGTAAGACAAGGCGAGCGGTATGCGACTCAAAAGACAAAAGCGCTGTCCCGGACCGCTTGCCTTTTTGCACGGCGCAGGTGCGGCCGAACTGCTCGGATATAAGCTTTGCAAAAACTTCCGCCTGCGCCGCGCTGCCCGCGTGCAAGACGATCGCATCGTCTTGCACCACAGAGCCAAGAAAAAGCGTTCCAACTATAAAGGCGCGGCGGCAGCAGGACTTCTTGATCTGAACGCCAAGCGCTTCGGCTTTTACTTCTGCGCAAAAAGACATTTATTTTTCTCCAATAAACCGAACTTCGCACTCCAAGCGAACACCGCTGCTTTTGAGTACGCGCGTCTGCACAAGTTCAATCAGCCGAAGTACGTCATCCGCCGTCGCACCGCCGGTATTGACGATGAACCCCGCATGCTTCGGAGAAACCATCGCACCGCCGATTTTCGCGCCTTTGAGTCCGGCTTCCTCAATCAATTTTCCGGCATAATTTCCCTCTGGCCGCTTGAAAATGCTGCCTGCGCTCGGATATTCGAGAGGCTGTTTTTCACGGCGGCTTTGAAGATACCCGCGCATCCGATCCCGTATCTCCGCTTCATCCCCTCTTTGCAGTTGCAGAAGGGCGGATAGAATAATATAATTCGTTTCCATAAATATACTCTTACGGTATCCGAAAGAATGCGCATCTTTACGCAAAGTCAAAAAATTTCCAGTATCAGGATCATAGCACTCGGTCTCCAAAACGATATCTGAAAACTGCCCGCCGTACGCGCCAGCGTTCATATAAATTGCGCCGCCCAGCGTTCCGGGAATGCCGTTGGCAAATTCCGCGCCCGAAAGCTGCGCGCACGCGGCGTTCGTCCCGATGCTTCCCAGCAAGACGCCGCAGCCGCCGCGAATTTGATCTTTGTCCACTTCTACACGGCGCATGTCGGTCGTCGCCAGCACCACCCCCCGATAGCCCTTATCGGAGGCCAGTGTGTTGCTGCCGTTGCCAAGTATCAAATACGGCGTCTCCGAACGACGCGCCTGATCCACGGCAAACGCAAACGCCTCCGCGTCTTTTGGATACACAACGGCGTCCGCATTCCCGCCGATTCGAAACGAGGTAAGGCGCCGCAGCGGAAAATCACGACGGATAAAAAACTGCCGCGCGCAGGATTTTTCCGAAAATTCAAGAAGCGCGCTTTCAAAGGTTTCTATAGACATAAAGCATTATTCCGCCTCGGTCAAAATTTATAGTATAAAGCGATGGAAGGTTTTCTTTCCTTTTTTTACAACCACGCCGTCTCCGCAAAACGCGGCCTTTTCAACCGTT
>CATWNM010000032.1 GCA_958352145.1 uncultured Eubacteriales bacterium
ATTTTTCTAAATACTCTTCTTCAAGATGAAATGTAAACGGCGTTTTATTTATCGGTATATTAAATTTCCCTTTCCGCGCACGTAAAATTTTATAAGACTACACGTATTGTCATCATCTTGCTCCCGGCGCGCCGCTCGACGTTCCGCAAGTCCGCGCGGAAGCGGCCTTTTATCGGAGTGTAAAAATACACTCACTTTTGTAGGGAACGTCGTCCTCGACGTTCCGCAACATACCGCTTTGTAAATTTGCGCACGGAACGCTGAGGACAGCGTTCCCTACGGAGGAAACAATTTTGCTTTTGATATACGGCGATACGAAAATTTTTTAAAATTAACATATACATTGCATGTATATAGTTTACACGATATTTTTGCATTAAATGGAATGGATGCATTCCATTTTGGATTTTCCACAAATTTTTTTGTTCAAACCCTTGACAGAGTGAGTATAATTGAATATACTATAAATGCAGAGATATCTGCATGATGAGACGAGTGACGGTTCTGACTCGTCGGTAAAATAAAAATTGACCGAGCGTTGAGACGAGTGACGGTTCCGACTCGTCGGTAAAATAAAAATTGACCGAGCGTTGAGACGAGTGACGGTTCTGACTCGTCGGTAAAATAAAAATTGACCGAGCGATGAAAGCGGAAGCGGGGGGGTTTTCCTCCCGCTTTTACTTTGACTATGGAGATAAAATATGAATTATGATTTTCAAATTTGCCGCCTGACGCAAGCCTTTTATGACCGGTATCCAAAAAGCGTCTATTCTGAAATTTTGGACAAGCCGAAACGGGCATATAATTGTATTTTGCTTAAAGTGTACGAGGATTTCTATATGTGCATTCCTTATCGTACTGAGATTAGCCATGCGTATGCATATCATTTCACAGAGTCCAAACGCGCAAAGGAACACAAATCAGGATTGGATTTTACAAAAATGGTTATTATTACAAATCGTGATTTTGTAGATTCAAACCACGCCGTAATTGATATTGACGAATACAAAGAAACCATGAAAAATATTGAACAAATTGTTGCGCAGGCCTTAGAATATTTACAAGACTATATTGCGTATTATCATGGTACTAAAAAGTTGAGCAAAAAGAAATTTCACACGAAATATCGTTACTCCACTTTGAAATATTTTCATGAACAGTTACATATTGAAAATTCTTAATGGGTTTTTCCCGAATTTTTTGTCCAAACCTTTGACAGAATGTGCATAATTGAGTATACTATAAACGCAGGATAAAAAGATTTTATCCTGCAATTTGCAAACGAATTTTACAATTATTTCTAATCAATTGTAAATGTTTGCCGCTTGCTGATGGTGCGGGATAGAAGTTATTCAGTTCGTAAATGTTTACCGCTTGCTGATGGCGCGGGATAGAAGTTATTCGACGGGTAAATGTTGTTTTAATTTAGGTAACAAATGAAGTTGGGGCAGAGACGTTAAATCTGCCCTAAGCGGACAGAACGAAGATTGCAGCTTTGTTCTTCCTGCGGAATAAGCTGTGACAATGAAAAAGTGGGGGACTCCGCTTTTTTGACAAGGTTGTCATCTTTAAAAAATAAAAGGTTCGTAATGAGCAATCATTACGAACTTTGATTATTTCTGTATTGAATTTTACTTATACTATGTATGCTGCTTGCAGTCTCTCAATAATAGTTGCCTGAGTTATACCGCCTATGCCAAGCTGTTTAAGGTTGACATGGTCATTGCCGATAGAGTTTATAAAGACCTGTATGTCTTCGTATATTTCTTGTGGGACGGTTATCTGCATTTCTGCGGTTAAGAGTGATGTAAGTCTATAGATATCATTTTTGTGTTTCTTTATATCTTTACTGTCAACCGAATTTGTATCAGCAGCTTTTTTTTCGGAAAGGTCTGCCCACGCTTTTGCTTTTAGCGGAATAAGATGTATTGCATCCAATATTGCTATTCCGTCAATTTGTATGATCCCGCTTCTTATGAAATTGTAATAGTTATCATCAAGTAAAATAGCAGACAAACTTGAAAATTCTTCATCAATCGGTAACGGTGTAAGTACTGCATCTTGCGGCAAAATCAAATTATCGGGTTTTCTTGAAAAAATTTCGATCATAAAAGGATATTCGGAAGATGTAGGATGAGAAAACCTGTAAAATTGCGGTTCGCCCGTGCTTTTATTTTTATGCGCATATCCCGCGTTCATTATATATTCCCAAAATCGTTTTCCAAACTCGGCAGTCAGACTTTCGACAATAAGAACGATATCCAAATCCTTTGTTGCTCTGAAATCTTCTCCGACTTCGCTCATCAGCAAATCACAAGCTGTACCGCCTATGATGGCATATTGATTTTCCATATCCTTAAACTGTTCCTTAAAACTGTTAATTCCTGTAACCATAAATCAATTCCACACTTTCTCATTTAATAAATTTTCAATTTCCATTTGAATACGCGCATCTGCGTCTTTGTCAAAACAAACAGCAAGTGATAAAATATCGGTGTGCTTATCATTGCTTAGTTTTGTAGTATCATATTTCCAAAATTCAAGAACGCATTGCTTTTCCGTATCAATCAATGTATCAGAATATGCCGTATCTTTAATTTGTGCATTGCTGCCGTACACTTCCAAATACGGCGGGTTCAACATTCCAAGCATTGAAAGTGCAGACAAGCCTGATCTAAACATGAAATTATCAACCTGTTCCTTGTTTATATATACGGTTTTACGTACTGGGTTAATAAGATACGGTTTTGCTTTTTCAAATAATTTTTGAGGTGTTAGTTCACAGCAGAGTATTTTTAAGCGGCCTTCGGACTGCATTTTTACGAGATTTAATTCTGCCAGTTGCTTTGCCGCTCTCAATACAGACATTGGGGCAAGCTCAAATCGCTTTGCAGTTTCACTCAGATACATAGGCTTGCACTTGCCGTATATAAATTCAAATAAAAGCATTTGTGCCGAGGGAAGCAACTTTTCCAAATTTAAAGTTGATGTCGGTTCACTATCAAAATTTTCCTGCAATACAACGCCCATAAAAGGAAGGTACAGTTGCTTATCCGCTACAACAAAAGGAATTTTGTTTTCGATAAATGATTTTCTTTTTTGCCTTGTAAGTCTGTCAAGTTCAAAAACAACAGGCAAATTACAATTTTTCTGTATTGCAATTAAATGTTTTCTGATTGTGTTTATAACCGCCAATGTTTTTTTGGGTTTAATAAAAACACATGTACAATTATTTAATTGCACCAACTCAAACATATATTCATCTGTTAAAAAATACGGAAGTTTATTACTGTCTTTCCACTCTTTTCGGATAACCTTAACACCTAAAACTTCTGTAATGTATTCCATAAAACCACCAGCCTTTTAACTTTACAGATTCATTATAACACAATTCAAGTTAAGAGTAAATATTTGAGTTAATAAATTGAAAATTTGTTGACTAAAGTTGTTGCCGCAGCGTATAAAGCGTATAATACGCGTATAAACGAGAATGTCTGAAAGATAAACTGGTATGTACAAATCCTTAAAAACCTCTTAGCAAGCAGACGGGTTTCGTTTAGTCCGATTGTAAATGTTTACCGCTTGCTGATGGCGCGTGATAAAAGTTATTCGGCGGGTAATATATCCCCTGATCTTTATCAGCGAGGGGGATTCTTTATATTTAAATAGGAGAAATGAGCGTACAATACACGCCGCTTTGTCCAATACGATGATTTCCAGCGCCATGCAAGTTTTGCCTTTATATAAACGCGGGCATGATTTAATATTTCCTGATGTTGACAGAATATATAGTATAATGCAGTCGGAATTTCAGAACATTTCCCAAAATTTTTCTTGACAAACGGGGCGCGGGGTGCTATAATGCAAATACCTCTGTGATAGGAGGGCTTTTTTTGCGTACCTGCTTTGCGGCGCGCGGGAAACAGCCCGGCCGCACAAAGAGGGAGGTACGACGGGCAATATGCCCGTGGAAACGGGCTTTTCACCCGAAAAACAAACAGGAGGTGCCGATATGAGAGTGAAGATTACCCTGGCGTGCAGCGAGTGCAAGCAAAGAAACTACGAGACCAAGAAAAACAAGAAAAATGATCCCGATAGGCTTGAGATGAACAAGTATTGCAGATTCTGCAACAAGCATACGCTGCACCGGGAAACGAAGTAAACGGAGGAACTTAGAAATGGCAGAAGCTACAAAAGAAAAAAAGCCCAGCCGCGTTGCAAAATTCTTCCGCGACTACAAAAGCGAACTGAAAAAGATCACCTGGTGCCCGTTTAAGACCGTCAAGCAGAGCACGGCGCTCGTCGTTGTGTTCGTCTTGATTCTTGCGGCAGTCATCGGCGTGCTCGACCTTGCGTTTTCGTCCGGCCTGATGGCGTTCGGAAAGCTGTTCTGAGCCGTTAGGATCAGGATATGAGCGATATCAACGAGATGAATCTCGGCCCGAGATGGTATGTTGCGCATACGTACTCCGGCTACGAGAACAAGGTGAAAACCAATCTGGAAAAAATTATTGAAAACCGCGGCCTTGGCCATCTGATCTTTGAGATCCGGGTGCCTGTCGAAAAGGTTCTCGAAAAGGACGACGCAGGCGTGGAAAAGGAGACGGAGGCAAAGCTGCTCCCCGGTTATGTCTTTATTAAAATGGTCATGACCGATGAAAGCTGGCATGTCGTGCGCAATATCCGCGGTGTGACGGGCTTTGTCGGGCCGGGTTCCAAGCCCGTTCCTCTGACGGAGGACGAGCTTGCCGTCATGCAGGGCGGCGAAGCGCCGAAATCCCAGACTTACAAAGTCGGCGACGAGATCAAGATCGTCAGCGGATCCTTTGAGGGGTACGGCGGAAAAGTTTATGACATTTCCGAGGACGGCGGCAGCATGACCGTTCTGATCAACACGGGCAAGCGCGACATGCCCGTCAGAGTCGCGGCAGGCGACGTCAAGCTCGCAGAGTGACAAACGTCCCCGGTCTTCGGGGAGGCCCCCGCGGGGGCTTGTGGGAGAGGAAAAATTTTTCATTCCTCGGAACAACCACATTTGGAGGTGTAATTTTAAAATGGCAAAGAAAATTTCCGGTTACATTAAATTGCAGATTCCCGCCGGCAAGGCGACGCCTCAGCCGCCGATCGGTCCGGCGCTGGGTCAGTACGGCGTTTCGATTCCGAACTTTACCAAAGAGTTCAACGAGCGCACCAAGAACGATATCGGCCTGATTATTCCGGTTGTGATTACGGTATACGCCGACCGCTCGTTCACGTTCATCACCAAGACGCCTCCCGCAGCCGTTCTGCTGAAGAAGGCCTGCGGTATCGAGACCGCTTCCGGCACGCCGAACAAGACCAAGGTCGCGTCGGTCACCAAGGAGCAGGTCAGAAAAATCGCTGAAACCAAGATGCCCGACCTGAACGCGTCGTCCGTCGAGAGCGCTATGCGCATGATCGAGGGCACTGCGCGCAGCATGGGCATCACCGTTACCGACTGAGGAGGGCACAAGGGATGACTGGAAAGAAATATATCGAGAGCGCAAAGCTGATCGACAAAACAAAACTGTATGACGCATCCGAGGCGGTCAGTCTCGTTTGCCAGACCGCCAAGGCGAAGTTTGACGAAACCGTTGAACTCCACGTCCGCCTCGGCGTAGACTCCCGCCATGCGGACCAGCAGGTCCGCGGCGCGATCGTACTTCCCAACGGTACCGGCAAGACGGTTCGCACGCTCGTATTTGCCAAGGGCGACAGAGCTTCCGAGGCGCAGGCCGCCGGTGCGGACTATGTCGGCGCGGAGGACATGGTGCAGAAGATCACATCCGAGAACTGGTTTGATTTCGACGTGGTGATTGCTACGCCCGACATGATGGGCGTGATCGGCCGTTTGGGTAAAGTGCTCGGCCCCAAGGGTCTTATGCCGAACCCGAAGGCCGGAACGGTTACGATGGATGTCGCCAAAGCTGTCAAAGAAGCCAAAGCCGGTAAGATCGAATACCGCTTGGATAAGACGAACATCATTCACTGCCCGATCGGCAAGGCTTCGTTCGGCGCGGAGAAGATCGCTGAAAACTTTGATGCGCTGATGGGCGCGATCATCAAGGCCAAGCCGGCGGCGGCAAAGGGTCAGTATATTAAGAGCTGCGTGCTCGCCACCACGATGGGCCCCGGCGTCAAAGTCAACGCCGCAAAGCTCGGCTGAGCGTCCAGCGGTTTTATTGGTTATTTTCATAAGCGCAGCGCGGCTTTTAGCCGCGCTGTTTGTTTTTTAAGCGTTGGGGTGGAAAATTCAGCATTTATTGAACCTTTTTGATTTTCAATTGTTTTTATTAATATGTATTTTATTAATATGTATGCAAGAAAAAGCAGGGCGAGGTGAGAACGTATAAAACCAAATTTTGAAACGGTCGTCAGGGAAAACACGGCGTGGCTTTTTGCGTTGGTAAGGGGCAGGATCAGAAACCAGGCGGTTGCTGAGGATCTGGTCCAGGAAATTTGGGTCAAAGCGTTTCGGGCCTGGGACGGGTATTTTGAGGACGGGAGGCTGAAAGGCTGGCTTGGGCGGATTGCCCAGAATCACTTGCGTAATTATTTGTCAAGGGACAGCCGGGTTTTGTTTCTTTCGCTGGACGGCGAAGACGAGGACGGAGAGACCTTGTATGCCTGTCTGCCCGGCAGCTGTACGCCGGAGGAAGAATATTTGCAGAGTGAATTGATCTCGGAGGTTTTGGATGTGATCGCCAAACTTCCGGACGCGCAGAGACAGGTCATTCGGTACCGTTTTTTCGACGGGCTGTCGGTATCCGAGACCGCGCGGGCGATGCAGGTCCCGCCGGGCACTGTAAAAAGCAAGCTTCACTATGCGCTCGCACAAGTTCGGATGCAGCTTTCCTCCGGTACGGATTGCGCAATAAAAAAACAAAAAGGAGTATGGGGTATGGAGTGCAGGAACACCTATAAGTATTTGTTTATGTATGCCAAAGGCGCGCTCGAGGCGGAATCAAGGAAAAGGGTCGAAGATCATATTTTGAAATGCAGTGCTTGCAAAGATATTGTTTGTGCGCTTGAAAGGCTGATTCCGCAGATGACGTTCGGGCGGGAGGATGAGGATTGCCATTTTTTGATCCATTTTCCCACAGCTCACCTGTCATTTTGCGGCGCCCGGCATGAGATCGAAGATTTTGAACGGCTGAATGCGCTTTTGGAATCCAGGGGAGGCAAAATTCCTGAAAGTGAAAGCTGGATGGTTAGCGGTTTTGGTAAGGGCAATAAATTGCTTGGTACGTTTGACAATGAAGGCAATGAGATTCAAATGGAAGTCTGGACAAAAGATGAAAGGCATCATCAGTCCAGAGCGGTTCGTTTAGAAAAAGTGTTTCATTATATGTGGGAATATTCGGTGTTTTTGGATGACGGATCGTTCGGCTGCATCACGCGCGCCAAGGAGGCGCCGAATCTTTACTACGGCTCCCTGCATAACTGCTACGGCGGTCAGATAAAATCCGCGTTGTATCAGGCGGTGCCTGCCAGTGCCGGAAACATCCGCATGAAGCGAGGGAACGGCGTTGTCGACTGCGGTCCCTATACATTTCCGTATGCTGACCGCTACGTGTCCGCAGAAGAGCAGATTTCGCTCGATTATTCGTTTTTGCAGGACGATTGATTTCTGCGCGCACGCTCCGAAAACCGAGCAATTTGCGCTCGAACAGATGCCTTGCTGTTCAAAAGTGCGGAAATACGCTTTTCTGTATGCCTCTGTTTATCCAATTGTCTGTTTCCAATGCTTTTCAGGCCGCCTGCGCCCCGCTTTAGCGGGGCTTTTCTTTGTTTTACAGAAAAAATCAGCCGGACTTGGCCAGGCAAAAAATTTTCATTGAAATTAGCGAAGCATGTTGTAAATATCAAAAATATGTAGTAGAATATATTTTAGAATTTCTTCGCATATATCTAGATATGAGCGTTTGTCTTTGTCTGCGCGGCCGAGTCCGTGCGGGCGCAACTTTGAAAGCGAGGCACAGCAAATTGAGGGATTTCATCGAACGCATGCTTCATAAGATCCGAAACGAGCCGAATTTTAAGGCTCTTTTTTCCGCGCCTGCACCGTCTGGTGCGCCGCGCGCGCTGTCCCAGGCTGAACGTGTGCGGCTGCGCAACCGGCACAATCGTTTTTTCTTTTTGTTTTTCCCGCTGGCCGTGCTTTTCATGGAGCTTGTTTTCCATTTTGCGCTGTACGGTGAACTGCCTGTCCGCAACTTGATCTATATTGCGCTTTTTTCTGCCGCTTTCGGTTTTTTTGTCAATTTTATCGCGCTTTTGATGCCGCTGCACGTCAATCGCGGCTTTACGCTTGGCTGCCTGATCTTCACGACGCTCGTTTTTGAATCGCAGTATGTCTATTTTCGCTTTTTCAAGGCGTTTTACCGCTTTTCCATGGTCGGGATGGCGGGCAACGCTCTGCGTGATTTCTGGCGCGAAACGCTTGCGACGATTTCGTCTTCTTGGTTTGGAATTGTTTTGATGCTTTTGCCCCTGATTTATTTTATCGCACACTATAAAAAGTACGCGCCCTCCTTTGCGCCGACCATGTCTTTCCGCCTGTATCTGCTGATCGCTGCAGTCCTTCTCCAACTGCTCGGCGCGGGACTGGTTTGCCTGGACCGGAGCGATTTCGGCGACCGCTATTATTACAAAAACGAGTTTTCCCCGACCGAGGCGGTCAAGCGCTACGGCCTTGTGACCAGCATGCGCCTGGATTTCGGCGTTTTGCTGTTTGGAGAGCCGCAAAAGGACATCGGCGGCGAGGGGCAGGGCGAACTGGTCAATCCTTTCGAGACGGATCCGCCTGTGTCCTCGGAATCGACTTCGGACACGACTGGACCAGTCGAGCCGCCCGCGCCGGTCGAATACGGCGACAACGTGATGGATATCGATTTCGAGACGCTGATTGCAAACGAAGGCAATGCGGAGATTCGCGCCGCGCACGAATATTTTTCTGCGCTTGAACCCACAAAGAAAAACGAATATACCGGCATGTTTGCGGGGAAAAACCTCATTTTCCTGACGCTGGAGGGATTCTCCTACAAAACCATTGACAAGGACCGCACGCCCACGCTCTATAAGATGGCGACCGAGGGCTTTGTTTTCAATAATTTTTATACTTCACTCTGGGGCGGCAGCACCGCGACCGGCGAGTACACCGCGATGACCGGTCTGTTCCACAACAGCGCAAAGTGCCTGACTATGAGCGCGGATGATCTGATGTACTTTACAATGGGGAATCAGCTTTCGCGCCTCGGTTACAAGACCTATGCGTTCCATAACCACTATTATACGTATTATGGGCGCGACAAGTCGCATCCGAATATGGGCTACGAGTTTATCGCCGTCAATCACGGCCTCGAGGGGCTGACAGACTGCTGGCCCCGCTCCGATTATGAAATGGCTGTGGCGACGCTGCCGTATTATATTAATTTGGATACGCCGTTCCATGCGTATTACATGACGGTCAGCGGCCATGCGAACTATTCGTTTGTCGGCAACAATATGAGCAAAAAGCACAAGGACGTGGTGGCAGATCTTCCCTGTTCGGACAACGTCAAAGCCTATCATGCCTGCCAGTACGAGGTGGAACTGATGCTGGCCGAAATGGTGCGCCAGCTTGAGGAAGCCGGAAAGCTGGAGGACACGGTGTTCGTCATGAGCGCCGATCACTATCCGTATGCGCTGACCGACGATGAACTCTCCGAACTGTACGGCATCCCGGCGGACGGCATTCACAAAAATTTTGATCTGCTCCGCAACGGGCTGATTATTTGGAGCGCTTCGATGGAGGAGCCGGTCGTCGTCGATACGCCCTGCTCGTCGCTGGACATCATTCCGACGGTATCCAATCTGTTTGGACTGACGTATGATTCCCGCCTGCTTATGGGTACGGACGTGCTGTCGAACAGCGTGCCGCTCGTCATTCTCAACTGCGACGGGGACGGCAGTTCGTGGAACTGGATCAATAAATACGGCGTGTACAACAGCGGGACGAAGACCTTTACCGCCTATCCGGGCTTTGAGGCATCCGAGGAGGAGACCGCGGCTTATGTCAAGCAGATGAACCGCGTCGTTTCTTTGAAAAATAAATATGCGCATCTGATTCTCGAAAGAGATTATTACCGGTATCTGTTCAAGTAGTTTCGTTTTTCGGGGCAATTTTGCAATATTTTCCGCATAGAATCTGTTCCGTCGCTTGACAAATTGAGTGGAATATGTTACCATAGATTATGTGTTTTGCGCATGCGTCTATGCGCGGCAAATTCATTTGTACGGAAAGGACTGCTTTATGATGAAGAAATTTTCCAGAATCGCGCTGTTTGCACTTTCCATGCTGCTGGCGGCCGCCGTTTTTGTCGGCTGCGGAGAGAAAAAGACCGACGGCAAGGTTTATCAGGTCGTCGCGGACGATTCGTTTGCGCCCTTTGATTTTTTGGATTCCGAGAGCGGAAAGTACACCGGCATCGACATGGATCTCTTGGCGGCCATCGCCGAGGATCAGGGCTTCCAGTATGAGATCAACAACTGCGGCTGGGACGCGGCGCTCGGCAATCTCGCTTCCGGTCAGGCCGACGCAATGATCGCGGGCATGACCATCACTCCGGACAGACAAAAGACCTATGATTTTACCGAGGGCTACTTCTCTGACGGACAGATCATGCTGGTCAAGAGCGACAGTTCGATTGCGTCGATCGAGGATCTAAAGGGCAAGACGGTCGCGGTCAAAACGGGCACGCAGAGCGCAAAGTATGCGGAGAGCGTCAAGAGCCAGTATGGTTTTGAGATCGTTACGTATAAAGATTCCCCCTCCGTCTATCAGGCGGTCATGAGCGGCATTGATTCGGCGGGCTTCGAGGATTACTCGGTCATCAGCTACCAGATCAAGGCGCAGAGTCTCGATCTGAAAATCATCGGTGAAGTCGTCAATGTGGGGCAGTACGGTCTGGCCGTCAACAAAGGAACCAACGCGGAACTGATCGAAATGTTCAACAAGGGGCTTGCCAATATCAAATCGAACGGCAAGTACGCGGAGATTCTTGCGAAGTACGGCATTACAGCAGACTAATTTAAGACAAAGCGACGTGTTTTCTGCCGGCTGTGTTTCGAACAGCCGGCAGTTTGCGCATTTCGAAAACGCCGCCAAATTCTTTCAGAAAGATAAAGCGTTATGGTAGAAACATTCAAGTCCTCGCTTCCGTTTTTACTGCGGGGTATCGAGGTAACAATCAAAATATCGGTCGTTTCGATCCTGCTTGGCATCGTGATCGGTCTTTTTGCCTGCCTGCTCAAGCTGTCGAAAAACAAGTTCTGCCGCGGCGTCGCGGCCGTCTATATCTGGGTTATCCGCGGGACGCCGATGCTGGTGCAGGCGCTGATGGTGTATTTCGGGCTGCCGCAGATCATCCGGCCGTTCCTTGCGTATATTACAAACGGCGCGGTGACCAGTTTCCGGTTTACGCCGTATGTGGCGGGCGTCGTCACGCTCAGCCTGAATGCGGGCGCGTATCTTGCAGAGATCTTCCGCGGCGGCATTCAGGCTGTGCCGCGCGGGCAGACCGAGGCGGCGCGGAGTCTCGGCCTCTCCAAGGCCAAGACGACGTTTCGCATTGTTTTGCCGCAGGCGCTCCGGATCTCGCTGCCCTCAATCGTCAACCAATTTATCATTTCGGTCAAGGATACCTCGATTCTGACGGTCATCGGCCTGAAAGAAATTGTGAATGAGGCGACACAGTATATTCAGATCCAATACGATTATTTCAACACGTACGCGTGGGTCGCCATGTTTTATCTTGCGGTGATCTCCTGCTTGATGGTGCTGTCAATGTATATTGAGAAGAGGATGAGCTATGATCGAAAAGGTAAAAGTCAGTAAGCTGTATAAAAAATTCGGCGAGCTCGAGGTTTTGAACGGCATCGACATGACGGTGAGCGAGGGCGAGGTCGTCTGCATCATCGGCCCGTCCGGTTCGGGAAAATCCACGCTGCTCCGGTGCCTCAATCGCCTGGAAAAAGCAACGGACGGCGAAATTGTCGTGGACAATGCCGTAATCACGGATAAGCGCACGGATATCAATAAGGTGCGCGAAAATATCGGCATGGTGTTTCAGAGCTTCAACCTTTTCTCCAACTTCACCGTTTTGCAAAATTTGATGTTCGCGCCCGTCGAACTGAAAAAGATGACCAAAGCGCAGGCAAAGGACAAGGCGCTCGAGCTTTTGGCGCGCGTAGGGCTTTCGGATAAGGCGGACGCCTATCCGCATCAGCTTTCGGGCGGCCAGCAGCAGCGCGTCGCGATCGCACGGTCTCTGGCGATGAATCCGGATATCATGCTTTTTGACGAACCGACGAGCGCGCTCGATCCTGAAATGGTGGGCGAGGTGCTTGCGGTCATGAAAGAACTGGCCGCGGGCGGCATGACGATGGTTGTCGTCACGCATGAGATGGGCTTTGCGCGCGACGTTGCCGACCGCGTGATTTTCATGGCGGACGGCGTGATCGTAGAGGAGGGTACGCCCGAGGAAATTTTCGGCGATCCTCAGAATCCGCGCACCAAGGATTTTCTCTCCCGCGTACTTTGATTCGCGAGATCTGTGCGCGGCTCGTATAACGAAGAACAAGCCGCCCCCCGTTTTTGCTGCGGAGGACGGCTGAGTCTGCCAGAAAACCTTTGGTTTCCTGGCAGAAAGGGTTTGGCGCGTTCGCGCCGCGCGCCGCAGAAGCGGCTCTTGCCAAACCCGCATGCGCATCCAGAGCGGACAGGTTCGCTCTGGATGCGCATTTTTATTGTTTGTGTATTTTGTATGCTTTTTCGCGTTTATAGAATGCAGGCAAAGGGAATTTCCGGCCGTCTGTTGCGGCAGTTTGCGAAAATCGCGCAGGGCAGAAACGCCGGCCGGTTTTCCGTTTTACGCTTTGGCCATTTGGACGGCGGTTTCGGCGTCGGCGCGGGCGAGGGCCTTGAGTTCTTCGATGCGCGTGCAGGGCGCTTCCAGCCCGAACCGCTGAATTGCCGCTTTCGACACCGCGCCTTCTTTCAGCGCCGTAAGCGCAAGCGGAGGCGTATAGCCCATATAGGCCAGCATGGAATCGATCTTGCCGTCATAGGTGAGGCCGACGAGCGGCCTTGCCGCCGCCGCGCCGTAGATCAGCAGATGCAGGCGCATGGCGATGACCAGCGAGCAGCGGGAAAGTACGCCGAGAATCTCGCTGGCCGTCAGGCCGGATAGAACGATCCCTTTGGTTGTTGCGCGCGCGTTGACCGCTTCGGAAAGCGCGCGGTCCCGGCTGGATTGCATGATGAGGTACAGCGGGCGCGCGCCGGTTTCCACGGCGATTTTATCAATTTCGGCAGCCATCTGCACGGTGAATTCCGTTTCGTCCACACCGGAGACCTCTTTGCTGTGCAGCCCGGAGAAGCTGCGCAGGGAAACGGCGAAAAGCTTGCCCGCGGGCGCGTCCCGCAGGATATAATCAATCCGTTCGGCGGGCGCCGCCTCCAAGGTGAGCGCAGGGTCGGCCGATAAGCCGATCTTTGACGCGTCAAACCCGAGTTCGCGGACGTATTCGATCGACTGCGGCTCGCGGAAGGTGATCGCGTCGGCCGCTTCAAGTGTGCGTACGACCGCCCGCTCATGCTTTTTTCCGAATACGGGACCGACGCCGTTCGAGCAGATGAAAACTTTTAGTCCCCGCCGCTTGGCCAGCCGGATGACGGTCGTATAATAATAGAGCGAGCGGGAGGACGTCGTGTTTTGGAGCAGGTTCCCGCCGCCGCTGATCAAAAGCTTTGCGTGCCGCATTTCCCGGAGAATGCCCGGCAGATTGAAGCGCCCGACGGCGCGCACCGCGTATTTTTTTCCGTTTCGCTTCGGATTTTTGCAAAAGATCGTGATTTTTGCGGCAGGATCGGCCAGTCGGATATTCCGGATCAGCGAGGCGGCGATCGAGTCGTCCCCCGCGTTGCCGAATCCATAGTAGCCGCTGATCAAGATGTTTCCGGGCTCGTTTGGCAGCGCTTCGGGCAGCGAGGCGTACAGCCGCTCATAATCCCGCGCCGTGCGCGCAGCGGAATAGTTTTTCAGGATAGTTTCGCGGCAGAAAGCGCCTTTTTCGGTGAGCGCCGCGCGGCCGCCGTCGAACAGAGCGCAGACGTCGCGGAAAATGACTTCGGGCGTGGTTTTTCCCAGCCCGCGGCAGCAAAAATTGGTCTTATAGGCGACTTCCTCTTTGTCCGGGCCAAAAATGCCGATATAGCCCTCGTTTCCCGCGACGATCACGGGCTTTTGGCAGCTCATCGCTTCGAGTGCGGCGCGGGACGCGCCCAAAAAGAGGTCGCCCGCCGCCATAAAGCAATGCGTATCGGTACGGAGCCCCGGTGTAAAAATGATTTGGCGGCTGTATTTTTGCTCAAGCGCGTCCGCGATGCGCCGCACTTCGGGCAAAAGATTGCGTTCGGACGCGAGCACGCCGTCGCCGACGATGACGATCTCAAGGTCGGGGTATTTTTCAAGCAACTTTTCCGCAGTTTTGGCAAGGCAGAGTTGGGCGTATCCGCGGCTTTCGTCCATGCGGCTGACCGAGACGATCCGATGGGCCGATTTTGAAAGTCCGAGTTCTTTTCTGATCGGTTCCGTATCAATGTTTGGAGAAAAGGTGTCGGTATCAATTCCATTCACGGTAATGAAAATATGATCCGCAAAATAGCCATAGTTGTCGATTAGGTATTGCTTAATGTCCTCGCTGACCGCCATGACGCGGTCGCCCCAGTTTGCAATGCGCTTCCAGAGCGGTGTGATGCGGAAAACCCAGTGCGCGGTGGTCACGAATTTGAAATGCAGCTTTTTTTGCAGGCGGCCGCAGATAAAGGCGGGGATACGCGCGTGCGCGTGCACGACGTCGAAGCCTTCCGCGCGAATCAGCGAGGAAAGCCCCCGGAGCGAGCGGAGCACCATCAGCGGATTTTTGGTATTCAGCGGCAGCGTGACGTGCCGTATGCCCTCGCGCTCGAGCATTTCGGCATATTTGCCGCCGGCGGAGGCGACCGTGACCTTGTGTCCGTCTCGAGTCAGCGCGCGTACCAGTTCGAAAATATGCGTTTCCGCGCCGCCGAATCCCATTTGCATAGTGGTCATCAGGATGTTCAGTTTCTTGTTCATGCATCTGCCTCCGGGCTCCGAGGGGAGCGTTTGATATATCCATTGTAGCAAATCTGCCGGCCGGAATCAAGCGGCTTTTGCAATATTGCCCCGCGCAGGCGGAAACGGTGTTTTTTGAGTGGGCGGTCTTTGGCAGTTTTTTCGGAATTCCCAGAAGGAAGCCGGAAATCGCGAGCCGGATCGGGAAAAAAGACGCAAAAACAGGAAAAAATTTTTCAAAACCTCTTGAAATTTCACATAGAATATGATAGACTGGCAGAGGATAGGAAAGGGTAGAGAGTGGCTTGCCACTCTTTCTTTGTTGTTATAACGAAAAGCAAGATGCTTCCCGCCTTTGCAGGCGGCGGGCCCTGCCCGCTTTTTTAAGTCGGGACAGGCGCTCATGCCGGGCGCTTGAAGCGGGGCGTTGTCCTGAATTGCAGGGATAGGCGTGCGTTTGTTCACGAGCAGACAGGAGTTTTATGAAGAGTACGAAAAATATTGCCGGCGCCGTGCGCGAGTTTCTTTTGCCCGTGGTCGAGGGACTGGGCTATACGCTCTGGGACGTGGAATACGTCAAGGAGGGAAGCGAGTGGTATCTGCGCGTGACGATCGACAGCCCGTCGGGCATCACCATAGACGACTGTGAGCGCGTGCACCGTGCGATCGATCCCGTGATTGACGAGCACGATCCGATTGAAAACGCCTATCATCTGGAGGTTTCTTCACCGGGGATCGAGCGCGTTCTGCGCACGGATGCGCATCTGGCTGCTTTTGCCGGAGAAGAAGTGGAAGTCCGGCTATACGCCGCTGTGGACGGGAAAAAATCGCTGCGCGGCATCCTCGGCGGTACGGATGAAAAAGCGGTGACGCTTTTGTGCGGCGGACAGACGGTCAAGCTTGACCGCGCAAAAATTTCCCGGATCACTACGGTTTTTGATTTTTAACGCGGCCCGGCGGCTGGCCACCGGGGACGTTTTCAGAAATAGCGGCGCGCGCCGCGGCAAGTCATTACAGGAAAGGGTAGGGCGAACGCTCTGACAGAGGAAAAATGAACGCAGAGTTTTTTGAGGCGCTGGACCTCATTGAGAAAGAAAAGGGAATTCCCAAGGAATATATGCTGGAAAAAGTGGAGGCGGCGCTGATCAGCGCATACAAGCGCGACAAAAACGGCAACGCCAATGTGCGCATCGCCATCGACGCCGACAAAAAGACAGTGCGCGTGTTCCAGCAGATGGAAATCGTGGAGACGGTGGAAAATCCCGATACCCAGATCTCTTTTGAGGAAGCAAAGGAAAAAAACAAGCGCGCAAAGCTGGGCGGCATTTATGAGGTCGAACTGAAGACGAAGGATTTCCGGCGGCTCGCCGCGCAGAACGCAAAGCAGGTCATCGTGCAGGGGATCCGCGAGGCGGAGCGCGCGATGATCGTCAAGGAATACGAGTCCAAACGCGAGGAGATCGTCACGGCTACGGTCATTAAGACCGACGAGCTTTCGGGCAACGTCGTGCTGGATACCGGTACGAGCAACGCCACGCTGCTCCAGAGCGAGCAGATCCCGGGCGAGCGCTTTGCTGTGGGCGACCGCGTAAAAGTGTATATTACCGAGGTCAGCCGAGAGACCCGCGGACATATCGTCACGCTTTCCCGAAAGCATCCTGGCCTTGTCAAGCGGATGTTTGAACTGGAGATCCCGGAGATCGCGGACGGAACCGTTTTGGTGCGCGCCGTGGCGCGCGAGGCGGGCAGCCGTACAAAGATTGCCGTGGAGTCGCGGGATGAAAATGTGGATCCGATCGGTGCGTGCATTGGCAATCGGGGCGCGCGCATCGGCACGATCATCGACGAACTTCGTGGAGAGAAGATTGATATCGTTCGGTACAGCGAGGATCCTGCGGAGTTTATCCGCGAGGCGCTCTCGCCCGCCGAGGTAATTTCGGTTACGATCGACGCGGAGCGCAGCGCAAAGGTTTTGGTATATCCCGATCAGCTTTCTCTGGCGATCGGCCGGGAGGGGCAGAACGCGCGCTTAGCCGCGCGCCTGACCGGGTTTAAGATCGACATCAAGGCGTGAGCCGGCTGTTCTGAAATAAGGAGATCTTGTGGAAAAGAAGAGAAAGATTCCCCAGAGAAAATGCGTCGGCTGCGGCGAGCGGCGGGACAAGGGCGAGCTTTGCCGGATCGTGAAAACGCCGGACGGCGGAGTTTGTCTCGACAAGACCGGCCGTATGGCCGGACGCGGCGCATATCTGTGCCGGGATGTGAAGTGCCTGCGCGCGGCGCGCAGGGCGCGCCGGCTGGAGACCAGTCTTGAGACGGCGATTCCCGATGCGGTTTATACGGCGCTCGAGGAGGCGCTCGCAGACGATGTCTGACCGAGATTTGGATTGGACGCTCTCGATGGTCGGCCTTGCTAAAAAAGCAGGCTGCCTGATCGTCGGCACGCCGCAGGTGTGCGGCGCGCTGCCCGGCGGCGGCGTGCGGCTGGTTTTGTATTCGGCGGCAGCGTCGGGCAATACCAAAAAGCGGGTGCTCGACCGCGCAGCGTATTACGGCGTTCGCGCAGTTGCGCTGGACGCGTCCCCCGAGACGCTGGCCGCGCGTGTGGGAAAGACCGGCGCGGTTGCGGCGGTCGGCGTCGCGGATGCGGGCTTTGCCCGCGCCATCGAAGCGCGCACCGGATTCTGAGACAGAATTTCTGCAATGCGGATTTTGATATATCATTTGATCGAAGAAAGGATTTTTGCACGCGGTGCAAAGGGTATTTAACGAATGGCACAGCTTCAACAGTACCGTATCAGTCAGTTGGCGAAGGAGCTTGGGATCAAGGGAAAGGACATCACCGATATTCTTTCGGCGCACGGAATCGATGGAAAAACCCAGTCGGCCTCGCTTGATCCGGATGAATATGGTCTGGTCATGGACGTTCTCAGCAAAGACAATCAGATAAGCAGCCTTGACGCGTACCTGGACGGCGATGTTGTCATTGTTACACGGGGGCAGAAAGCCGCCGCGGCCCGCGCCGCAGCCGAGGAAAAGGAGAAGGCCGCCGCAGAGGAAAAGGCGCGCGCGGAAGCGGCCGCACGCGCGAAAGCCGAGGCGGAGGCCAAAGCAAAGGCCGAAGCGGAGGCTAAGGCAAAAGCAGAGGCGGAAGCCAAAGCCGCGCAGCAGGCAAAGGCGGCCGCGCGGGGACTCAGCGCCGCACAGGCGATCGAGGCGAAGGCCCGCGCCGCCGCTGCGGCGCGCCAGCAAAGCGAGCGGCAGCAGGCGCAGCGCAGCCAATTACAGCGCCCGCAGTCCGAGCGGCCGCAGAGCGCGCGTCCGGCGCAGGCGGGCACGCCGCGCCCTCAGCAGGCAAGTGCGGTCGGGCGGAGCTTTGGCGATCGTTTTGATCGCAAGCCGTTTGACAGCGCGCCGGTTCGTTCCGGCGCCGATAAAAAGGGGCAGGGGCAAAGACGACCGGACGGCCGGTCGAAGCCGGGCTTTGACAAAGAGGGCGGAGAACGCCGCGCCGTGCAGAAGTTTACCGCGCCGATCAGCCAGATGCAGCGTGTCGGGACCGACGGTCCTGCAAAACCGCGCGGAAGCGTGCGGGTGGTCGATACGCGGACGACGACGGTGGACCTTTCAAAATACGATGAAAAGCTGGAAACGCTGGCGAGCCCGTACAGTTCGGACCGCGGCACCAACCGGCAGAAGCTGAAAAAGCAGGATAATCGCAGCCAGTACAGCAAGGCAAAGGAAAAGGAGCGTCAGGCGGTCGAACGCCTGAAAAAGCTCGAGCTTGAAAAGGCGCGCAAAAAACAGCTGGAGATCACGGTACCGGATGAGATCACGGTTCAGGAACTCGCCTCACGGCTGAAAGTTACGGCGGCCGAGGTCATCAAGCGCTTGATGAAAATGGGCGTGATGGCCACGCTCAATCAGACGGTTGACTTTGACACCGCGTATCTCGTCGCCGACGAACTCGGCGCGAAGGTGACGAAAGAAGTCGTCGTCACGATCGAAGAGCGGTTGTTTGACGAGAGCGAGGACCGGGCGGAAAACCTCGTGCCCCGCAGTCCCGTCGTCTGCGTCATGGGACATGTCGATCACGGAAAAACGTCTCTGCTCGACGCGATCCGCCATACTAATGTGACGGGCGGAGAGGCGGGCGGCATCACGCAGCATATCGGCGCGTATCGCGTACAGACCGGTGGTAAGGATATCACTTTCCTCGATACGCCCGGACATGAAGCTTTTACCGCCATGCGCGCCCGCGGCGCGCAGGCGACCGATATCGCGATCCTTGTGGTCGCGGCGGACGACGGCATCATGCCGCAGACCGTAGAGGCGATCAACCACGCGCGTGCGGCAGGCGTGGACATCGTTGTCGCCATCAACAAAATGGATAAACCGGGCGCAAATCCGGAGGCGGTCATGACCGGCTTGACGCAGTACAATCTGGTTCCCGAGGAGTGGGGCGGAGATGTGATCTGCGTGCCGGTTTCGGCGGTCACCGGGCAGGGGATCGGCGATCTTCTGGAAAACGTCCTTCTTGTCGCCGAGGTCAAGGAACTTCGCGCCAATCCCGCGCGCCGCGCCAAAGGAATTGTCATCGAGGCAAAGCTGGATCGAGGCCGGGGGCCGGTGGCCACCGTTCTTGTACAGAACGGCACGCTGCATGCCGGCGATATCGTGATTGCCGGGACTTCGGTTGGCCGCGTCCGCGCGATGAAGAACGACCGCGGCGAGGATGTTTCCGAGGCAGGGCCGTCCGTTCCTGTCGAGATCATCGGTCTTGACGCGGTGCCGCTTGCCGGGGACGAGTTCAACGCGGTCGAAGACGAGCGCATGGCGCGCACGCTGGCCGAGCAGCGCCGCAGCCGCGCAAAAGAGGCCGAGTTCAAAGCGAACGCCAAGGTTTCGCTCGACGATCTGTTCTCGCAGATTTCCGACGGCGTCAAGGAACTGAATATCGTCGTCAAGGCCGATGTTGGCGGCAGCGCCGAGGCCGTAAAGTCTTCGCTGGAGAAACTTTCGGGCGAAGAGGTCAAAGTCCGCGTGATTCACAGCGCGGTCGGCGGCATTACGGAAAACGACGTCATGCTTGCTTCCGCGTCCGGTGCGATTATCGTCGGCTTCAATGTGCGCCCGGATAAAAGCGCGATCGACGCGGCGGCGCGTCAGGGCGTGGATGTGCGCACATACCGCATCATCTATGAGTGCATTGAGGAGATTCAGGCTGCCATGAAAGGCATGCTTGCGCCCAAATTCAAAGAAAATATTTTGGGACACGCGCAGGTCCGTCAGACCATCCATGTGCCGAATGTCGGTACGATTGCAGGTTCCTACGTGCAGGACGGCAAGATCGCGCGCAGCGCGCAGATCCGCATTATCCGCGACGGCATCGTCGTATTCGAGGATAAAATCGCCTCGCTCCGCCGCTTTAAGGACGACGTGCGCGAGGTTGCCGCAGGATATGAGTGCGGCGTCGGGCTGGAGCGGTACAACGACATCAAAGAAGGCGACGTGCTCGAGGCTTTCGTGATGGAGGAAGTGACGGAATAAGTTTAAGGCGGCGCCTGCCTGCTGAAAAATATTTTGAGAAAACCGCCGTGCGGCGGTTTTCTTCGTAGTTTGAAAGAAGATTTTGCATTTCCGTGATTATTTTCGCTGCGCTATCCCGGTGCAAAGCGTCGAGCGACGCGCCAAAGGCGCTAGCGCCGCTATGCGGCGAGACGTTCCCAACGCAGCGCGATTTCAATTGCGTATACATATGCTTTGATCCATGTTTCGCGTTTGTAGGGAACGCTGTCACAAGCGCTTCCGTGTATAAATTTTACAAGGCGGTATATTGCGGAACGTCGAGGACGACGTTCCCTACAAAGGTGGGTGTATTTTTGACATTTCGATAAAAGGCAGCTTCGGCGCAGGATTTGCAAAGCGTCGAGCGACGCGCCAAAGGCGCTAGCGCCGCTATGCGGCGAGACGTTCCCTACGAGAAGACGTTATTTTGAGGGAGCGCTGTCCTAAGCGCTTTCGTATAAGAACAGCTTCGGCGAAAAATTGCGGAATGCTGCGCGCCGCGCGTATACGCGGGCAGTACAATCCGGCTATATGCCGCGGGAAAGTAGGAGAAAATGGAACGGACAAACGGATTTTTGCCGGTGAGCCGTGCCGAGATGGAGGCGCGGGGATGGGGAAGCGTGGATTTTGTCTATGTTTCGGGAGACGCCTATGTGGATCACCCCTCGTTCGGCGCGGCAATCATCACGCGCGTGCTTGAGGACGCAGGCTTTCGCATCGGTTTTTTGGCGCAGCCCGATTACCGGAGCGCGGAGGCGTTTCGGACGTTTGGGCGGCCGCGGCTCGGTTTTTTGGTCAGCGCGGGAAACATCGATTCGATGGTGGCGCATTATACCGCCGCGAAAAAACGGCGGACGGACGATTATTACTCGCCGGGCGGCCGCGCGGGGCTTCGTCCCGACCGCGCGGTGATCGTGTATACCAACCGTATTCGCGAGGCGTACGGAGATGTTCCGGTGATTCTTGGCGGGCTGGAGGCCTCGCTGCGCCGTTTTGCACATTATGACTATTGGGAAAACCGCGTGCGCCGCTCCGTGCTGGTGGACAGCCGCGCGGATCTTCTGACCTATGGCATGGGCGAAAAGATTTTGCTTGAAATTGCGCGCCTGCTCGACCGAGGGGTTCCGATCCGGAAAATCCGCAACGTGCGCGGCACGGTTTTTCTGATAAAACGGGACGAGGCCGCGCCGCCGGACGCGGTTTGGACCCATGAATACGATGTTTTGAAAACGGACAAGCGCGCTTATGCGAACGCGTACGGCGTCCAGTACCGCAATCAGGATGCGATTTACGGCCGTGCGGTACTGGAGGGCTACGGCGACCGGGTTCTTGTGCAGAATCCGCCGATGCCGCCGCTTGAGCGAGAGGAGCTTGACCGGGTTTATGCGTTGCCCTATATGCGGACCTATCATCCGATGTATGAAGCGGCAGGCGGCGTGCCCGCAATCGCGGAGGTGCGTTTTTCAATTACGCATAACCGGGGCTGCTTCGGCGCGTGTAATTTCTGCGCGCTTGCTTTTCATCAGGGGCGGACCGTTCGGTCGCGCAGCATTGAATCGGTTGTGCGCGAGGCGAAGCTGATTTCGGAAATGCCGGATTTCAAGGGTTATATCCACGATATCGGCGGGCCGACCGCCAATTTCCGCTACGGTGCGTGCAAAAAGCAGCTGACCGAGGGCGTCTGCGCGTCGCGAAAATGCCTTGCCCCCACGCCCTGTAAAAATCTGATTGCCGATCACAGCGAGTATATCGAGCTTTTGTGCGCGGTCGAGGCGCTGCCCCGCGTCAAAAAAGTGTTTATTCGCTCGGGAATTCGCTTTGATTATCTTATGGCGGACAAAAGCGACGATTTTTTCAAAAAACTTGTTCGGGATCATGTCAGCGGGCAATTGAAAGTCGCGCCCGAGCATTGTGACGGCCGCGTTCTGCGTGCGATGGGCAAGCCTTCGTTTTCGGTATATGAGCGGTTTCGGGAAAAATATTTTGCGCTCTGCTCCGAATACGGACTCGAACAGTATCTCGTGCCGTATTTGATGTCCAGCCATCCGGGGGCCACGCTTGAAAGCGCGGTGGAACTGGCACTTTGCTTAAAAAAAATGGGTTATGCGCCCGAGCAGGTTCAGGACTTTTATCCTACGCCCGGTACGCCGAGCACTGTGATGTATTACACGGGGATCAATCCGCTGGACGGCAAACCGGTGTATGTCGCGACCGACTATCATGAAAAGCAGCTGCAGCGCGCGCTGCTTCAGTATAACCGGCCGCAGAATGCACCGCTGGTTCGCGAGGCGCTTGAAAAATGCGGCCGCACCGATTTGATTGGATACGGACCGGACTGCCTGGTCCGGCCGGCGGCTGGCAACGGGCGAAAAAATCCTCGGCCGCCGGAAACGCGGGAAAACGGGCGGCGGGCTGCGCAGAAAAGCAAAACGGCGCCGCGGCGCACTTCCGCGGTAAAGCAGACGCGTCGGACGAAAAACGGCGGCGGTCGGAATAATTCCAGCCGTTCCAAAAAGCGGAGCGGGCGCGGATAAGGCGCTTTTGCGTATGCGCTACGCAATCCGCTGATTCGGGTATAATTCTGTACAGCTTAAAATCTTACGTAAAAACCGCCCAATATTAATATTGAGTTTTCTATAAAAATTGGTATAATTATCGTATACCACGGAAGGATATTTGCTTTTTGCAGCTTTGTCCGGCCGTAAAAATTTTTAGTAGGAAAGGCGGAATTTTTATGAAGAGCGGAATTTTGAAAACGGCAGCCGCGTTGGGCTGCATCCTGATGGTGTTATTTGTTTTGTGCACATTTGCGGTATCGGCAAGCGAATCGGTCGTCTATGTCGCCGACGGCGGCAGCGGCGATGGAACATCGGCTGCAAATCCTTTTGGTACGCTCGGGGATGCCTATACGGCGCTCGGCGACGCAGGCGGCCGGATCGTTATCGTAGAAAAGCTGACGCTGGGCGAGCATTTCACCGAGCCGGAGCACACCGGCGTCGTGACCGTGACCCAAGAGCACGGCGGCGTTTCTTACCGGACGGCGGATGGGCATGGCCTTGTCTGCAATAAAATTCGGTATTTTTTGAACGGACCGACCGTATTTGAAAATCTGACTTTCCGTGGAAACGGGGATATGACGGGGCAAAATTTTCTAATGATTTTAGCGCAGTTCCATCCGATTGAAATGGGAGAGGGCATACGCTGCGAGGATTTCGGCGATTATGAGGCGATTGCAAAAGCTGCGGTAATTGTGGGCGGCGTACAAAAGGGCGCCGGAACGGCGGATACGGTTTCTCTGGATTCGGATTCCAAAATCACGGTGAAAAGCGGAAAATTCAATATTGTTTCTCACTCCCGTTCTGTTTCATGCACCGGTACGGCGTATGTAGATATATACGGGGGAACGATTCATAGATTGCATATGGGTTCAGTAAACGGCGGCGTCGGCGGGAACACAAAGGTGAATATTTATGGCGGGACGTTCGACGGCAAACTGATGGCGGTTGATGCGGTGAGTACCACCAATATGGAGGGGGAGCTTACGGTTACGGTCAGCGGCGGCGATTTTTCAGCGGCCGATTTCTTTGACGGCACGGTATTGGCCGGGACTTCCCTGATTGATATTTCCGCGTTTGCCGGTAAGGCGGAGCTTGCGGAAAAGATTACCGGGTTTACGATGGTGAATGCCGAACCCGGCGTCGTCATTAAAATGACGATCGGGGATATGAACGGCTATGTCAACGGCGTGGCGAAAGCGCTTGACGCGGCGCCCATCATCCGCCAGAGCCGCACGATGCTGCCCGTGCGTTTTGTTGCGGAGAACCTCGGCGCAGCCGTCGCATGGGACGGCGCGACGAGCACGGCGACGATCACGAGCGGAACGACGGAGATCAAAATTACCATCGGCGCGGCTGCGGCGACCGTCAACGGCGAGTCAAAGCCGCTGGACGCGCCCGCGTTTATCGAGAATTCGAGAACGTATCTGCCGGTGCGTTTTGTTGCGGAGGCGCTTGGCGCGACTGTCGCTTGGGACGGCGCGGCCAGCACGGCGACGATCACCAAATAATGCATGTATGAAAAGAACCGGAACAGGCTTTGGCCCGTTCCGGTTCTTTTTTGTTTGGATTTGCAGGCGGCTGTTTTCCGCGCTTTTGCGCGCGCTTGTTTCAAGGGTATATTCGGTTGGAGCGGCCATTTTTCTTTTGCTGCCG
>CATWNM010000033.1 GCA_958352145.1 uncultured Eubacteriales bacterium
CTGCCGCGCCGCCGTTTTGATTCTTGCAAAATCCCTTGCTTTTTTCTGGAAGATATGGTATAATAGCAAAAAAGAACAGTTTTGATCTATTTTGGAGGTGCATATGAAAAAAAGCGTATTTTTGGTGCTGGCACTTTTGATTTTGATGCTTCTGCCCGCAGCGGCCGAGGCGCCGGAGATCATTGAACTGAAAATGACGATTGATTCGGCGCAGGTGTTTTTGAATGGGGAAGCGCAGACGCTGGACGCTGCGCCGGTTATTCGCGATGGCGTCGCTATGTTGCCGGTGCGCTTTGTTGCAGAGTGCCTTGGTGCGGATGTAACTTGGGACGACGCTAAGAAGACGGCGTTGATTGTAAGCGAAGAGACCGAAATTAAAATTGTAGTTGGTGCATTGGTTGCTTTTGTCAACGGCGAGGCAAAAGTTCTTGATACGCCGGTGTTTATCAAGTACGCGAGAACCTATCTGCCCGTGCGGTTTATTGCGGAGGCGCTCGGCGCAGAGGCGGATTGGAACAGTGAAACGAGTACAGTGGTGATTACCAAAACAGTAGAAGCGCCGCTCCGCGCGCCCGAGGTCGGCGTATACTATGAAACGGATTTTTCCGATGATTCGGTTTTGGAGGATTTTACCGCTTACCGCGGGGAATGGGCGGTGCGGAACGGACGTTTGTATCTGGATTCCATGGCGGACGGTGTGGCGTCCGATTCCAGCGCGTTCCTGCTTTTCAACCGGCCGGACGCGGCCTTGCTTGAAAATTATATGATCGATGTGGATATGTATAATATCCAGACGCAGGGCGGTGTGCTGATGCGCTGCGATTACAGCAGGGCAAACGCTGAAAATCTGAACGCGTTTTACGGATACATGTATTTTGTCAGCTATACGGGCGATAAGGGCGCGATCGGGTACGGCAATGAATTTGGCACCTGGGGCGGCAATTTGGTGGTTTCCGCGCCCGAGTTTAAACCCGGCATGGATCTGCATTTGAATATCATCGTATACGGAGACCGTTTTTACTGCACGTATACGGATCTGGATACCGGAAAAGTTTTGCTCTCTCTGACCAAGAGCGACGATACCTGGAGCAGCGGAACGTTCGGCTTCCGTCTCTGCGGAGAAAAGGATGGGCTGATTAACTTCAATCGCGTCTATTTCGACAATCTGAAGGTCACGGTGATCGACGAGTCGGCGCTGCCAACGAACAGGGAACCGGAGGAACATTTTGAAAACGGTCTTACAGACGTTTTGTTTATCGGCAATATTTATACGTATGCCTATGATATTCCGGACAAAGTAAAGAAAATCTGTGCGGATCAGGGAATCCAAATTCAGGTTCATGAAATTATGAACGGGAGTTCTCTGCGCAAACATTACGATTCTTTCCAGAACGATTTGGACGCGCTGCAAATCAAGCTGGAACTTGCTGATATTGTGATCTTTCAGGATTATGCCGGCGTGATCGAAAACAGCTATGAATACTGTATGCTGTTGATGTCTTATTTTGATAAGGAAGAGGTTGATTTCTATTTCTACCCCTATATCAATCGCGCGGCGCCGTATTATACTTATGACGGTTTTCAAGATATGGATATAGAAATTATTCGCAGTGCGGATCTGTATCATAATGTTTTACTGAAATATCAGCTTCCCTATGTTGAGCATGAAGTCGAACATCAAAATCCGCTGCTGGCGTTTCTCATTGCGGATATGATTGCGGCGCAGGTATTTGACATTGATCCCGCCGAAGTGGACTGGTCGTCGATCGATAGTTGGCTGAGCGGGCTTAGCAAGACGGAAAAAGCGGAGTTCCGCGCGGCGGTGGATGAAAAAATCGAGGCGTATAAGACGGAAGCGTTTCCCTACAGCTAAAAGCGGATCGCCGCGCCCAAACTTCGCCTTGAAAGCGGCGCACCGGACGCGTTTGTGTAAAAATTTCCCCGCAGAAACACCGTTTGTTGGTGTCTCTGCGGGGACTTTTTTATGAAAATGCAAAATCAAAAAATTTTTCAGCGGCGATGTCAGGATTTTAAGACCCGCACCGGGAACCAGCCGCCGAGCGAATCAAAGATCATGTCTCCGCCGTCGAAATTCTTGAGCGAAGCGGTAATTTCAAAGCGATCCGCGCCGCCGAGCACCGATATGGGCAGGGAGAATATCGTGACGATCCCGTTTTCATCTCCGCTCCACTTGTCAAGCTCGCCGTAGACCAGATTTTTAAATTCTGCGCCCCAGTCGCAGGGCGTTCCGTTTTTCTTGTACCAGGCGCGCCCCTGCACGTTTGCGCCCATTGTGTAGATATCCTCACCGGTGCGGATCTGCACCTCAGCGCTGTCCGCCTCGCAGAGATATCGGTCCAGCCGGTCGGCGCGCACATATACATGCTCGCTGTCGTATGCGGTTCGGATGGTGCACTGCGCCTGCGACCGGCTGCCAAAGAAGAGGGCGTCGGTATTGCCCGCCCAGATTTGGGTGAGCGGTTTACAGTCGATGCGGTGATTGAGATAAAATTTTCCGATCATCAGGTCGTTGTCGATCAAAAGCGTCCCGGTGCTCCGATCCTCGCCAATATTCGGATAGGCTGAAATTAGGCAGTGCGGGTTATCGACGGTGATCGACCCCCAGTATCCAAAGCGTCCGCCAAAGGCGATGATTTCATGCGCGGCGTCAAAGTTCCTGCCCTGCTCGTCGCCGGTCCGGATATGCTGGGCGCCGTTTAAGTTATAGGAGAGGATTGTCTCTCCGCTTTCAAAATGCGCGAGATACGGTCCGGCGCCGTCGTCAAATCCGGTTATTTTGTCGGCCGGTCCGTCCTCGTCTATATCGAGCGACCGCGCCCAGTTGTCATGCGAATAGGACATGGTGAGCTTGAACGTATAATTCGACATGTCCGATTCGGTCGCGACGGCGATCGTGCCGTCGCCCAGTTCGACGGCGGTGGCCATTTGATTCGTAAAGCATTTCGTGCCGTTTTCCATCGTGCAGATATAGCTCTGCGTCACGCGGTGCGCGGCATAGGGCGGCTCGTCGGATTTCGGGCTCCAGGTTTCTCCGCCGTCGTAGGAACGGATAATGGCCGTGCCGCTGGAGGTTTTGATCGGGCTGTCGGTGCGCACGGTTTTATCCAGATAGAATTTCGGCGCGGTGTGCGAAAAATAAACCTGAACCTCGCCGCTTTGCAGAACCAGCACGGAGGGTTCCCAGTTGCGGCCGAGATAAATTTGCCGTTCCTCCGAAAAGGTTGCGCCGTTGTTGGTAGAACGCTTCATGACAAGCCCGCCGTACTTTGCGTCCAGCTTATATCCGGCGCTGTAGCGGTAGGAACAGACGGCGAGAATCTCTCCGTTTGGCAATACGGCAGCGTCGGCCGTCGCATACATGAGCTTGTCTTCCTCGCCGTCGTCCCGCACGACAGGCCGGGCGGCGAATAGCTTCTGACGCGGCGAAAAGCGGCGGCAGTCGTCGCTGAGCGAATAATAAATATTGCCGCCCAGCCGGTAATCCTGATGAAACAAAATATATTTTCCATTGGCCAGCCGTTTGATCCGGGGATAATAAATTTGTGCGGAAATAGCCGGATCGGTCTGGCCCTCGAGCGTCACGATCTCCCGAAAATTGGCCGCGAGACGGGATGCGCCGCATTCGCCCTTGTGTGAGTCGGGCGCGGAGACAGTATTCAGAGCGCGTATACTGGCAGGTTTCATAACATCCTCATTCTTTTTTCGCTGTGTAGCATAAGATTTGTCTGATGGTGTTCGATAGGCGTCAACGCCGGAATTATTATGCCATGAAAAGTTTAAAAATAGACGGATTAAAGCGGTTTTTTCATGCGGTTTCACTCAAATGTGCAGATTGTCTGCTCCGTATCGAGCTTTGCGGGCTGATGTGCGCCGTTTCCGATTCGAACGCGGCCGTCTTCGATGCGGTAGCGTTCGATAAAGACATACCGCCCGCCTTTACGGTCGGGGGAAAGGTATGCGTGATAGGCGATGAAGCGGTCTCCGGCGGCGTCGGTGAAAAAGGAGGCGTGTCCGCACCCGAATACTTCGTCGGACATGAAGAACACCGGTTCTTTTTCTTTTTGCCAGCTTTCATAGATTTCTGGGTCGCCTTTCAGCGTCAGTTGTCCGAGCGCGTAGTATTTCGTCCAGTATCCGCTGCCTGAATAGATCACATAGACCTCGCCGCTGTCGCCATAAACGGCGGTTCCGCCTTCAACGACGCGCGGTCGGATAATGCCGTCCCGGCCTTTTCCGTATCCGTGCATCTCCCATGCCTCGGTCGGCCGGCAGATCACGCTGGCCTTGCCCGCGGTATAGGGATTTTTCAGGCGGCACAGGCGAATGCGCTGATGAAAATCCGGCGTCTGCCGCCCGATTTCGTCTACCCACATGGCGTAGACCTTGCCGTCGCGGCGCAGGATTGTCTGCCCGCAGCACCAGCCGTTATTAAAACTTGCATCCTCTGTCGAGCAGAATTTTTCCGGGATACCGCGCGCGCCGGTGACAGGATTCCCATAAGCCGCAAAGGGCGATTCGGGGTCCTCCGAACGGAGAACATACATGCGGTGATTCACGTTCTTTCCGTCGTCGCAGGCGATGAACATGTAAAAGCCGGCGTGCTCGGGGCCAAAATCCTCCGGGGAAAAATAGTGGATCTCCGGCGACCAGAGATCTTTGGAAAAAGGCATATCCTCCGGCGGCAAAAAAGCGGTAATCTGTTCCTCTTCTTTGATTTTGGCGGGATTTTTCGCTCGGTAAAGGATGATCTGCCTTCCGGCTGTGCAGCAAAGATAGAACCAGTCCCGGTAAACGAACATCCAGGGGTCCGCGCCCGTGCAGACGGGATTTTTGAAAGAAACGGTTTTCATCGGCGTTTTCTCCTTTTTATGGTCAGTGGCCTGACGCAATATCGTATACGACTATACCATGCGATAAACTGGAAAAGCAAGCCTGTTTTCACAATATTGGGCAAAACGCCGATTTTTTTAGGAATACTTTACAAGATTTCGCTTTGCAATTTGGATAATGCGCGAATAAAATAATTGACGGCGAAATCCTTCCGGAATTTCGCAGGTTTTGCTCCGAAGCTGTTTTTATCGGGATGTAAAAATACACTCGCCTTTGTACGGAACGTCGTCCTCGACGTTCCGTAATCTATCGCTTTGTAAAATTTGTGCACGGAACGCTGGGGACAGCGTTCCCTACGAAAGTGAAACATAAATCGAAGCATATGTATACGCAATTGAAATCGCGCTGCGTAGGGAACGTCTCGCCGCAAAGCGGCGCTAGCGCCTTTGGCGCGTCGCCCGACGTTCCGCAAATCCTGCACCGAAGCTGCCTTTTATCAAAATGTCAAAAATACACCCCCCTTTGTAGGGAACGTCGTCCTCGACGTTCCGCAATATATCGCTTTGTAAAATTTGTGCACGGAAGCGCTTGTGACAGCGTTCCCTACAAAAGCGAAACATGGATCAAAGCATATGCATACGCAATTGAAATCACACTGCGTAGGGAACGTCTCGTCGCAAAGCGACGCTAGCGCCTTTGGCGCGTCGCTCGACGTTCCGCAAATCCTGCACTGAAGCTGCTTTTATCGAAATGTCAAAAATACACCCGCTTTTGTAGGGAACGTCGTCCTCGACGTTCCGCAATATATCGCTTTGTAAAATTTATACACGGAAGCGCTTGTGACAGCGTTTCGTGCAAAAGCAAAACATGGATCAAAGCAATATATACGCAATTGAAATCGCGCCGTAAAACAACGATAGCGGCTTCGGCGTGTCGCCGAAGCCGCATGTTCTATTTTATTTGATTATACGCTGTTTCCTTTTTCGGGTCATTCTACTGTGACGCTTTTGGCTAAGTTTCGCGGTTTATCAATGTCGCACCCGCGGGCGTCCGCGACGTAGTAAGCGAAAAGCTGGAGCACGGTGGCCAGCGGAATTGCGCGGAACAGTTCCGGGCACTCCGGCAGCAAAATCGTCCGTTTTGCTTCGGCGGCCGCGAAAGCGGCCTCCGCGTCGGCGATCAGCAGCACTTTCGCGCCCCGCGCTTTGACCTCGCGGATATTGCTGATCATTTTTTCATACAGCGCGTGTGCAGTGGCCAGCGCAACTACGGGCATTTCATCGATAATCAGCGAGATCGTGCCGTGCTTGAGTTCGCCCGCCGCGTAGGCCTCGCTGTGGATATAGGAAATTTCTTTGAGCTTGAGCGATCCCTCCATGGCCAGATGATAGTCCATGCCCCGCCCGATGAAAAACAGGTCCTCATGACCCGCAAATTCCGCTGCAGCGGCGCGGATCGTTTCCTTTTGTTCGAGCACGCGGCGGATCACTGCCGGCATTTCGGTCAAAAGCGTGCCGGTATACCTGCGCGCCTCCGTTTCGTCCATGCGGCCGCAAAGCTGCGCCATGCGGATCGCCAGAAGATAGATCAGCGAGATCTGTACGGTATACGCCTTGGTCGAGGCGACCGAAATTTCCGGTCCCGCCCAGGTGTAGATCACATTATCCGCTTCGCGCGCGATGGTCGAGCCGATTACGTTCACAATGCCGAGCGTATAGGCGCCGCACGCCTTTGCAAGCCGGAGCGCCGCGAGTGAATCGGCGGTTTCGCCCGACTGCGAAATGACGATCACCATGTCGCCGCCATCAAGGATTGGATTGTTATAGCGGAATTCGGAAGCGATTTCCACCCGGACCGGGATCCGGCAGAGCGTTTCGATCACGGTTTTTCCGACGAGACCGGCATGCATGGCCGTCCCGCAGGCGACGAACGTAACGCTTTTGACGTTTTTGAGGCGCGCATCCGATAAATTTTCACCGGAAAAATCCGGGAGCATATTTTGGATGCGCGGCCGCAGCGTTTTTTCCACCGCCTCGGGCTCTTCGTGGATTTCTTTGATCATAAAATGCGGATATCCGCCGCGTTCGGCCGCTTCAATCGACCAGGTGGCCGTGAGCAGCGGCTTTTCGAGCGGCTGTTTTTGCATATCCATGATCTCAATATGGCCGGGGCGAACGACAGCGAGTTCCAAATCGCCGAGCTGATAATAATTTTTGGTGTGCCGGAGCACAGCCGCAATATCCGAGGCGATGAAGTTTTCTCCTTCGCCAGCGCCGATAATCAGCGGATTGTCCTTTTTCAGCGCATAGATCGTATCCGGCTCGCCGGAAAAGATTGCGCCGATCGCGTAGGAGCCGCTTATGCGCGCCATCGCCGCGATCAAAGCGTCAACCGGGTTGCCGCACTCGGCGTAGCAGAAATCAATCAGCTTGGCCGCGACTTCAGTGTCGGTCTCCGAGTCAAAGGTATAGCCTTTCCCGGCCAGCATGGCGCGGAGCGGCGCGTAATTTTCAATAATGCCGTTATGTACGATCTGGAGCCGCTTGGTGCCGTGGGGATGCGCATTTTGATCGGAGGGCGCGCCGTGCGTCGCCCAGCGCGTGTGCCCGATTCCGCAGTGCGACCCGGCAAACGCGCCGCCCGCGCGGATTTTTTCTTCTACGTTTTTGATTCGCCCGGCCGATTTGACGGCCGCAAGGCGGCCGTCCACACCGAATGCGGCTACCCCCGCGGAGTCATATCCCCGGTACTCCAGGGCATACAGCCCCTCGATAATGACCGGCGCCGCCTCACGCGCGCCGGTATAGCCTGCGATTCCACACATGGAAAGTATACATTTGCGGCCGCGGGCGCTCATCCCCCGCAAAGCCGCCTCTTTTCTTTTAAAATTCTGCTTTTTCCTTTTTGTCCGGCGGTCGCCCGCCGGCTTTGTGGGAAAATACGGCAGCAGTACTGCCGCCGGGGCATCCGCTGACTCGTTCGATACTCCCCGGTCCTCGTCAACCGCGCTTGCTGCGCGGTCTGGCGCTAAGGCGCTGCGCGCCTTTTTATGAGCGATCTATGAAAAGGCCGTTTTACGGCCGTTTCATCCAAGTTATTTGATGATTTTTCCGTGGGTCTTTACTGGTTAGTCTATGCAAAGAGGGCGCGTCCGGTTCAATGGCGGGACAATCGCGGCGCGATGCCGTCTGCGTCGGAAAGATTTCCTGCCGCGCTATTTTGTCTCCTTTAATACGATGTTGTCTTCGCTCTTGTAGATGCTGTTTTCCAGGATCACGCCGCGCACCCGGCAGAGCGGATAGATGTTGGTTTTCCGGCCGATGATCGTCCCGGGGCAGAGCACGCTGTTGCAGCCGATTTCCACGCCGTCGCCCAGCATCGCGCCCACTTTGTAGCGACCGGTGCCGGCGCATTCCCGCCCGCATTTGATCGTGACGTCCGAGCGGTCGCTTTTGACGTTCGACGTGATCGAGCCTGCGCCCATATGCGCGTGCCATCCGAGGATCGAATCGCCGATATAATTGTAATGCGGCGCCTGCGCGTCGTCAAATATTATGGAATTCTTCATTTCGCACGAATTGCCGAGCACCGAGCGCTTGCCGACGATCGCGCTGCCGCGTATGAACGCGCAGTGGCGGATCTCCGCGCCGCTGTCAATGATGCAGGGGCCGCCGAGAAATGCAGTCGGCGCAATTTTCGCGTCTTTTGCCGCCCAGACGTGCTCGCTGAGTTGTTCATAGATCTGCGGGTCCAAGGCGCTGCCGAGTTCCTTGATAAAATCCGAAAGCCCGGCAAGTGCTTCCCACGGATAGGAAAACCGCTTGAGAAACGGTGCGGCAATGGTATGCTCGAGGTCAAATAGCTGTGAAATCATCGGAATGTTGTTCATAGAAGCCCTCACCGATCCTTTTCAATTTCTGCGATCATGTCTATGCGCGTCTGATGGCGTCCGCCCTCGAACGGCGACGACAGAAATACGTCCGCAAGATCGCATGCAAGCCCGTATCCGACGACCCGTGCGCCGATGCACAAAATATTGGCGTCGTTGTGCGCGCGCGTCATGCGCGCCGAGAAGGTATCCGAGCAGCAGGCCGCGCGGATGCCCTTATACTTGTTGGCGACGATGCTCATACCGACGCCGGTGCCGCAGATCAGAAGACCGCAGGTATCCTTTCCCGCGGCGGCCACGGCCTTGGCGACCGCGCTGCCGAATACCGGATAATGACAGGACGCTTCCGAATCGGTTCCCATATCCTCGACGGCATAGCCATCGGCGATCAGTTTTTCTTTCAGTTTTTCTTTCAGAACATATCCTGCGCTGTCTGCGCCGAGGATCACACGTTTAAAGACGCTCATCGTTTGTTTTCTCCTTTTCTATGCGCGCGAGGCGTTCGCGCTCCGCCTGCGGAAGCCGCAGATACACCGGTCTGAATTCTTCGGCAGGGACGGTTTTTCCGGCCTTGTACATGGAAAGCGCCGCAAGGCCCACGCTTTCTCCGTCGGCATAACGGATTTTCGGTGGTGCGAGAACCGCCGCGCTGCCGAAAAAGGGGAGCGCCGCCTCCGCGCCGTCGCCGACGAGGCAGAGCGCGCTCTGGCCGGCGCAGGCGCGGGCGATTTCCTCGCCGCTTTTGGCTTCGTCCGGCGTCAGACGTGCCGCCAGTCCGCCGCCGCACCGGAAGAGCGCGGTATAAAACTGCCCGCGCCGCGCGTCCATCAGCGCGCAGGCCGTGCAGTCGGTATCCCGGAGGTTGTAAGCCAGCGCTTCGAGCGCGCTGACTTCAGCCGCGGGCCGCTTTCGGCCGAACGCAAGACCTTTCAGCGTCGCCGCGCCGATGCGCACGCCGGTGAACGATCCTGGCCCTGCGCTAGCCGCGTAGAGATCGACGCCGTCCGATCCGATGCCTGTACGGCTGAATAAATCTTCGATCATCGGGAGCAGCGCCGCGCTGTGCGCGCCCTGTCCTTCCCGCGCGTCCTTTGCCAAAAGCTTTTCGCCGTCGAGCAGCGCGGCGGCGGCCGTTTTTGCGGTCGTGTCCATTGCCAGTATAATCATCGTTTATCCTCTATTGTAATGCGGCGTCCGGTCTCCCCCGTCTTTTCGATGCAGACGTCGATCCGCCCGGCGGGCAGGGCAAACGGGATGTTCTCGCTCCACTCGCAGAGCAGAAAACCCGTGTCCAAATAATCGTAAAAGCCGGTCGAATACAGATCGTCCTCGCCGTCGATCCGGTACATGTCGAAGTGATAGACCGGCACGCTTCCCGAATATTCGTTGACGATCGTATAGGTTGGGCTTTTGACGCGTGCGTTCGAGAGGGCGGAAACAAAGCCGCGCACGAAGGCGGTCTTGCCCGCGCCAAGGTCCCCCCGCAGCGCGATGAACGCCTGTACGGCGCCCTCCGCCAAAAGACGCCCGGCAAGCGCACGCCCCGCCGCTTCGGTATCCGCCGTTTGCAGCGAGGTATAAGAGGCCGAACCGCGCATAGCCGCACTCCTTCCTTAAGTTCGATTTTTAAACGTATACGAATGTTTATAAATCCATTTTATATTATCACATTTGACGAATAATTGGAAGCGTTTTTTGCAATTTTGCGCCGCTTTTTTACCGGCGGCATCTGGAATGCTCCGCATTCTGCGGGAAACGCCGCGTCCAAATCGCCTGCGCGCAGGTCTTGCGAAAAACGATCCCGGGGGGCCTGTGTTTTTCGCCATGCAGCGCCAGCGCTGTAAAAACGTGGACGAAATATTACAAAAAAAACGATAAAAACAGTTGTAAAATTACACGTTGCTGACAGTTGCCTGATAGCTATTGCAAAGCGGCGCGCCTTATTGTACGATAGTGCACAGGACGGGGCCGCGCCGGAAACTGTGCGGCGCGGACGTTCAAAAATATTCGAAAAAGGAGAACACACACAGTATGAGAAATTTTAAAAAATTTCTTGCTCTTATGATGGCGATGCTCATGGTTGTGGGCATGTCCGTGATTTCGACGGGCGCTGCGGATACGGCTGCGGATTATACCGAAGCGGCGCAGCAGCTTGGCGCGATCGGCATCATGAAGGGCGATGAAAACGGCAATTTGATGCTCGATCAGGGCGTCACCCGTTATCAGGCTGCTCTGTTCTTCGTTCAGTCTATCACCGGCAAAACCGACCCCTCTGTTTGGAACGCAGATAAGAGCTCCATCTTTACGGACGTACCGGAATATGGTACGGCAATCGATTATCTGGCCGGGATCGGCTTGATCCTTGGCCGCGGCAACGGCATTTACGGCTACAACGATCCGATCACGTATCAGGATATGCTTGTGCTGGCCGTTCGCACGCTGGGCTATGAGACGGGGGATATGTCTTACCCCTACGGCCATATCCTTGCGGCGCAGAAGCTGGGTCTGACCGACAATATCAAAAACATCAATTATAAAGCGGAAATGACCCGCGGCGAGACCGCGCAGCTGATCTGGGATATGCTGAATACGCAGATCGCGATCACGGACCCGCTGACTGGCGATTTGATCTATCCCGGCATGGAGGACTCTTCTCCCTACGGGCTCCTGCTCGGCCCCGGCAAAATCAAGAGAGAGACCTATCTTGAAAAATCCGGTTTTGCGGCCGGCAAGCTCGACATCAGCATCCTTGAGTTCAACAAGGCGGCAAACAGCAGCGATGTCGATACCGTTACGGTAGAATATAACGGCGAGCAGCACGAGATTGCCGCGGCAGACCTCGGCATCAAGGCGGATACGCCGAAGATCGATTATCTCGGCCTGCGTGCGACCATTTTTGTCAACAGCGAGGCGGATAAATTCTTCGATCTCTATGATATCGACGCAGAGGAGAGCGATGCGCGCGTCGTATTCACCAACTGGGATGCGCTGACGCGTGTGGAGAACCTCGGCGACGAAGGCACGATCAAATACATCGTTCCGAACTCTGGCGAACCCTACCTGATGATCGGCGGCGTGAAATTTGTTACCGATAAATATACGGTCAACGTATTTGAGTTCGGCGAAGACGGCTGGGAACTGAAAGAGGACTCTAAGTTCCTCGACAACTTCAAGTACAGCACGAAAGACGGCTACATCGGCGAAAACTCCAACGGCGCTGTGAAGTATGTGGCGTCCGAGGTGAAAAAAGACGACGGCGAGACCGAAAAAATCCTGGACATTTACTATACGCCCTATACGTTCGGTCAGTACTTCGTCCGTACGCTGAAAGATTCCACGACCGCGAAGGATGCGGATTTCGTGACCATCGGCTCCTACGAGGCCGTCAAGGTGGAAAACAAAGACAAAGAGCAGTCCAACTTTGTCGAGTACCTCCTCGGCACGTCCTCTAAAGTGACCTCGGCAACCACGTCCGTTTCCAAGAAGAACGGCGAAAAGGCGAAGAGCGTCCTGCTTGCAGGAGAGAGCATCAAGTCCGGCGACTTCATGTTCTACTACTACAACAGCGTGGATAACATTCTGACGGTCGCTTCGAACCACGGCGGCTTTAAGACCGGCGCGCTCACCGGTACGAGCGCTTCTGCCGAGACGGTTAAGATCGGCGGCGCAAACAAGGGCTTCGGCTTCAAGGGCGCATATGAAACGACCTATTCGGATTATGCAGGCAATGCCTCTATGATCCAGACGATTATCAAAAACTATGAGTCCGGCAAGGACAACGTTAAGTATGTTGAAGTAGACGGCCGCATCGTATACATGGATCAGTACGACGGCGAGTCGCTTTCCTCTTCCGCTTACGACTTCAAGATCGTTTCGGTTGATCCCGAATTGATCGCGAAGCTGATGAAAGTGGATGTGGATGACCTCGAGTACACGGCGGACTTTGTTCTGGACGACAATGGCTACGTCCGCATCGCGGTGCTCAACACCGAGACCGGCGATTGGGAGCTTGCGGCGCTCGACGTGATGGCGAAAGACTATGACGCGGAAGAAGATGCGTTCGATACCAAGGGCAGCCTCGGCGTGTATGCCACCTATGTGGAGATCGCCGGCGAATCCTACACCAAGTACGAGGAATATCGTGCGCTGGCGGACGCGCTGAAAAACGGCACGCTCTTTGCTGTGATCGATGAGAAAGACGGCGTATACAAGCTCGGCACGGCCGAAAACGCGGTTCAGTATGCAACGATCGCAGAGGGTCTCATCTTCTCCGATGTTTCTCCCAAGACCAATCCGATCAAAGCGGATCCGGATGCAACCGCGGCAAGAGTTACGCTGAATGAAAATTCGATCGTCGTTGTGATCGACGGCGACGGCAACGTCGGCGTACGCGCCGGCATCCAGAAGAACAAGTATTCGATCACCGGTTCGGCTGATTTCTATGCAGCGACCTCTGATCTGATCGTCGCGGTTATCGATGAGCCTACGTTCACCGGCGGCTTCTCCTCGGTTGAAAACTGGGGCCAGAGCAGAACTGCGACAAGCGATGCGACCTACTATGTCGCGCTTGAGGATTCCGAACTGTTTGTAGAGTCCAGCGGCGAGGATGTGAAAGAGAAGTACACCGTTACCATCACGAACCTCCTTGACCTGCGCACACTGCAGATTGTCGAGTCCAGAGCGTTCTCGACCGATACGGTTATCGACCTGGATCTCACCAAGGCCCTGTATGCAAATGAAGAGGGCGTGATCACCGAGTCCGACAAGACGATTGCGGCGGCGTTCGCTGAGGCACGGAAACTTGAGGGCGCGGAGCAGGATATCACCTTTAAGGATATCGCGGCTTCCGACCTGACGTTCACCGACGCGGATACGGTCGAGATCGCAGGCGGCGTGCTCAACCTTCCGAATGCGCTTGCAGGCGTAAAAGTGACGGTTGCTACGCTGAATTCGACCGGCTTTAGCGCGGATGATTACGACTTTAACCGTCTGGCGCTGAACGTCGAGTATGACGGCAGCTTGGACGCGGGCGAGCTTGAGATTCGCGACGGCTTCTCCGGCTACGAGTATCTGCTTGGCGGCGACCGCATCGAAACGATTGAGGAACCGGTTGCCGGCGTGCTCGATCAGTTCATCCTGGATACCGAGGGCGAGGAAATTCTCCTTCCCGTAGCGGATTCCGATGACTATGAGAATGCGGTGTCGATCATGGTACAGCTTAAGATCATGGCTTCCTATGATGAGGATACCGGTATCCTGACGCTCTTCGTAGCGAAGATTCTGGTTCCCCACGCAGTAGGTTGAGCCGGATAAAGGCAGAATCGGTTTGCTTCAACCGCTGCGGCAAAATTGCCGCGGCCGGCAGAGGAAACCGGCAAGAATAAAGGGCGCCCCCAGCGTACGCTGGGGGCGCTTTTTTCATTTCAAATATATAAGTGTTAAAAAACACTCGTCCTTGTAGGGAACGTCGTCCTCGACGTTCCGAAACATACCGCATTGTAAAATTTGTGCACGGAACGCTGAGGACAGCGTTCCCTACGGAGAACACAATTTTGCTCCCAGCGTTTTTCGGCCTGTGCGCGGAAAAAATCTTACAGTTTCCTTACAAAATTGCAAAACATCTTGTAAATTTGATCCGACTGGTATATTCTGTTACCGTAAGGACTTTTAGGTCTGTTTCTATGTTCATGATTGCCGCTGCAAAGCGGTCATGATAAATTTATTTCATCTTTATAGGAGGAAAACACTGTGAGAAATTTGAAAAAATTTCTTGCCCTGGTAATGGCGATGCTGATGATCTTCAGCATGGCGGCTATTACGACGTGGGCGGCGGATGACGCTGATTCGGATTATATCGAAGCGGTGCAGCATCTGGCGGCGCTCTCGATCATGAAGGGCGACGAGCACGGCAATCTTAATCTTGCAAACGGCGTGACTCGTTATCAGGCCGCTCTGTTCTTCGTACAGGCGTTGACCGGCAGAACCGATGTCAATACCTGGAACGCGGAGAAGAAGAGCACAATTTTCAGCGACGTTCCGGAATACGGCACGGCGATCGACTATGCGTACAGCATGAAGCTGATCCTCGGCCGCGGCAACGGCGTCTATGGCTACAACGATCCGATTACATATCAGGATATGCTGGTCATGGCCGTACGTGCGCTTGGCTATGAGACCGAGAACATGTCTTATCCGTATGGATACATCGTCGCTGCGCAGACGTTGGAACTGACCGAGGATGTTGACAACATCAACTTCAAGGCGGAACTCACGCGCGGCGAGACTGCCCAGATCATCTGGAATATGCTCAACACCGAGATCGCGTTTGTCGATCCGCTGACCAACGATATCGTATATCCGGGTCAGGAAGACACCACGCCTTACGGCCTGCTGATCGCTCCGAAGACGGTGGAGCGCACCACGCTGCTTGAGAAAGCCGGCTATGCGGACGGCAAGCTCGAGGGCTGGATCACCGAATTCGTTGAAAAGGACGACAAGGATGAGGATTCGGTAGATACCGTTGAACTCGCGTACACCTACATCAAGGACGACCAGATCGTCAGCGACACGGTTACCGTTGCGGCGGCTGACCTCGGCATTACGGAGGATACCCCCAAGGCTTCCTACCTCGGCCTGCCGATCACCGTATTTGTAGACTGCGCGGCTGAGGACTTCAGCAGCGATTACAGCACCGACAAGGATAAGAGCGACGCGAAAGTCGTCTTCTCCACGACTGAGTCTATGACAACGGTGGAGAACCTCGGCAACGCGGGCAACATCCGCTATGTCGAGCCCACCAGCGGCAACGACTACTTCTTGCTCGGCGGCACGAAAGTTACACTGAGCCAGAAAGAAGATGCGGATAAAGTCGTTCTGATGACCTTCACCAAAGACGGCTGGAAAGAGGAAAGAGATCTGAGCGCAGTTCAGGACGCGTTCTTCTACAAGACCAAGGGCGGTTATGAGGATGCGACCAATTCCTATGGCCGGATCACCTACTTTACCTACAGCGAGCCCGTTTCTATTGATGAGGACGGCAAGACAGAGTATGAGAAGACCACGTATCTCTGCTACACGCCTTATGAGTTTGGTCAGTACTTTGTTCGTACCCTCAAGGATTCTACCACGTCCAAGGATGCGGACTTTGTGACCATCGGCCGCTATGAAAACAGCGCGGTTGAAAATCAGGACGAAGTAAAATCTTACTTTGTTGAAAAGTTGGTCGGCACGGAGACCAAAGTGACCTCGTCTACCTCGTCCGTTTCTAAGAAGAACGGCGAAAAGGCGAAAGACGTTACCCTCCAGGGCGAGGACATCAAGTCCGGCGACTTCATGTTCTTTGACTACAACGAGGTTGACAATATTCTGACCGTCGCGATGAACTGCGGCGCGTTCCAGACCGGCCGTCTGACCGGTACCAGCGCGTCTGCCGAGACCCTCAAGATCGACGGCAGCACCAAGTCCACCGGTATCAAGGGCGCGTTTGACGCGACTTTCTTCGGCTATGACAATGCGCTTGCAAAGAATATCATCGCTTCGCTTGAGACTGGCAAGGACAACGTGAAGTACATCGAAGTGGACGGCAACGTTGTTTACTTTGAGTCTTATTCGGGCGAAAAGACCAGCGACACGGCGTATGATTATATCATCGTAACCATGCGCGACACCGTCATTGCGGATCTGCTTGACGTTAAGGTCAAGGATCTCACTAAGGTTGACGGTCTGATTCTGGATGACAGCGACAATGTTCAGATCGCGGTTCTCGACACCGAGACCGGCGAGTGGGAACTGGCTTCTCTCGGCCGCTTCTACAACGGCTATGATGCAGTTGAAGAAGAGTGGGCTTCCTACAGCGATCTTGGCACCTATGCTACGCTTGTAGATATGGTTGGCTCTAACGAAACCGTGAAGTATCAGAACTACGCGGTTGCGAAAGCGGCGTTCGGCCAGGGTGGCATCTTCGCGCTTGTCAGCGAGAAGAACGGCGTTTACAACCTTGGCGAGATCGGCATGACGGAAGATGGGACGACTGATGGCACGGTTATGTTCAACAAGATCGATACCGGCCTTGTTTACAGCGACGACAGCGCCAAGACCAGTAAGATCAGCTCGGATCCCGATGTTGATCCCGCACGCGTAACCCAGAACGAGAACACCATTGCGGTTGTGATCGACGCCAAAGGCAATGTCGGCGTTCGCAAGGGTATTGTCAAGACCAACAACACGTACAATGTTGCCGGACCGGCTTACTTCTTCTCCGCAAACTCCTCTTTGATCGTGCTCAGAACCAACAATGAAAAGGTTTCCAGCGCTAAAGATACCGCGCTTGCATGGGCTGAAACCGAAGTTGCATGGACCTATTATCTGGCACTGCCCGGCGTTTCTTCCTGCGATTTGGATGCAAACGAGACCGGCAGCGACGAGAAGTACACTGTGACTCTGAGCAACGTATTCAACTATCGTTCGAGAGCAATGGTGGATTCGGTCAGCTTTGAGACGGATGATGCGATCGAGTTTGCGGCTGACACCGATCTGATGCCTACGCTCCTCTTTGTTGACAAAGACGGCATTGCGCATGATTACAAGAAGGCTGGCGTACAGGATCATCAGAGTGCGTCGGATATGAACATTTATGTTAATCTCTCCAACGTGGATGATGTCGCGACTGCGATGCTGTATGCATGGTGGAACACGAGACGCAGCGCAAGCAGCAGCAGTCTTGGGGTTGGCGCAGATGGTTTGTCCTTTGTTGATGCAGATACGGTTCTGTACAACAAAGAAGCCGGCCATCCGATTGCGGGCGAATTTGACGCAACGCATTACACCAATTTGAATGGCACCCGTGAAATGGCGGAAACGGTCAACAACCGCGTTATCGCTACGCTGGCCGGCCGCGCTTACACGGTGAACGCGACGGGTCTTGATCCCGAAGAGTATGACTTTGACCGCGCGCTTCTGATTCGCGATTATAAAGAAGACGATGCGGACAGATGGAATGCTTCCTATGACGATGAATTTGGCGGCTATTCGTTCCCGATGAACGCAGAGCTTATCGAGGATATTTCCGGCGGCCCTGCTTCCGGCATCTTCGATCAATTCATGCTTGACAACGACGGCGGCGTGATCTACATCCCGCTGGCCGACAGCGACGATTATACCGATGCGGCGAAGATCACCTACAGAATGTCCATCGTTTCGATCTGGACGGATAGCTCCAGCAAACTGGAACTCTATCCGATGATCGTTTACATGGCGGCCGGCGAGGCTGATCCCGAGACCTGCAAGCATCTTTCCGCTACGCTGAAGTCTACCGTTGAGGCGACCTGCACGACGCAGAGCACCGAGACCTGGACGTGTAACATTTGCGGTGCGGAGTTTGAAACGCATGAGGATAATGCGCTCGGTCACAAGCTGACCGGCGATATCACCGTAGTGACTGCCGCTACCTGTCAGGCTGACGGTAAGGGTACACAGGTATGCTCCGTTTGCGAAGCTGTTGTAGATGTTGTGATTCCGAAGAATCCGGATGCGCATACGCTTGAGGAAGTAACTGCTGTTGCCGCTACCTGCACCACGGATGGCAACACCGCCGGTGTGCGCTGCACGGTTGCTGGCTGCACCTACACCACCGTCGAGACCATTGCGAAAACCGGACACAACCTGCAGAAGGTTGATCCCGGCAAGGCGCCTACCTGCACGGAGAAAGGTTTAACAGAGAAATATCTCTGCCAGAACGCTGGTTGCTCTTACACCGAGGGCGGCGAGGAAATTGCGGAGCTCGGCCATGACATGCAGGAAGTTGCAGGTACTGCCAAAGACGCTACCTGCATCGAAGCTGGCAAGGAAGCTGACAAGAAGTGCAGCAGATGCGACGTTACCGAGACCGGCACGGAGATCGCGATTGATCCCGATGCGCACAGCCTGACCGGCGACATTACGGAAACTCAGGCTCCTACTTGCACCGCAGTAGGCAAGGGTACGCAGAAATGCGAACTCTGCAGCTCGGACGTAGAAGTTGAAATTCCGATGATCGATCATGTCGATGAGAAGAATAAGACACTCAGGATGCGACCCCTGACGGTAAGTGCGATGTCTGCGGCGGCGATATGCCTACTACCTGACCTCCAAATTGCGTAATCAGGCGGCAACGCCTGTAAAGGAAAAAAGGAAAGCTTCGGCTTTCCTTTTTTTCAGCTTCTATGATCCGAAAATAAAAAGAAGCGATAAAGCTATTGCTTTTTCGGAACGGGCATGATACAATCATATCTGTGTATGGTGCTTGTGCGCAGGCAGGCCATATGGATAGAAAACAGTACAGGGGGATTTTACCATGAAATTCTTGAAACGCGGTTGGCTTTTGCTGGGGCTTATGCTTGTCGTTTTGCTTGCCGGCTGCGGCGACAAAACGCCGGAGCAGATGCTGGATAACGCCGCAAAGCAAATGGAAGAAGTAAAGAGCGCCGGATATACCGCCGAGATGAACATTGAGTATTCTATGGTGGGCCAGTCCATGAAGATGCAGATGCAAATGGACGGCGTGACGTTTACTGACCCGCAGAAAGCAAAATGCGATATGACGCTGACGATGGATATTCCCGGGCTCGGCGCTCAGACGCAGAAGTTAGAGATGTATGTGGACGAGGCGTACACGTATACCGGCGCCGAGGGCACGTGGGTGAAGACGGCTATCCCGGATATTTCCGATGCGGCCGCTGCGGACGCGGAATTTTTTGCGGAACTCAATCCGCTGCTGCTTGAGAACGGCGAACCGGTTTCCGAGGAACTGGACGGCGTAAAGACCAACAAGTTCACCGCTGTGATTACGGAGGAGATGCTTTCCAAGGTGCTCTCGCTGGTTTCGGGCTCGATGGATACCGACAGTCTTGGCGTCGTGACGCAGATGTTTGAGGGTATCGGGGAAATTCCGTTTGAATACTGGCTGGACGCCAAAACCGATATGCCGGTTCAAATGCGGATAGATATGACGAAAGCGATGGAATCCATGCTGAAAAATACGCTTGCGGAGAGCGGTTTGGGCAGTATAGAGGACATCGACGTCACCGTTTCGGAGGCGGTGATGGTGATGCGCTACAAGGATATCAATAACGCGGCGGATTTTGAGATTCCCGAGGCGGCCAAAGCCGCCGAGGAAGTTCCGATTGGACAGTAAACAGACTGAACTGAGTATAGAAAAATCGTAGAGCATTTGCTCTGCGATTTTTGATTGCCTATGCGGGAAACGCGGCGTTTTATATCCTGCAGGGAATTTTTCGCCGCGAAGCGCCGCCTGCATTGAGGGAATATTTTGCCGCAGCGGATTTCGGGCTTTCGCACGGAACAGCCACGGCAAAATATGTTATTTGGCAATATATTTGAGGATGCGGAGGACATTGTCCGACTTTTCCTGCGACGGCGTACTGTTTTGAACGTCGTGCAGCAGCAAAAGCGCGTCTTTCATGCGCAGGGTTTCGCTGCCGTCCATATCGCCGTAAGAGGTCAGGCTTACGGTGTTGCTGGGATCGCCGATGCATGCGCCGTGGATATAGCCCGCTGCTTTGTAGTTTACTTTTTCGCCCGGCTTATAGCTCGTATCGGTAAAGGAGGGGGTGTCGGAATAGCCGAGCAGCGTGGTTTTTGCGCCCTCGACCTTATAGAACGCATATTTCTTGGCGTATTGTACCGCATCACAGGTCAAAAGTGCCCCGTCCGCAGTGCAGACTGCTTTAAACCCGGTGGCTTTGGCCGGCCGGATGGTCGCGCCGCCGCCCAAAACCAACGACGCATTCGGCGCGGAATTTTGAACAACGGATGTATTTTTCATGCTCAGCTGCGTCACGATGCTCCACGTGCCGCCGAGTACCTTCAGCGTATAGCTTTTATCTGTCGTCAGCATCGCTTCGGTTTTGACTTCGGTGTCGTAGTATTTATATGGGGAGGTAGAAGCGTTTGCATTGTAGCGCCAAAGTCCGCCGACGAGAACCGGGAACTGTTCGGAGTTGTTGCGCGAACAGCAGCTGACGCCCTCGCCGAGTATGACATTGTTCTGCCCGCATTCGATCACGGAGATGCCGCTGGCCACGGTTCCGGTCGTGCTGGGGAACAGCGCGAGGTTGTCTATGTAGGTGTCCGACGAGAGGCTCCAGAATTTGAATTCAACCGGTACAGAGGAAAACAGGCCGCGGATCATCACCGGTCCGTTGACCGCGGGCGAGCAGTAGTAGGCGGAATCGGTAACATACTTTGAGGACATATTGTAGGCCTGCGTCAGTACGATCGTGCCGCCGCCTGGCAGCGCGGCGTAAGCCGCGTTCAGTGTCTGGAAAGGCTTTTCCTTAGTGCCGGGATTCGTGTCGAGGCCGTCGGTCGCCGCGACATAGACGGTCGGCAGGTTCGCGAGCGCCGCAAAATTTTCATCCAGTTCGACCGTCCGGCCGAGCTTTGCGCCCGACGGCGCGCTCTGCTCAGTTGCGGTCGGGCCATCTACGCAGAGATTGCCCTTTGCGTCAAAATAGGCCTTGTCGATGCAGACGCGCCGTTCCTGTACATAGCCCGCCTGTTCGTTCGGCGCGGTGCCTGAGCGGTGCGCGTGGTATACGATAATCAGTTCCGTTCCATCCGGAGAGGTGGTAAAGCAGTGGTGCGCCGTACCGTAGAGATGCGGGTTTTCGGTATCGGTTCTGCTTACGTCGTCCGAGATCAGGATCGGATTGTTCGGGGATTTGGTGAACGGGCCGAGCGGGCTGTCCGAGGTCGCATAGTTGACCGAATAGCCCGGGTTGCTGTAGCCGGAGGAAGAATAGGTGAGATAATATTTGCCGTTATGCTTCAGCATTTCCGGCCCTTCGACGACGCGCCAGCTGCGCAGCGATTCCGGTTCGTCCTCCCAGGTCAGCAGCAGTTGGGGCTTGGACACGAAATCTCGGGTTTCAAGACTGAATTCGCCGCCCCAGATGCAGTTTTGGGAGGGGTTGGTATACCCGTTGTAGGTAAATTCGTAGCAGCCGACGAAATATAGATATAATTTGCCGTCGTCGTCGCGGAAAAAGTGTCCGTCGATGTTTTTAAAGTCGTTCAGGAGATACGAGGTCTCCGTGTTGGTGAACGGACCGAGGGGACTGTCCGATACGGCGATGCCGAGATGTTCCTGCGCCGTGTATACCATATAATAGGTGTCGCCGTCTTTTATGATCTCCGGCGCCCAGAATCCGGCGTATGCGGAACGATCCGCATAATAAACGTCTTCTCTGCGCAGGCAATAGCCCTGGCATTTCCAGTCTACGAGATTCTCCGACGTGTAAACGCGGTACCCATACGAATCTCCGCTGGTCGTGTACAAATAGTAAACGCCGTCGTCGTCTTTAAAGACAAACGGATCTGCGCCGTTTGCCACCGGATTGGTGAACGTGTCGGGATACGTGATCCCGGCGGCTGCCGCTGCGACCGTGAGTGCTGCCGCCGCTGAGAAAAGCAAGAGGGCTTTCTGCCATTTTTTCCCCATCATGTATAGCGCTCCATTCGTTTTTTCTTTTATTGTACAAACATTTAGATAAAATGTCAATAATTTTCAATATAGAAAAGCGGAAAAAACCGGCGCGGGATTTTGGCGGAACCGGCGCGCCTTTTGCGGCGCAAAATAAACAAACAGAGCGGCGCATGTCCGCTCTGTTTGCCATTTTTAGAATAATTGGATGCGTTGCTTATTCCACGCGCATTACTGTTTCTTTCTGCATCCGTCGATCTGGATGTTCTGCGCGGATATGTACGCCGCCTCGTCGCTTGCAAGAAAGCAGATGAGATTGGCATTTTCCATGTCCGTACCGGTTCTGCCCATGAACGCGAGTTCGCTCGGCTGATGGAAGTTGGGATCAGGGTTCTCGGCGGGACTGACGCTGCCGGGAGAAACTGCGTTTACCGTAATGCCCTGTTTTGCCACTTCCTTGGCCAGCGCTTTGGACATACCGATCACGGCCGCTTTGGTCGCCGAATAGCACGCCATATTTGCGTTCCCGTACACGCCCGCAACCGAGCAGACGTTGATGATTCTGCCGTAGTTTTGCTCCTTCATCTTCGGCAGCACCGCATTGGTGAAGTAAACCACGCTCATTACGTTGACATTCAAAAACTTCTTCCAGAGTTCGATCGGCGTTTCCTCGAACTTTGACCAGTTTCTCCAGAGCGCCGCGTTATTTACAAGGATATCCACCTTGCCGAAATGCGTCATCGCGTATGCGGTGATTTCGTTGACCCGGCTCTCGTCGCTGACGTCGCACGGGTAAATCAGCACGTCTCTGCCGTAGTGCGCGAGTTCCGCTTTGACCGACTGGAGCTTTTCAAAATTGATATCGGCCAGCACGAGATCCGCGCCGAGTTCCGCGAAGCGCATTGCCGCCGCGCGGCCGATACCGACCGACGCGCCGGTTATCAGCGCGACTTTCCCGTTAAAATCCATCTGTATCCCTCCACCTTTGGCTTTTTTATCATTGTAACAAACGCCGGTATGGAAGTAAATGACGAACCCGATATTCTTTTGGCAAAAACGATACATTTTAAGGCTCGGATTTAGACTTTGACGGTTATCCGAGCGCGACGTCCAAAATCATCATCACGCTGAATCCGCCTGCAAAAAACAGGGTTCCGATATTGGAATGCCGCCCCTCCGACATTTCGGGAATCAGTTCTTCGACAACCACATAGACCATGGCGCCCGCCGCAAAGCTGAGCAGATAGGGCAGTGCGGGTACAATCACGCCCGCTGCCAAAATCGTCAGCGCCGCGCCAATCGGCTCGACCACGCCGGACAGCACGCCGCCAAGAAAGGCCTTGGATTTTTTCATCCCTTCCGCGCGCAGGGGCATGGAGATGATTGCCCCCTCTGGAAAGTTTTGAATGGCGATGCCGATAGACAGCACCAGCGCGCCCATTGCGGTGATCTGCGCGTTTCCCGCAAGATAACCGGCGTAGACGACGCCCACGGCCATCCCCTCAGGCAGATTGTGCAAAGCGACGGCCAGCACCAGCATCGTCGTTCGCTGAAGCCTGCTGTTTGGGCCTTCAGCCTGCGCGCTGCCCCTGTGCAGATGGGGAATAATGTGGTCCAAGGCGAAAAGGAACAGGATGCCAAGCCAGAATCCGATGACGGCGGGGACAAATGACCATTTTCCCATGTTTGCCGCCTGCTCGATGGCGGGGATTAAAAGGCTCCAGACCGAGGCCGCAACCATTACCCCGGCCGCAAAGCCGGTCAGCGCCCGCTGAACACGGTCGCCGAGCGATTTCCGCATAAAAAATACGCATCCGGCGCCGAGCGACGTGCCGAGAAACGGGATTAGGATCCCGTACAGCGATTCCATATTCATGCGGCCTCACCCCCTTTTCAAAACTGCGCCCGCTTTATTTTTTGAATTTCGCGAAAAATCCCTTTTTCTCATACGGCTGGGAACGCACCGACAACACCTGGTAGCCGGTTTCGCCGACGGCCGCCCGCAGTTTGTCTTCGGGGAGTTCCGTTTCGGACAGGATCACCGTCTCCCCTTTTGTATGCGACGAGGAAACCTTTTTTACCGGAAATGCCCGGCGCAGAGCGTCGTTGACGTGGCTCTCGCACATACCGCACATCATGCCGTCGATCTTCAGTGTGATTTGCACCATTTTCATTAGCCTCTCTTTCATGGAATGGATTTATACATGTTAGCAAATGCTAACTTTCGGCTTGAAAAGAAACCGCCGACGCGGTTTGCTTTTTGCATAATGGGAAACACGCGATCATGCAGATATCTTAATTATAATGCCGAATCGCATGCCTGTCAAGATATACCGGGAAAGTGTTTGTGGTCTCAAACGCCGTTTTTGGCTTTTTTGTTTGCATATTAATATTGCTGTTGGGGACTGTATATTGAATATTGCTTTTACGTCTTTGTAGGGAACGTCTCGTCGCAAAGCGACGCTAGCGCCTTTGGCGCGTCGCTCGA
>CATWNM010000034.1 GCA_958352145.1 uncultured Eubacteriales bacterium
GATGGACTGCTTGAGTATCCGCAGTATACGCGTCCATATGAATTTATGGGGTAGACTGTGCCGGAAGTATTGCTTTCCGGCCATCATGAAAATATAGAAAAATGGCGTTTCATGCAGTCAGTGGAGATCACTAGAAAAAAACGCCCGGATCTTTATTCGATCTGGGAGAAAGGCAAGCGATGAAAACGGGATTTAAACAATGGGCCGGCGAGCTTGTATCGGGTAGCGCAATCTGCCGGGCTTTTGACCGGCTTGGCAATTGGTTGTACAGAAAACTGGGCAAAGGACTGTACAGCTTTCTGTTTGGTTCTTATGATGATATTTGCGATGTGTTTGAAACCAGTGCATTTTCCAATGCGGTGCGCGGCCGGCGCAGCCGAATGCGCCATTATTTGGCTGCCAGCATGGAGGACAGCGTATATGTTACGGCGATCGCATCTATGATGCGGTATCTCAGCCGCCTTTCGCTGCGTGTGATCGGTGTGTTTTTGCTTTCGTCCGGCTTTTATTCCCTTTTGGCGCAGTTTATTTTGTATCTGGTGTACCGGGGCAGTGAAAACATTATTTTTGGCGCTGTGTCTGCGGCTATGATTTTAATGGGCATACCTTTTTTGTTCTCTGGGCGGGCACTTTGCACGGCGGTCTACCAGAGTCCGATTTTAGGCAGGCTGTTCACCGGCTTTTTTGGATTCCCGGAGCGTATGTTTGCTCCGGTTGAAAGCGCGACCGGCAGAAAAAACGCCGCTTTTATTTTGGGTTTGCCATTTGGAATTCTCTCTTGTTTTGTCAATCCTGCTTTTTTGCTTTTGGGAATGCTTGGATTGATTTTTGCTTATTTGGTGCTGCTGAATCCGGAATGCGGTTTTTATGCGATTCTGTTTGCTTTGCCGTTTTTTGTAATTGCCGGCCGTCCGACAATCCTGCTTGCGCTTCTGACTGGCTATGTCATGTTTTGCTTTCTTGTCAAATTGATGCTTGGAAAGCGATATTTCCGGTTTGAGCTTTTGGATTTTTTCGTTGCTTGTTTTATGGCGGTTATGTTTTTTGGGGGAATCGTTACGTATGGCGGCACATTGTCGCTACGTTCGGCGTTGATTTATACTGTGCTGATGCTCGGTTATTTTTTGTCTGTAGGACTTTTGAATTCGAAAGATAATCTTCGGCGGGCGGTGCAGGCGCTCTGTGTTTCACTTTTACTAGTGGGACTGTATGGATTGTATCAGAATTTCACCGGCAATATTTCCACGGAGTGGATTGACACGGAAATGTTTGACAATATCGGCGGCCGTGTCGTTTCAACGTTTGAAAATCCGAACATGCTTGGCGAATACTTGATTCTTTTGCTTCCGATTCTTGCGGCTTTTGCAATTTGCGAACGTCCGCTGACTTCAAAATCTTCTACTATGGTAGCTTTTGCAGTAGGCGCGGCATGCTTAATATATACTTGGGCGCGCGGCGCCTGGCTTGGTTTTTTGCTTGCGGCGGTCGTTTTCCTGCTCATGTGGAGCAGGAAGTCCATGGCGCTGCTTGTGACCGGCGTATGTGCGCTGCCGTTTTTGATTCCGTATTTGCCGGAAAGTATTTTGACGCGTTTTTCCAGTATCGGCGATTTGACGGACACTTCTACCAATTATCGCGTGTATATTTGGCGGGGCAGTATGAATTTAGCCGCCGATTACGCATGGACTGGCATCGGTGTCGGTGAGAGCGCGTTTGACCGGATATATCCGTATTATTCGTTTGCCGGTATTGAAAAAGCGCCGCATGCGCACAATTTATTTTTGCAGCTTTTTATCGAGATCGGCATTCCTGGATTCCTGATTTTTGCGGCCTTTTTGTTCTGCTTTCTGCAAAGTGGATTTTCACTGGCAAAATGCGGAGAGGATCGGGGCGTAAGGCTGATCGGCTGCGGCGCGGTTTGCGGTATTTTGGCGGCGCTTGTACAGGGAATGACGGACTATATATGGTATAATTATCGTGTTTTTTTTGTCTTTTGGGTCGTCGTTGGCATTGCATCCGCCGCACGCAGAATTGATGCAGCTGAACGCAAACGAAAGGGATCGGTATTTAGCGAAAGTGCCGCGGATATAACAATTGAAGGAGGCTTATTATGATCGGGGAAGAGAAAAGAGGCATTCGCATCAATATTGTAGATATTTTGATAACAGCCGCGATCGCGGGGATAATCGCGCTCGGCGTTTTAATGCTTGCAAATGCTTTTGGGACGGATGCGGCGGCAAGAACGGATGTGACTGTGGAGTATACGATTCAGTTTCGTGGGCTGAGAAGCGAATTCGCCAATAAAGTAAAAAGCGGCGATATCGTTATTGATGCGCAGAAGCGTCAGGGACTTGGGACGGTGCAGTCGGTAAAATATTCCCCGTATATTTTGGACGTATACGATCCTGAAACCGGTGAAATGGCCGTAGCTGAGCATCCGTCTTATATTACGCTGGAGATTACCATTCGCGCAAGCGGATATATTTCCGGGGAAATGTATTATGTGAACGGCATAAAGATGGGTGTAGGCGCAGGACTCAGCATCCATACTAAAAATTTTGCGGGCACCGGTTATATAAGTGCGATGCAGGTTGAATAAGGAGACGAAAAATGGCTGCTAAAAAATTCAGGGTCAACATATTAGATTTTGTCATCTTTGCCGCGGTTGTTTTATGTATTGCAGGCGTTTTTTTGCGCAGTGGGAAAAAAAACACCGATGAAAAGCTGGAAACACAAACGGCGGTTATTTCTTTCAGTATCAGCAATGTGCAGGCTGCGTCGGCCGATTGTTTTCGAGACGGGGATCTTGTATACAGCGAGTCGCTTGGCTGCAGTATGGGGCGGATTATCGGCGACAGTATTGCTGCAACTCCCGCTGTTCTGTATATTGAAGATAAAGGATCGGTTGTAGAGGTTGTATCCGGACTGAACCGTGTGGATATTCGCGGTTCCTTTGTCAGCGAAGGAAAAATGAGCGAGAGCGGCTTTCTGATCGGCGGAACGCAGTATGTCGCGCCCGGAATGACGACGCTGGTGTATCTGCCAAATATTAATGTGAATATTTTGATAACCGATGTTGAATTGCAGTGAGAAATTGTCTATTCTCACCAAAATTAAAAAAATCTTAAAAACTCTTGCATTTATAATGTAAATTTGTTATACTATTTCATAGGATATGAGGCATATATTCAGCATTACAAACGGATATTGTTAAGGATAAAGGAGCGTATTTCTGATGATGACCCGTGAAGTTACGATCAAAAACAGCGTTGGTTTGCATGCCAGACCGGCTACATTCTTTATTCAGAAAGCCAATTCTTACAAAAGTTCGATTTGGGTGGAGAAAGATGATCGGAGCGTAAATGCCAAAAGCCTTCTTGGCGTGTTGTCTCTCGGGATTGTCAACGGTATGACGATTACGCTGGTAGCTGACGGTTCAGATGAAAAAGAGGCGCTGGATGGACTTGAGGAACTGATTGAGAACGGTTTCAACGAATAAGCAAAGATAAAATGGATTGTTGGGCGAGCATAACGGTTATTCGTTGTGATCGCCCAATTTCGTATTTTGAACGCAAGCATGCTGGATGTGCTTTGTAAAAAGAAGTTGTATCTGGAGGTTTATATGGCTGAAAATAAGCGCCTGCCGCAGTTATTGGAAAAGGCAAATTCTTTGCCGATACGGCCTGGCGTTTACTTGATGAAAAATGACAGCGGCACCGTGATTTATGTGGGAAAGTCCCGAAAGCTCAAAAATCGAGTATCGCAGTATTTTCAGAACAGTCAAAAGGATTTTAAAACTGCGAAAATGGTTTCGTCTGTATATGATTTTGATTTTTTTCTTTGTGACACGGAGATGGAGGCGCTCACACTAGAAAATGTACTGATTAAAGAATATTATCCGAAATATAATATTAACTTGAAGGATTCAAAATCATACCCTTATATAAAGGTGAGCGTGGGAGAGGAATATCCACGGTTGACGGTAACACGCACGCGCAGTGCGGATAAGGCCAAATATTTCGGTCCTTATTCGGGTGCGGGTATTGCCTATAATATTGTGAATACGCTGTGCAAAACGCTTGGGATTCCGAATTGTAAGCGCCAATTTCCTCGCGATATTGGCAGAGCGCGTCCCTGCATGTATTATCAGATCGGCCAGTGCATGGGAACTTGCCGCAAGCAGGCTTCCAAAGAGGATTATGCGGCGGCCATCAGTGCAGCGCTGCGCGTTTTAGGCGGAGATTTTGAACTTGCAAAGTGCGAGTTGGAAAAACGTATGTATCGCTTGGCCGAGCGGGAGAACTTTGAAGCTGCGGCCAGATGCCGGGATAGTATTGCAGCGTTGGACAAAATATCGCAGCGGCAAAAAGTAGTTTCTTCTCCAAAAGCGGATCAGGACGTTGTTGCTTTGTATAGCGAGGAACGCTGCAGCGTTATATCGGTGTTTTATATACGAAGCGGTATGCTGGTGGATAAAGATGAATTTGTTTTTTCGGCCGACGAAATTATTGGAACGGAAGAGATTCCAACGTTTTTGTGCGGGCTTTACTCTGAACGTGCCTATATTCCGAAAGAGGTGCTTTTGGCCGAACAGGTGGATGATGAAAGTTTGGCTGCGCTTTCGGAACTGCTTTCAGAAAAAGCAGAACGCCGCGTTACCGTCCATACGCCGCTTCGCGGAGAATTGCGCCGTCTTTGCGATATGGTACGGGACAATGCGCGAGAAAAGGCGGAAAAATTTACGCAGGAAAGTGAACGGGACAACAAGATGCTGCAAACGCTTGGCCGGCTTTTAGACATGGAGCGCGTGCCGGTGCGAATAGAAGCGTACGATATTTCCAATCTTGGCAAAGAGCATATCACGGCCGGCATGGTTGTGGCTGAAAACGGCCGTTTGAAAAAGCGGGATTATAGGACGTTTTCTATACGGACAACGGCGGGTATAGATGATTATGGCGCAATGCGCGAAGCGCTTTATCGAAGACTTTTGCATCTTGGCAGAGGGCAGGGGAGTTTTTCTCAGCCTCCGGATTTGATTTTGCTTGACGGCGGCGCCGGTCATGTTTCTTCCGTGCGTGCGTTGCTCTCTGAAATGAATTTGGACATTCCCGTTTATGGAATGGTTAAGGATTCGTATCATAAAACACGCGCTTTATCGGACGGAACACGGGACATCAGCATTGCCCGTGAACAGAGCGTATATGTTTTTATATACGGTTTGCAGGAAGAAGTTCATCGTTTTGCAGTAAGCCGGATGAGCGGTGCAAAGCGAAAAACGCTGAAAAAATCGGTTCTTGAGAATATAAGCGGAATCGGCCCGGCAAAGGCCAAAAAATATTTAAGAGCCGCCAGAGGACTTTCGCACATTAAAAACGCGAGCGCCAGCGCGCTTGAGAAAATGGGAATTCCCGCAGCGGACGCCCAGAAAATTGCGCAATATTTTGCAGGCAAGCAGGGAGAAAAAGTATGAGGATTATAACAGGCGCAGCTAAAGGAACAAAATTATTGACGCCGGAAGGCGAGCACACGCGTCCGACCTCAGAGCGGGCAAAAGAGGCGCTGTTTTCCATGATCCAGTTTGATATCGACGGCCGCCGCGTGTTGGATTTATTTGCGGGTTCCGGACAGTTAGGACTGGAGGCACTGAGCAGAGGGGCGGCGTGCTGTACGTTTGTGGATGCTTCGGCGGAAGCGATGGATGTTGTGAAAAAAAATATTGATAAAACGCATTATCGTGAAAAAAGTAAGACATTGATTTCAGATTATCGCAGCTATTTGCGAAAAGCGTCCGGACGCCTGGCGTTTGATTTGATTTTTTTAGATCCGCCTTATGCGTCCGACGCGTTGGAAGATGCGCTTCGGCGTTTAGCCCGGACGGGACTGATGGCACAGGGGAGTTTGTTGATTTGCGAAAGCGAGAACGGAAAAATTTTGACCCGCGCCGCCGATTTGTCAGAAAAGTATCGCGCCTTGAAATGCGGCGGTTATGGCAGGGTGCATATCGATATTTTGACGCCCACTGAAAAATATTTTGAAGGAGTGCAGGAAAATGAGCGGTAAGATCGCTGTTGTGCAGGGCAGTTTTGATCCGATAACGGTGGGCCATGCGGATATTGTCCGGCGCACGGCGGCTTGGTTTGACCGTATTTTTGTGGCTGTGGCGCAAAATGCGGAAAAGCAGCATATGTTTTCTCCTGTGCAGCGCGCACAGCTTGCGTGCGCTGCGCTAAAGGAGTTAGAGAACGTTTCGGTAGAGATATGCGACGGATATGTCGCAGATTTTGCGATAGAAAAGCACGCAGATGTGTTTGTTCGCGGTATTCGCGACAGCGGCGATCTGGAATATGAACGTATTATGGCGGATTTTAATTTTCAGAGGGCGGGTATCGATACAATTTTTTTGCTTGCCGCTCCGCAGTATCACAGCGTCAGTTCCACAGAAGTGCGCCGGCGGCTGCACAGCGGGGAGTCAGTCAGCGGCTTTGTTTCACTGGAAGAGGAAAAATTGCTGCGCTTTTTCCGGCCGTTTCCGCAAAATAAAACAAATTTCTGATAAAATAAACCGAATATGTCAATAAGGTTGACTTCAAAAACGCAAAATTATATAAATGAATATAGAATCGTAGTTTGATTCTTTTATTTTCGTTTTTGGAGGCGTATATGTTGAAGAAAGTTTTTATGTTTTTGTTCGCGGCGCTATTGGCTGCCGTTGGAATTGTTGGCGCGTGCGCGGCGGAAGAGCCTAAAGTAACAAACGATGCGGTCGCTTATGTAAGTTATACGACTGGCAACAATGAATTCAGCGGTAAATCAGCCGATGAGGCGAAAAAACAGTTGCTGACGCCGGCGGATAATGCGGCACTCGGCATTCTCAAAGACGGCGGAACGCTTGTTGTGTCCGGGAAACTCTGGATAGGCAGCGATTATACATTGGAAGCGCTGGGCTCTGCTTTACTGATTACTTCCAACGACGGCACTACAAATTATGCAAATCCATTGCCGACGACCAATCCGGAATGTGCGATGAAAGCGGCGCGTAATGCAACATTGACGCTGACTTCGGATACGATTATTGACGATATTCTTTTATTTGAAGAACATAATGTTTCCAATGTGATTCAGATTACCAATAATTCCACGCTGATGATTGGTTCCAAAATACAGTGTATATATAATTCCAATCTGGCGGAGCCGGTGTATTACACGCTGGAAGTAGAAGAGGGATCGACATTGATTCTGAATGGCGGAATATTTCAGGATGTGATCGGAAACGGTACGGTAATTAATAACGGCGCGACGATCCTTTCCGAGACCCAGCCTTCAGATACAGGTGCGGTGACCGATACGCCTGTTACTTCTGCTGACACTGCTCAGGCAATTGTCACTTCTGATGAGAAACCTGCCGTAATAACAACAGAGGGTACTGCGGCGGATACAAGCACAGCAGACAGCACGGAGGCTGATGCACCCGATACTTCTGATACGGCAGAACCGGTACGCGATATCGAACCGGAAAATACAACAGATGCTTCAACTGAACGGACGCCTTCGACCGACGCATCCGTCCAAAATACGACGCCGTCTACAGATGAACCAAATGTGGAAGAATCAACAAGCAATACCGGATTAATCATAGGTATTGTTGCCGCAGTTCTTATTGTGGGCATTGCTGTAGCGGTGGTTGTGGTTAAAAAGAAAAAATAAATTGAAATCCATAAAAAAGGAACGCCGGATGCACGCGGCGTTCCTTTTTTATGTGAACCTGACAAAAAATCCGAGTATGAAGCAATGCTTATTTTTCTAATTTTTAGTATACTTTTTAGGTGACAGTATATGATTTTAATCAAATTTGACAAAGTTTTTATCAAAATGGTATACTAATATTAGAATTGTTTAAAAACTTGGATGTTGGAGAACACGGTATGAATGCGACTTTTCGGCGCGCGGCAAATGTTACGGTGTTTAAAGCGGCGACGATTGTATTCCTTTTCTACCTGATTTTGATGTGGCGTGCGGCCGGTATAGAGCCAGAGGTTTTGGCAGAAGAATATACATCTGCCGCTTCTATTCAGGCGTTGTCGGATATAGAGGCGCTTCGTGACGGGCATATGCAGACCTATTATCTAATGGAGCCGGGAGAAATTTTGACCATAAGCACGGAGCGCGCCATCGCCGGCATATATTTGGAATTTTATTCGGAAAGCGCCGCGTGGTCGGTGACAACCGCAGCCGGTTCCCAATATTTTGGAGAATACGGCTTTTTACATGAATATGCTCAGCTGCGCGAAGCTGATGTAAAAGAATTGAAGATTATTTTCCCGGATGGAGCAAAGATTTCTGAACTGCGTTTATTCGGAGCGGGCGCGCTTCCTGCAGACGTGCAAGTTTGGAATCCGCCGTATGAACGCGCGGATGCGCTGCTTTTTACGACGCACAGCGATGACGAACATTTGTTTTTTGCGGGTGTGTTGCCTTGGATGGCTGCGCAGGATTACGATTGCCAGGTGGCGTATTTTTGTTCGCACGCGCAGAAACCACTTCGACTTCATGAGCAATTGAATGGGTTATGGGCGGCCGGCGTGACGCACTATCCGGTGCTCGGCGTATATCCGGATTATTATTCTCAGTCTATAGAGCGGGCTGTCGCGCAGCTTGCGGCGGATGGGTATACCGAGGAGGATTTTATCGGGTATCAAGTCGAGCTTCTCCGGCGATTTAAACCCTATGTTGTAATCGGCCATGATCCGGCCGGCGAATACGGGCATGGCGCGCATATGCTGAATGCGTATGCTTTGCAGAAAGCAATTGAAGTTTCGGGCGACGGGGAAGCATATCCTCAGTCTGCTAGACTGTATGGTGCGTGGGATGTTCCAAAGACCTATTTGCATTTATGGAAAGAGCAGCAAATTATTATGAATTTCGATCTTCCTTTGGAATATTTCGGCGGGAAGACCGCGTATGAAATGAGCGTGGCCGGTTATATGTGCCACACGTCACAGCATTGGACTTGGTTTACGGAATGGTTGATTGGGACGAAAACCAAACCGTTGACAAGTGCCGCTCAGATTGAATATTACAGCCCTTGCCAATATGGCTTATATCGCACTACGGTAGGGGATGATGTTTTGAAAAATGATTTTTTTGAGCATATATTGTTCAAAGCAGAACCGACTGGATTTCCCGACAGCGTGATTATCTATGGAGAGTCGCCTGAAGCGCAGATAATTGCAGAAGTTTCTGAAAATTTTTCTATACAGGAGGATAAAGACGCTGTTATTTTAGACAATGAAGTTTCTGAGGAGGAACATCAGCCATCTGTCGATCGGTCATACATTTGGATGACCGTTTTGCTGACGGCGGTATGCGGGGGATGTTTTGTTGTTTTGTGGAAAATGCGGCGCAACTCCGACTAGATTTTGTGTAAGATGTCAAGTTAAAATTTTGAATATGCGCTGTTGCTATATTTGCCTTGCAGCAAAACTGTTGCCGATGCTATAATAAATTATAAGATTTTAGTATAGGCCATCTCGGAGCAAAATTGGAGGATGAAATGATAAGGAAAGTATTTTTTACATTAACAATGGTTATTCTTTCAATTTTTTTGGTTTCCTGCGCGCAGAACTTAGAGCTTGAGCAAGAGCAGGAGCAGGAAACGTCGGATGAGATTTCTTCAGAAGATAATACGCCTCAGAATATTACGACCATTGAGACAGCATATGTTCCGTCCAGAACGATAAAGATAGCGTGCGTAGGCGATTCGCTTACATACGGAGTCGGCGCGACGGACAGAACGTCAAAAAGCTATCCTTCAAAGCTTCAAAGTTTGCTTGGTGATTCGTACGAGGTAAAAAATTTCGGCAGATCCCGCGCTTTTATGATCGACAAGTCGGAATATTCGGATTTTACGTATAGTTCAGATAAATCCGTCGCTTATAAAAGCACTTCCGAGTATCGAAGCAGCATTCAGTACGATGCCAATATTGTGCTGATTTGTTTGGGTACGAATGATGCGCACGCATCCAATAAAAATGCTGATGTCGATCAAAAAACGTTTTTTTATGAGTCTGCTGTGGCGCTTGCCAAAGAGTATCAGAATTTGCCTTCAAAGCCGAAGGTATATTTAATTTGTCCGCCAAGCCGTTTTGACGCAGAGTACAGGCGGGAGTATGTTAGCGCTGTAATCATTCCGCAGCTTATTGAAGCGGCGGCGTCTGTAGAATGCGAAACAATTGATTTGTTCAGTGTTACAGATAATTATGCGCTGAATAAGGACAAGATGTATTTTAGTACAGATGGCGTGCACCTTTCGGACGAGGGATATGCGCTTATTGCACAGTGTGTGTATGACGTGGTTTCCGCATGCCGTCTCGATTAAATAAGGCGCGAATAAATAAAATGAGGAGTCAAGGATTCCGAACGAAATCCTTGACTCCTTTGTTGTTATGCGCTTTTTCCTTCATAGAAATCTATTCCGGAAAATTAATTTTTTATTCATTTAAATCTATTAGCATCTTCGATTTCCATGTACGTCAAGTTTAAATTTGATGAAGATAAGGATTTAATATTAGTCTTGATAGAAAAAGAGTGCAATGCTATAATTTGGGCGAAAGATTACCGTTTTAGCCGTCTAATTTTGATATTGCGGAGGCTGTTTGTTTTGAAAAAGGTATTGCAAATTATATCTGCTGCCGCTGGTTTGCTCTTTTTATTTTCCTGTGCGCAGGCACCTGAGTTTGAAAGTACGGAGGAAAGTATGGATACGTCTTTTTCAGAGACGGAATATGTTCCGTCCAGAATAATAAAAATCGCGTGTGTCGGCAGTTCGACTACATACGGATTCCAATCGACCGATCCGATTACAAAAAGCTATCCGGCAGTGCTGCAAAGCTTGCTCGGCGACAAATATGAGGTTAAAAATTTCGGCAGATCCCGTGCGTTCATGATTGACAGATTGGAGTATCCTGATTTTACGTATAGCTCCGATAAATCCGTTGCGTATAAAAATACATCCGAATATAAAAACAGTATGGAGTACGACCCTGATATTGTGTTGATCTGCCTCGGCGGAAATGATGCGCACGCTTCCAACAAAAACAAAGAGGTTGATCAAGAGACGTATTTCTATGAGTCGGCGGTTGCGCTGGTTTCAGAATATCAAAATCTTCCTTCAAAGCCGACGGTATATTTAATGTATCCACCAAGCCGTTTTGATTCAAATTACAGAAGACTGTATCTGCGAGATACGATTCTTCCGCTGATAGATAAGGCAGTTGACGCTACAAAATGTGAGACCATTGATTTATTCAATCTTACAGATCCATATGCGCTTTATAATGATAAAACGTATTTTAACGCAGACGGTAACCATTTTACAGACGAGGGATATGCGCTTATTGCACAGTGTATTTATGATGTTGTTTCGCTGTATCGTATTGACTGAATCATGCGGTGCTCGAACAAAGCGAGGCGTACGGATCCTTTGGGATTCCGCAGCCTCGTTTTGTCTTTAGCCGTCTTATTCAATCGCTTCAAAGGAAAGGATTACTTTAAACAAGTCGCCGTCAATGGCAATATCTATGTGTCCACCCAGTAAATCCGATAGACTTTGGGCGATGGACAGCCCCAGTCCGCTGCCTTCGGTATGCCGGGAAGCATCTCCTCGTACAAAGCGTTCCATCAATTCCTCGCTGGAAATATTTAGCGGGTAATTTGAAATGTTGCGGAAAGTTACGACGGCGCGCTTGCCGATTCGCTCAAGCGTCAGATATACCCGAGTATTTGGCTGCGCGTATTTGCATATATTGCTGAGCAGATTTTCAAAAATTCTCCAAAGATGACGTCCGTCCGTTAAAATTTTTACGGGTACATCCGGCTGTGTAATAATTAGTTCCAGACCGGTTGCTTCCAGCCGCTCCTGATATTCGCCGGCTGTTTGTACCAGAAGTACGCCGATATCGCATGGCTCAAGCTGGACGGTAAGATTCCCGGTAGAAGCTTTCGAGGCTTCGACAAGGTCTTCGATTAGCTTTTTTAAACGAGCGGCTTGGCGGTCAAGGACGCCTACATATTCCCGGAGCGTTTCGTTTTCGGGATCTTCTTTTTTTATCAGATCCACATAATTTATGATGGAGGTCAGCGGTGTTTTGATATCATGAGAGACGTTGGTAATCAATTCGGTTTTCAGACGTTCGCTTTTCAGACGTTCTTCGACTGCGTGCCCCATGCCCGCGTTGATATTGTTGAGCGTCTCCCCGAATTTTTTGAAGTCCCCAAGCATATGCCGAGTATCAATTTTTTGGTCCAGCCGTCCGGCGGCAATGTTTTCACCACACTTTTGAAGTCTGCGCATAGATAAAGCGATCAACAGAATGCAGGGAATTAGGATCAGTTTTTCCAAAAACCAAAAAAGCAGCAGTATATTCGGTTCCCACCAGAACGTTATAAGAAAAACAAATTCGACGACGGTGAGTAAAATTAGGATGAGCATCGTTTTTCCGATCAGTGGAATTCCGCGCAGCAGATACAGAATCCCGTGCAGCAATTTGGCGAGGCCACGACCGAAAAAAGCGATAATCTTATAAAGAATCGTTTGGCGAACCAGTCCGCCGGCTTTTAGGCGTGTAGCCAGACTCATCGTATAGGCAAGCAGGATCAAAAAACAAAGCAGAAGCATAACCCCGATTACGGCGGCGGTGAGCAGGACATCGTACATATTGTCGTAAAGCCCGTCTATGGTCTGCATCCCTAGGGCACATATGATGCAGAACAACGCCGTGCATATGGCGGTGTACAGATCAAAGGGAATGCGGTCGATTTTGTTTAGGATAATTTCATCGGTTCCTTGTCTATGTCCTGCGCTGCAATAGAGAAAGATCAGTAGAATCAGAAAAAGCAGAAAGCCGCAGACGTCCAGAATGATTGCGGTATAGCGCCATGAATATCCCAAATCCAGCCAAAAATTCGCGATGGAAAGCAGATCCGTGCGCTCCATTTCGGCTTTTTCCCACATAGATATGGTATATTCTGCTGGGGAACGTTCATACCAGTTCTGAGTTTCCTCATCGTAATAATGGGATTGATAGGATAAAGTAAAGCTGTCTGTGATCGTGTGCGCGGCCGCCTGACCGGTGTAGTTTGAAGCTAAAACATTTCCATCAGCGTCAAACAGCGTAAAATAGAAATTATTTTGCTGATAATATTCTAACGGCTCTGCGCCGTTGCGGTAACGTACGCAGATATCGTAAGCATAAGAGGAAAGAATGTTTTCGATGACGGCGTCGCTGTTATGCACATATTCACCGGTATATCCGCCGAGCGCAGTTATCGCGGCGATACCGACAGCCATTGCGGCTGTGCCGAGCAGTGTGATGGTAATTAGAAAAACAGCAACAATTTTTGCGGTTAGGCTGTGCGTCAATTTACGCATGATGGTTTCGCTCTCCTTTTTCAAGCTTATAGCCTTGCGCCCAGACGACTTTCAGATAGCGCGGTTCTGCGGGAGAAATTTCAATTTTTTCACGCAGATGTCGGATGTGGACGGCTACCGTGCTTTCTGCGCCGTATGGCGCATCGTTCCAGACCCGGCGATAGATTTCTTTCGGAGAAAATACTTCGCCGGGATGCTGCATAAACAGTTTGAGGATTTCAAACTCAGTCGGCGTCAGGTTGACCGGTTCGCCGTCTACTGAAACTTCCTTAGTCCGGTCATTCAAAGCAATACCGCCGACGGTATAGCTTTCGCTGTGTGCATGTGAACCGCCAAGCTGCATGTACCGGCGGAGTTGGGAACGCACGCGGGCCAATACTTCTACGGGATTAAACGGCTTTGTAACATAATCGTCTGCGCCGACGTTTAGACCGAGAATTTTGTCGGTATCCTCGCTTTTTGCGCTTAGAAAAATCACTGGAATGTTTTGGGTTTCGCGTAGCTTGGATATTGTGGCCAAGCCGTCCATTTCCGGCATCATAATATCCAGCAGGATTAAATGGATCTCCTGTTTGCCTACAATTTGCAGCGCTTCTTTCCCTGTGTAGGCTGCATAGGTTTTGTACCCCTCTGCTTCCAGATAGATTTTTAAGGCTGAAACAATATCTTTTTCATCGTCACAGATCAAAATGTTGTACATCGTTTTTCATCCTCCGTTTTTATTGTACAGTAAAATGTTTTAAAAACCAATTAGCCAATGTTTTAAAAAATGTTTAATTTTATTTCGGAATTTCTAATCTCGCCTGAAAAGGTTTGATTTCGGGCAGTTATTTTATAAGCAAATTATAGCACAGCACAGCGGTTCTGTAAAGTTTACGGACGGCCGTATGCCGTTTTTCTGTCATGGATGGATATAGAAAAAAACCGCAGGACCAATTACACGGCTCCTGCGGTTTTTTCCTAGTTATAATGTTTTACGGTGCTCAAACGTCATAAGCGATCAGGTCTTCATAGGTTTCGCGGCGGACGCCCAGCCGGTCATGGCCGTCCTTCAGGATGAGAATCGCGGGCCGGCACACGCGGTTGTAATTGGAAGCCATCGCGTAGTTATATGCGCCGGTACAAAGTACAGCCAAAATATCGCCGCGCTGCGGTCTGGCAATGGCCACGTCTTCCTGAATGAGATCTCCGCTTTCGCAGCAGCGTCCGGCGACCGTACAGATAAAATCTGCAGGACGGTTCGCGCGGCTGGCGTTCAGAACGGTGTATTCGGATTGATACAGCGCATAGCGTGGATTGTCGGTCATTCCGCCGTCAATGGAGACGTAACTTTTATAACCTGTAATGGTTTTTACGCTTCCGATCGTGTAAAGCGTCGTGCAGCAATCGGCGACGATACTGCGCCCCGGCTCCATGAGGATTGCAGGCGGCCGCAGCCTGAATTGTGCGCAGCGCACGTTGATATGCGCTGCAATTTCGCGAATGTTGGCTTCATAATCAATCGAGGGATGGGCGGCGACATAGGGTACGCCAAAGCCACCGCCAAGATTCAGCACCGATGCTTCAAAGCCAAAATCGCGCTTGATCTCTGCTATATAACGCAGCATGATGTCGGCGGCGTCGCAGAATGGCGCGCAGTCAAAAATCTGTGAGCCGATATGGCAGTGAAAGCCGAGTAGTTTTATGTTTTTAAGAGTCAGGGCAAATTCGGTCAGTTCCCGCGCTTGCCCCGTTTCAATCGCGGTGCCAAATTTCGAGTCGACCTTTCCGGTGGAAATCTTTGCATGGGTGTGTGGATCGATTCCGGGCGTGAGACGCAGAAGAACCTTTTGTACTTTGTTGCGGATTCGCGCGATCCGGTCTATGCTACACAGTTCGTCGCGATTATCGGCAACAAAACAGCCGACTCCGCTGTCCATTCCGAATTCAATATCTTCATCGGTCTTATTGTTGCCATGAAAATAGGCGCGGTCGAGCGGGAATCCTGCAGCGCGCATGGTATATAATTCTCCCGGAGAAACCACGTCGCAGCCCATGCCCTCATCGGAAACAATTCGATATAGTTCCTTAAAACACAGCGCTTTGCTGGCAAAGAGCGGCACAGATCCTGCCGGGAAATATTTGCGCATTGCATCTATATAAGTGCGGCAATGCGCCCGAACTTGATCTTCATCCAGCACCATCAGCGGAGAGCCGTATTTTTCAATGAGCCGGGGCGCATCAAAGCCTGCGATAGATAAATGCCCATGCTCATTTATGGAAAGATTCGGATATAGCATTATAACTCCTTGTTTTTATGAGATTTTTTCAGATGCGCGGCGGTTTAAAGTAATTTGCGCATGCGTTCGGCCGCCTCGGCGGTCGCCTCGCGGCTGCCGAACGCGGTTAGCCGGAAATACCCTTCGCCGCACTGGCCGAATCCTGAGCCGGGCGTGCCGACGATCTGCGCCTGATTTAAAAGGTAATCGAAAAATTCCCAGGACTTCATATTGCCAGGGCAGCGCAGCCAGATGTAGGGTGAGCACTTTCCGCCGGTATAGAATATGCCTTTTTCATCCAATAGATTCGCAAGAATTTCCGCATTGCCCATGTAATATTGAATGGATTGCATGCAGGCCGCCATACCTTCTGTGGAAAGCGCGGCTTCTGCCGCGCGCTGCACCACGTAGGGCACGCCGTTGAATTTTGTCGCCTGACGCCGGGACCACAGTTTGTTCAGGTTGATTCCGCCGCTCTCCAGTTCAGACGGGATGATCGTCCATCCGCAGCGCGTTCCGGTAAACCCGGCGGTCTTCGACAGGCTGCAGATTTCAATTGCGCAGGAACGTGCGCCGTCAATCTCGAAAATGGAATGTGGATAGTCTCCTTTTATAAATGCTTCGTAGGCGGAATCAAATATGATGAGAGAACCGGTACGGTTTGCAAAGTCGACCCATTCTTGCAGTTGCCTGCGGTCGTAGACGGCGCCGGTCGGATTGTTTGGAGAACAGAAATAAAAGACCGCGGATGTACAGTCGAGCGCTTCCGGCATGGGTAAAAAGTCGTTTTCGATGACCGCGGGCATCAATGTGACGTGCCGGCCGCACATAATATTGCTATCCATATAAACGGGGTAGACTGGATCGGGAATGTATATCGGATTGTCTCCTAAAATATCGGTGAGATTGCCGAGATCGCTTTTAGCGCCGTCGGAGATAAAAATTTCATCGTTCGACAGCATGACGCCGAGCGGCGCATAGTGCTTGACGACCGCGTCTTTTGTGAAATCATAGCCCCATTCCGGCGCATACCCCCGAAAGGTTTCGGCTCTGCCCATTTCCAGCGCGGCGGCGCGCAGCGCTTCAACCACGACAGAAGAAAGGGGGAGGGTAACGTCACCGATGCCAAGCCGGATTATGCGCTTATCCGGATGCGCCGCCGTATAAGCTTTGACACGGCTTGCAACTTCCGAAAATAGATAGTTTTGCGCCAGATTTTTGTAATGGTCATTCAGCTTTATTTTCATAATTCAAATACTCCTTCGTAAGATTTCGCGCAGGGGCCTTCCATCATGACCGCATACTCCGTGTCGCAGGTAATTTTGAGCGTACCGCCGGGAAGATGTACGGATACCGGCGAACCTGCGCGGCAGCGTCCTGTTTTGACTGCGGCGGCAACCGATGCGCAGGCACCGGTACCGCATGCAAGCGTTTCGCCGCTGCCGCGCTCCCAGACGCGCATTTCCAGTTCATCCGGCGAGATAACATGTACGAATTCGGTGTTGATGCGCTCCGGAAAGCGCGGATGATATTCAAAGGCAGGGCCGATTTTTTCGAGCGCAAGTTTTTTGATGGCGTCCATAAAAATTACAGCGTGCGGATTGCCCATTGAAACGCAGGTGATCGTGTAAGCACTGCCGCCGGCTTCAATTTGTTCGCATACAATTTCATTTGCGCCGGATAGCGGAATTGCCGGGATTTTGGCTGCTTCAAAGACGGCGCGTCCCATATGGACACGCGCGGAAACGGCCGCGCCACCCTCGACGGTCAGCCAAAGATGTTTGATACCGCTGAGCGTTTCAATGTCAATTTCCTGTTTTTGGGTCAGCCGGTGGTCATAGAGGTATTTTCCCACGCATCGGATCGCGTTCCCGCACATTTTTCCTTCGCTGCCGTCCGCATTGAACATACGCATTTTGGCGTCGGCAATTTCCGAGCGGCAAATCAGCACTAGTCCGTCTGCGCCGACCGAAAAACGGCGCGGCGACATTTTTTCAGCCAGCATGCTAGGATTTTCGGGTTCGCTATCCATGCAGTCGAGATAAATGTAATCGTTTCCAATACCATGCATCTTTGTAAAAGCGATTTTCATGCTGTTTTTCCTCCTTGCGCTGTCAGTGTATGCTGCGGATCATGCGTTGCTAAGCATATCCTGCATACCGTAAAGTCCGGCCGGCTGCGCACACAGCCAATGAGCAGCGCGAAGCGCTCCCTCGGCAAATACCGCGCGGTTTTTCGCTTCGTGTTTTACGGTGAGAATTTCGCTGCCGGTAGCTACGATAACTTCATGTTCGCCGACGATACCGCCTGCACGTATCGAGTGAATGCCGATCTCTTGATTTTCGCGGGCACGCTTTCCGCTTCGGCCAAAAACCAGCGTTGCGCCGCTTCGAATTTTTGTCAAAGCCTGTGCCAGCATCAGCGCAGTGCCGCTTGGCGCGTCCAGTTTGCCCGAGTGGTGTTTTTCGATGATTTCTATATCCGCTTCGGGAAATGCCGACGCGCACTGCGCTGCGAGAGAGCAGAGTACTGCTACGCCGATCGACATGTTGGCGGAATGGAATACGGAAACTTTCTGCGAAAGCGCATAAATTTTTTCCAGTTCCTCTTTTTCGTGACCGGTCGCCGCTATGACGGTTGGAAGCGTGTACCGTTCCGCATAGGCGGCGATCTCTTGAATGCAGGTGTGGTGTGAAAAATCGATCAATACGTCTGCTCCGATGGGGCGGTCCGGCAAAGCGGAGAGATGCAGATCGTCGGCATCGTTGAACGTTTTGTCGATTGCGGCGGCAAGCTCTGCGCCGCAAAATTCACGCCGAATCAAAGAAAGCATTTCCTGTCCCATCCGCCCGCCTGCACCGTATAGAATTACTTTCATAGATTCCTCCGTTATACCTGGATTCCAACATCCCGCATGGCGCTAAGCAGTTTTTCGTAATTGTCTGACTGCATGGGCGTCAGCGGGAGACGAAGATAATTTTCGCAGAACCTCATGGCTGCCATTGCGGCTTTTACGGGGATTGGATTTACTTCTGAGAAGAGTGCGTCAATTAAATAATGGTATTTGTATTGCAGCGCCGCTGCGCCCTGAATATCCCCGGAAAAAAAGCGCCGGGTAATCTCGCAGGTTTCTTTGGGCAGCAAATTGGAGATCACGGAGATGACGCCTACACCGCCGAGCGACATGAGGGGAAGGATCTGATCGTCGTTTCCAGAATACAAATCAAGCTTTTCGTGGACAAGAGACATGGTTTCTACAATCTTGGAAATATTGCCGTTGGCCTCCTTGATTCCGACGATATTGTCATGCGCTGACAGTGCAAGATAGGTTTGCGGCTCGATGTTGATGCCTGTGCGTGAGGGAACGTTGTAAAGAATGACCGGGGCCGTACTGGCGTCGGCAATCTGGGTGAACATTTTGATTAGTCCCTGCTGCGTGGCTTTGTTATAATATGGCGTAACGACGAGAACTGCGTCTGCGCCCGCTTCGCAAGCGTGCGCCGTCAGTTCAAGTGCATAGGCGGTGTCGTTGGAGCCTGTGCCTGCGATGACCGGAACCCGGCCTGCCGCGCGCTTTACAGCGAAAGAAATCGCATCGCGGTGTTCCTCATCGGTCAGCGTGGAAGCCTCGCCGGTCGTGCCGCAGACGACAAGCCCGTTGATGCCTTCTTCAATCTGCCAGTCGATCAGCCTGCCGAAACGTGCATAGTCGATACCATGCTCGTCGAGCGGGGTGATCAGCGCGGTCGCGACGCCGGTAAATACTGTTTTTTTCATAGATTTTACTTCCTTTCCGTTTCTTGGCAGAAGTTATGAAAGCGCAAAAAACGGCCGATATTGCGAATCGGCCGTTCAGTAATACATTTGGGAGAGTGTAACCCCAACATCTATTAACTGATAGCTCTCCGCATCCCTTTTCAGTTCTGCGACAGTCTGATGAATCTTATTTCATCAGACCAGAGCGGCAATTCGCTTTGCCCTCTTCGGCGACCGACTCTTTCGCACCGGCAACGACTTGCAGGGTCTTTTGCACCGGTGTTACTGACGACAGGACGCGCCTCTACCATTTGAGATGATTGTAGTACAAGCTTGCCCGTTTGTCAACTGAAAAATACGATTTTCGCAGATAAAATCAAAAATTTGTATAAATATACGAAAACCGTACATCCGCCGCAAAGCAGCTGTACGGTTTTAACGATATTACTTTGTATTTTTGAGCAGCGCATAGCCGGGCGTTCCAAGAATACGGTTCTGATTGTCCAACGCCATCATACGGTAAGCGCCGGACCAGGCGCACAGACAATCGTTAAAATGCCCGCGCTCTTCGCAGGTCGGACGGTATTTTGTCCAGCGGCATTGAAAAAAACCTTCATTTTGCGCGCCGAGCGGACGTATCTGACCATGCGTTTGTTGTCCGGGTTCGGAGGTGATGCCTTGTACCGCGTTGAACCACATTGCCCTTGCGCGTTTTGCCCAGCGCGCATCGCCGGTATATTTCGCCAGCAAAAAGAATTCGGTTACAGCCGCGGCGCCCCACGCGTCGATGGCGTGGTGTTCGGTCGAAATTGCCGTTCCGCCGGTCGTATGATAGTTATAAAGCGTAAATTCGCTGTCCGCATCGTACAGCGCGTCATAATGAAACGCCCATGAAAAGAAATAGTAGGCGGCTTTTTTTGCGCGGGTCAGATAAAGTTTGTCTTTGGTTTCCTCATACAGCATCAGAGAGGAAGTGATGAACGGATATGCCGTCTCTTTATCGATACTTTGGCAATCGAGCGCGCCGGCGGAGCAGATGAACCGGTCCAAATCGCGCGCATAATAAAAGTCGCTTGCGCGCTTTGCAATTTCAAGATAAGTTTTGTTTTGAGTCGCGCGATAGGTTTCAAGCATTCCCGTCAGCATAAAGCCGCCGATCGAACCATTTTTTGCAACACATTCGCCAGATAGATTCCAGGCTTTACCAAAGCCGTATTCTTCCGAAAAATGTTTGGAGAAGAAGTCGCAGAGCTTGACGGCAAAACGCAGAAATTGAGGTTTGTCGATACCGATGCTTTTTAAAAAGTTGTACATGCGTACCATTTCGGCTGCGCCCCAGCCAAAATTGCAGACGTCGGGCGTCGCAAAATCATATGTTTCGGATTCGTAGTATTGCTGAAATTGCGAGTATAAAAGTCCGTTGTCCTGTTGCTTTTGCGCCCAGGCATCAAAAATGTCGATGGCGGTTTCCAGCATCGCGCTGTCCTTCTTTTGCCAGGCGTCTACGGCGAGCATGCGTGCGTTTAGCAGCCCTTGGTCCGCCCAGCCCATTTCAAACCGTTCATCAAACCGTCCGATTTCCGTATAATACGGATCAGACATACGCCTTGTCATCTCCTCAGGGCTGATGGCAGCGCCATGCTGGGAGCGGAACAGACGCGGCGCAAAGTGCGTGATGATCATGGTGTGTCCTTTGTAGTCATACAGCAGTTGTTTTGCGTATGCGACGCCGAGTTCCCATACTTTTTCGGGGGTGAGACAGGGGCTTTTTTCAAGATCGAACAGGGAAGCGGCACAGTCTAAAAGGTTGGCGCACGCATAATTTTCGTACATAGGCGCGCACGCAAACGCATACATCCGTGCGGCAAAGGTCTCTCCC
>CATWNM010000035.1 GCA_958352145.1 uncultured Eubacteriales bacterium
GCAGCATGATATCATGCCTTGCAAGAAGCGTATCCATATTATAAGCAAATTTGCTTTTGCTCCCGGAAAGCTGCGCGCGAAACTTTTCCGCACCGTACTTTTTGAGGAATTCGTCCGGATCCTTCGCGCCGCTCAGCCGAAGCACACGCACATCCAGACCGACCTCTCCGAGAATACCGATTGCGCGGTTAGCCGCCTTTTGCCCTGCGGCGTCGCTGTCATAAGAAATCAGCACCTTTTTGGTATAACGCGCCATAATTCGCGCCTGTTCAGACGTCAGCGCCGTCCCCAGCGTAGCGACCGCATTGGTAAAACCGGCCGCATGCATGGCAATGACGTCCATATACCCTTCGCATAAGATCATCTCCTCAGCGCAGCTTGTCCGAGCGAAATTCAGCGCAAACAAATTCCTGCTTTTTTTAAAAACGGGCGTATCGGACGAATTCAGATATTTCGGAACAGAATCATCCATAACGCGTCCGCCGAAAGCGATCACATTTCCCGACACGTCGATGATAGGAAACATGATCCGATTCCGGAAATAGTCGAACGGCGCGCCGGTCTTTTTGCTTTTTCCGCATAAAAAAGCCGCCGTCATCTCTTCATCCGTATACCCGAGTCTATGCAGGTAAGCGGTGAGCGCCGAAAAGCCGGAGGGCGAATAACCGAGTCCGAAATGCTTAATCACTGCCGCAGAAAGTCCGCGCGCCGCAAGATAGCGCATCGCCTCGTCTCCGTCAGGCTCAAAAAGCCGGTCGTGGAAAAAACGTGCGGCATCCCGGTTCATGGCAAACATTCTTAAGCGGTCGAAACCGCCCCGGCGCGTCAGATCCTCCGGGATGGTTATGCCCACGCGACGCGCCAAAAATTCAAGCGCCGGAATATATTCAAGATTTTCTGACTGCCGGACAAATGTAATCACGTCGCCGCCCGCGCCGCATCCAAAGCAATAATATCCCTGCGTTGCGGGAAAAACCGTAAACGACGGCGTTTTTTCCGAATGAAACGGACATAGTCCCTGAAAGTTCGAGCCCGCGCGCTTAAGATTGACGTAAGAAGAAATCACATCGACAATATCGTTTCTAGATTTAATCTCCTCAATCACCCGGCTGTCGATCATAGCTGCTTACCCCGCCAGACCTGCGGTATAAACAATTCGCTATAAAGATTGATGGCATACCGGTCCGTCATACTGGAAATATAATCGCAGACACAGCGTTCAACCGGTTCTTTCTCCGTATTGCGGAAATAAAGCTCCGGCATCTGATTCGGATTTTTTACAAAATACGCAAAAAGCCGCGCCAAAAGTTCTTTTGCCTTATTGTCCTCCGACTTTGCCAAGGGATTTGTGTATACATGCTTAAACAGAAAATCGCGGAGCGCCATAGTCGCCTGCCCGATCTCTTCAGTAAAGCGAATCGACGGCTGATCCGCGCTGGCCTGGATCACAGAAGTCACCATACGGTTGATCCGCTCACTGTGCCCCCTGCCCAAAACCTCAGTAAGTTCTTTCGGAATATCGTCTACTTCTAAGATTCCCGCGCGGCAGGCGTCGTCGATATCGTGATTGATATACGCGATCCGATCCGCAAATTTTACAATTACACCTTCTAGCGTGGACGCCATGCAGTCTCCCGTGTGATTGAGGATGCCGTCTCGAACCTCATACGTAAGATTGAGTCCCGCGCCGTTGTTTTCAAGATGCTCCACAACCCGAAGGCTTTGCTTATAATGCGTAAACTCCGGCGAATAGCACTGCTGCATAGCCACCTCGCCCGCATGACCGAACGGCGTATGGCCGAGATCGTGCCCCATAGCCGCTGCCTCCGTCAAATCCTCATTCAGCCGCAGCGCGCGCGCAATAATGCGGGCGACCTGTGTCACCTCAAGCGTATGCGTCATCCGGGTACGGTAATGCTCGTCGGCTGGAAACAAAAATACCTGCGTTTTATGCATCAAGCGTCTGAAAGACTTGGAATGGATAATGCGGTCGCGGTCACGCTGAAATTCCGTCCTGTTTTCGCAGGGTACATATGGATAATCGCGTCCGCGCGTATTCTTTGTCAGGAAAGCATAGGGAGAAAGCGTGTCTTCTTCCCGTTTCAGAAAAATATCCGATATTTTTTCCGCCATACAATCCCTCCGTTACCGTTTCAATAATTTACGACAATAATATACGCGCAAAAAAAGGATTTCCCTTTTTTTGCGCGCATAATTTTTTTACAGCCCCGAAAAAAGCAGTTTACAAGGGCGCGCAAACGCGCCTTTGCAGACCAACCTTTCCAAATAGCGCTGAATTTCCTGCATCAGGCTTTATCATAGCGCTCCCCGATCTTTTCCGCGATTACCCGGCCACTGAAAAGTTCGCATATTCCATGCAAAAAACGCGCAGTGTCTTTGGCACGGACCGCCGTGCGCAGCGTGACCGTATCGGCGAAGTCCGCGCCATCCAAAATAGCGCCGAAATCAGGCAGTCTTGCGAGCAGCTTTTGATATTCAGAATACGACAGCATGAGACGAAACGCAGCGTATCGTTCATATGTGATAATCCCTGCCGCTTCTATCGCTAGCTTCGCCGCGGCGGTATAGGCGCGCACCAGTCCGCCCGCACCGAGCAGAATCCCTCCAAAATAACGGGTAACGACTACGCAGGCATCGTCCAGTCCCGACTTGCGTAAAACCTCCAGCACCGGCATACCGCCGGTCCCCTGCGGTTCTCCATCGTCGCTATACCGCTGAATCACGCCGCCGCCAAGCACATATGCATAAACATGATGACGCGCGTCATAATGCGCCTCCCGTATGCGCCGAATCAAACTTTGCGCGTCTTGTTCATTCTCCACATGCATGGCAAATCCAAAAAACTCCGATCGCTTTTCTTCATAAACCGCATGTCCTTCTTCCCGAAGCGTCATATATAATTTATCTGCTTCTTTTCCGTTTTTCATCGCCGCCTCAAACTATATATTCCCGAAATATCCCCTGCGCGCGGCTGTCAAGAACGGCGCGCACCTCGGCATATTGTTCTGTATACCGGACGTCTTCCACAACCGCCGCCTTATACAGCTGTCCCAGCGCTGCCTGCGCCTCGATCGGAATCCGAAGCATACAACGCTTCGTCCCAGCGCGCGCAAGCGTTTCCAGCATGGACAAAAACCGATCGATCCCACGGCCGTCCTTTGCGGAAATAAAAACCGTCTGATCCGGCCGGGTGCCTACAGCCGCGACGCCGTCTTTCGCCACATCTGATTTATTGAACGCATACAGCGCCGGTTTATCTCCGGCACCAAGCTGTGCAATGATCTCGGCCGTTACGCTCAGTTGCTCGCCGCATTCCTCATCGGAAGCGTCCGCAAGCACCACCAAAATATCCGCATAGCGAAGCTCGTCCAGCGTCGATTTGAACGCCTTGACCAAATGATGCGGCAGCTTGCGGATAAAACCCACCGTATCCGACAACAGCACTTCCGTGCCCTCCGGCAGCGTTAGCTTACGGGTGGTGGAATCCAGCGTGGCGAACAATTTGTCTTCCGCGAGCACGCCCGCATCGGTCAGGCGGTTCATCAGCGTGGATTTTCCGGCGTTTGTATATCCGACGATCGCAACACGCTTGAGTCCGCTGCGCATGCGCGCGGCGCGCGTAGTGCTCCGGTTGCGTTCGACCTCTTTCAGCGCTTCTTCCAAAGCCGCGACGCGGCGCGCCAGATGCCGCCGGTCGGTCTCAAGCTTCGATTCTCCCGGACCACGCGTCCCAATGCGTCCCTCCTGTCTGGACAGTTGCTTGCCCTTGCCGATCAGGCGCGGCGCCGTATATTTCAGTTGTGCGAGTTCAACCTGCAGTTTGCCCTCCGCGCTGGAAGCATGCAGCGCAAAAATATCCAAAATCAGCATGCTGCGGTCGATCACTTCCACATCCTCAAGCGCATTCTCAATATTGCGGATCTGGGACGGACTGAGTTCAGTGTCAAACACCGCAAGCGAAATACCGTTTGCCGAGCAGATCTGACGCAGTTCCTCCAACTTGCCGCTGCCGATGCAGGTTTTCGGATTCTCATGCTCAACGAACTGCACGAGGCGTGCAAACGTATGCCCACCCGCCGTGTCCAGCAGACGTTCCAACTCATCCAAACTTTTTTCGCATGCGCCGTCGTCGTTTCCTTTTTTTGCAACGCCGACCAATACGGCTTCCGTTATTATTTTCTCTTCCATATAATCGATGTACCTCCCAATGTCCAAAGCCCGCCGCGCGTACAAAAGCTTCTTGCCGAAACCTGTACAAAAACAAAGGGCAAGCGACCGCAAAGCGTTCACTTGCCCCATTCAAGCATGAGTTAAACTTATTTCACCATGCTAAGACGCTTCTTGAACCGATCAACGCGTCCGCCGGCATCCACAAATTTCTGCTTGCCTGTGAAGAACGGATGGCATTTGGAGCAGATTTCAACCTTAACATCGCTCTTTGTGGAACGCGTTACATATTCTGCGCCGCATGCGCACTTTACAGTGACTACCTTATATTCCGGATGTATTCCCTGTTTCATTTTCAACACCTCTTTACATTCGTATTCACAATACAATTTATATTATCACATTCTTTTAGAAAATGCAAGACTTTTTTTATATTTTTTACAAAATACAGCGAATCTATATTTTTTGCTCAACATCGTATTTCAAACGGGAAATGATTTTCTTTTCCAAACGGGAAATATACGACTGCGATATGCCCAGCAAATCCGCCACTTCTTTCTGCGTTTTTTCCCCGCCGCCATTCAGTCCGTAACGCATTTCAATAATCATCCGCTCCCGCGGATTCAACGAATCGACTGCGCTGCGCACGATTTTTTTCTCCTCCGCATTTTCAAGGTTTCGGTATACCATGTCTTCGTCGCTGCCCAGCACATCTGAAAGCAGCAGTTCATTGCCATCCCAATCGACATTGAGCGGCTCCTCTATGGAAACCTCACAGCGCTTAGAATTGTTTTTTCGCATATACATCAAGATCTCATTTTCGATACAGCGGGACGCGTACGTCGCCAATTTGTTATTTTTTTCCGGTTTAAACGTATTGATGGCTTTAATCAGTCCGATGGTGCCGATTGAAACCAGATCTTCAATGCCGATGCCGGTGCTTTCAAACTTTTTAGCAATATATACGACCAAACGCAAATTGTGTTCGATCAGCACGCTCCGATATTTCGGATTTTGCTGCGCGCTCTCCAGCGCCGCAGTTTCTTCCTCCGCGCTGAGCGGCGGCGGAAGCGTATCCGCGCCGTTAACATAAAATATCGAACGGCGCCGTCCAAACAGTTTGAATCGAAGCCGCAGATACAACAGTTTGAATCGAATAAACAGATTTTTCATTCGGCCTCCTCAGGCGATGGCCGACGGATGCACGATCCCCTCGCAGCCGTCAAATGTGACGTCTGCGTCGGTTATTGCGATATATGCGTCGATTTCCACCGTTCGCCCTTTATTCTCAAAATATATTTTATCCGGTTGAAATGCATAAAAGGTATTCGGCTTTCCGTCAATTCCTCCGGCGCAGACCAGTCGAAATCTGTGCTGCAGCAGGTAAGTTCCGTTTTTGCGGACCAGCGCCTGAAAAATATCGTCCGACAAAACCGGCCGCACAATATCCACCCCTGCCATAATCACATATTTACCGCTGATCGGCTCTTTCACCAGATTGCCCGAGTCCAGCAGCAGCCGAAGCTGCGTACTTTTTCCGCCCTGCTCGATCTGAACGGTCAATTCCCGTTTTTCGGTCGTTTCCCGCCCAAAATAAGAAAAAAGCCAAGAAAGCAGCAGGCTGACGGCGGCCAGTACCGCAAACAACCACAGTGGCATATGCGAATATGCATAGCTTTGTACGTTGCCGAACAGATCCGCATGGTAGCTGCCTAAGAAGTAATAAACGCAGAACATCGCGCCGCCGATCAGCGCGGCGGCACCAAAAAATACCAGCACGGTCTTTATAAACTTATAGCCGCCGAACGCAATATAACACATCAAAAGACCAACGGACAAACTGATGAAAAAATCAAAAATATCATTTCCGTTTATAAAAACGCGCGCTACGCTGTAAATGCCGCCGATTAAAGAAGCGCCCACGAGGCAAAGCGCTTTTGCGCGCCGCCTCAAAAACAGTCCCGTCATATACAAAACGAAAAAATTCATACAAAAATCAATTAGCAAAAGCACATCCCCATAAATGACCTGCACCATATGTATCCCATCACCTCACGCTTCTATTGTAGTGCGTGTCCAATCAAAAGCATGTCACTTTCCGGGCAATTTTTTTGTAATAAACAGGAAAGAAAAACCGAACGGAAAAATTCCCGTTCGGTTTGCGTGAAAACCTGTTTTATTCTGTAATTTTGCGGCATTCTATGTAGTAGCGTTTATCGCAGGCGTCTCCCATTGAAAAGGTTTTGCGCGGGAGCGCACCACTTTGCTCCACGGCGGCAAACAGTTCTTCTTTATCCATACCGCCGAACAAAAATCCAACGCTGCTTTTCGCCTGCGCCAGTTTTCGCAGCGTATCCTCACCGTGAATATAATCAACCTCCATTTCCGGATGTCCGACCTGATACCGGTCAAGAAAGTTTTGAAGCGTACCGACCGTCAGCCTGTGCGTACCCGCGCCAAGCGAAATTTCTCTTTCCGCGCCGTCAAAGATACAGCGCACAGACTGCATACCTGCTCCGCATTCCCGCCCGAAGGCTGCCAGTTCCGACAACAACTGTTTTGGCGCCGCCGTATGTACCAGCCGGAAAATCGGCTCAAATATCAGCGCGGAATCATGCAGATTGACAACCTCACACAACGCATAGCGCAGCGGATGCGTAAGCGCCGCATCCCCAAGTTCGGCTTTGAACTCTTCATAGCGCGCTTTGGCGCTGGCCAAAGAATGGTTGCCGTCGCCTACCGCAAAATGGATGGAAGAATCCGAGGATTCAAACAGTTTTTGCATCTTCGCTTCCAGCGTCTTCTGCGCCTCCGCCGGAAGCAGATACCCCTCGATATAACCGCCCCCCTCCATAAGATCAAATGAATATAGGCGCGCAAAGCCGCCGCACTGCGCATCCAGCGGCTCGATCACCGTATGGCTTCGATCGTCTATCAGCAGCATGACGTGCGGCAGTTCCAGCGTAGCGGCACGCCGCACCGCTACGCGCGGCGGAATTCTCGTCAGCACCGTCCCCTCCGTTGCACGCACCGGGGATTTTGAATTCGGACGGTAATCATAAGCTTCCAGATCCACGGCTCCGACGACGCCATGTCGCACGAAGCCATTGCTGATCGTCCGCCGGACATAAATCATTGCGCCGCTGTATTTTTTTAAAACCGACTGTTCATAGGAACGCATCGTCTCTGCAATATCCGATAGCGTCTGTTCATTCATCTCCGACAAAAACGCTTCCGGCAGAATCATCCGAAGCGTGCTCGGATTCCGGCCGACGATTTTCTCCACCGCGTTCCAATACGCAGGCTCGCTGGTGTGCTGGTCGCAGGCAATCACCGCCCACTTTTCGCCTTTTTCGGGCTCTCCGATAAACTTCGGCAGCAAAATATCCGCAGGACCGAAGCAAACTGCACTTTCCATATCTTAACTCCTTCGTTCGTCATCCGGCTACTATTTTACCGGATTCAGACCAAAAATGCAATAGACAAAGAAAGATTGCCCGAAAAGCCCCTTTCCATCAACAAAAGCGCGCCGAAAGCATTCGATCTATATCCTCCTATCGCCCGGCAACACCGCGCAAACGAAATCTTTCTACTTAACTAATTATAAACTATTTACACTTCAAGCTAAAAAATACGCACAAAACTGTTAAAATAGGCTCTTGACACGCTTTTTTCATCAGCATATAATGTATTAGAATCGTAATTTGCCCCGCAAGGAGACAGAAAAATGCAAGTTAAAGTCATAAAATTCGGAGGTTCTTCCCTAGCTGACGCCGACCAATTCAAAAAGGTCGCCGGCATCATTAAAGAGGATCCTTCTCGCCGCTACGTGATTCCATCCGCGCCCGGAAAGCGCATGGACGGCGACACCAAGGTAACTGATATGCTCTATGCCTGTTTTGAAAAGGCCTCCCGCGGCGAAGAATTCGAGCAGGATTTTAAAGAAATCATCGACCGGTATGAGTCTATCATTTCCGGCCTTGGCATTACGCTTGATTTGTCTAAGGAATACGACCACATCAAGAGCGCTTTTATGCATCAGCCCGGCAAAGATTACGCTGCGAGCCGCGGAGAATACCTGAACGGGATCATTCTTGCAAAATTTCTCGACTATGATTTTATCGATTCCGCCAATGTAATATTTTTTCAGGACAACGGCGCGTTTGACGCCGAGCGAACCAACGTTACACTTTCCGCGATCCTGCGCAATCACAAGTGCGCTGTCATTCCCGGTTTCTACGGCTCTATGCCCAACGGCACAATTAAAACCTTTTCACGAGGCGGCTCCGACGTGACCGGCTCGATCGTAGCCCGTGCAGTGCACGCTGATCTTTACGAAAACTGGACGGACGTATCCGGCTTTCTCATGGCCGATCCACGAATTGTGGATCACCCAAAAACCATTGAAACCATCACATACCGCGAACTTCGCGAACTTTCCTACATGGGCGCGACCGTCCTGCACGAAGAAGCGATTTTTCCCGTCCGTTTCGCCGGGATTCCGATCAATATTAAAAATACAAACGCCCCCAGCGATCCCGGTACGATGATCGTCGCTACGACGCCGGACTACGCGTCGGACGCAGTCGTTACAGGCATTGCGGGCAAAAAGGGCTTCTCGATCATCAACATCGAAAAAGATATGATGAATACCGAAATCGGTTTCGGACGCAAAGTGCTTTCCGTGCTTGAGGACTATAACGTCTCCTTCGAGCATCTTCCCTCCGGCATCGACACCATGAGCGTCGTCATCAACACAGCCTATATTCAAGACATTCGAGACCGTCTGGTTACAGCGATCTGCCTGAAAACCACACCGGATTCCGTCAGCATTGAAGACGGGCTGGCTCTGATCGCCATTGTGGGACGCGGCATGGTTCGCTCAAAAGGCACTGCCGCGCGAGTACTCAGCGCTACAAGCGAAGCCGGCATCAACATCCGAATTGTCGACCAGGGATCAAGCGAACTGAACATCATCATCGGCGTGGACGAAGCTGATTATGAAAAAGCGCTGCGTGCCATTTACAACGAGTTTGTAAAATAAGACCGCCATCGCCCGGTCAATAAGGAAGCGGTCACGGAAATTCCGTGACCGCCGCGCCGTTTAAGCCATGCTTTCCGCCAGCTTTTTCCCGCCGAGCAAATGAAAATGAATATGCCGCACCGATTGGCAAGCGTCCGCTCCGCAATTGTTGACAATCCGATAGCCGCCGGTCAGCCCGGCCGCTTTCGCCACCTTTGGCAGCGCTTCAAACAGTTTTGCAATCACAACGCTGTTGGATGCGTCGATATCATCCGCGCACTCCGCAATATGCCGCTTTGGAATCACAACTACATGCACCGGCGCCTGTGGATTAATATCGCGAAATGCATATACCGTTTCGTCCTCATACACTTTTGCAGACGGGATCTCACCGCCTGCGATTTTACAAAACAAGCAGTCCACAATCTTCACTCCTTTTGATCCAGTTTAGCATGTTCAAATACAAAAATCAAGCGTTTTCATGAAAACGGCGCCCGTACGCATAACGTTCTGTACGCATAGAACAAATACCAAACCACCCATGCCAAGGCTTATTTTAAAAAGGAAAGATCCTATGGAACAGCTTCCCCGCCCGTCAGAATTTTCCTGCGAGCTTTGGGCGCATCTGAAACAAACGAACAAACCGATTGTTCTGTATGGAATGGGAAACGGCGCGGACAAAATTCTAGCTGTGATGAAACAGTTTCAAATTCCTGTCGCCGGTTTTTTTGCCAGCGACGGATTTGTCCGCGGCCAAACCTTTCACGGACAAGCCGTACTTTCCTTGGAGCAGATCCAACAAAACTACGCTGATTTCATCATTCTGCTTTCTTTTGGAACCGCACGCCCAGAAGTCTTAAAAGCAATATACGAATTGTCAGAGCACTTTGAACTGTATGCGCCGGACGTGCCGGTATGCGGTGATACGCTTTTTACAAGGTCCTTTTATGAAGCAAATTACGCAAAAATTGAGCGTGTCTTTGAACTGCTTACAGATATGGAGTCAAAGAGTATTCTCTGCAACACGATCCGATACAAAATTACCGGAGACATCCGATTCCTGCGCGCGGCAGTCAGCCAATCGAATTTTGAAGACGAACTTTTGCCCTACGACAGCTACCATACTTTGATAGATGCAGGCGCCTATACCGGAGATACATCCCGCTTTTTTTTGGATCACTGCCCCAATTCAAAACGAATCTATGCCATCGAACCAGATCCCAAAAATTTCAAAAAACTTTCCGTTTACGCACAAACCGAAAAGCGCGCGAAAGTCATTCCGCTGGAATTCGGGGCATGGCATCAAGAGGACAAAGCCGAGTTTTCCGTATGCGGCAGCCGCAATTCAAGCTGCGGAGCACAGCCGCTTAAAAAAATGCAAACTGTTTCCCTGCGTGCGATCGACAGCCTTGGCATTCAAAACGCCGATTATATCAAATTTGACGTAGAAGGCGCGGAAAAACAGGCGCTCCTCGGGGCGGCGCAGACGATCAGCGCAAATGGCGCGGACGTACTTTTGTCGCTCTATCACCGCAGCGAAGATTTGTTTTCGCTGCCGCTGCTTTTCCATCAGCATTTCCCGGATTACCGGTTGTATCTGAGGCGGCGCGAATCGCTTCCGGCATGGGATTTAAATCTATACGCATAGAAAGGGAAAAAATACGGTCATGGTTTACCGGCTGTATGTAGAAACCGTCCGGCAGGACAATTGCATCGGATGGGCATTCATGTTTTTCAATCATCAGGATTTCAACATTTATAAACGGTGCGGGCAAATGTCAAACACCGATGCGCGCACCGTTATTCTCACTGTCTCCGAGCAGGCGCTCTCTTATTTTTCAAATTTTATGCGCCGCCGCTATTATGATGAACACTTTGCCACGATCTTGGACGAGGACTATGTGACGCTTTTCACCGAACTGCCTGAAATCGCGGAATGCTGGAAGACAAAGCGCTATCAAACCGGTTTTTCCGGCGATCCCGACCGCGCACGTTGGGAAGCGCTGCTGCCCTACTTTGAACGTCCGACTATGCGTTTTGAAAATGCCTCGGACATAAAATTGATTGAAATGACTAAAGCGCTGGCAAAAAAGGGACTGGATCAGTAGACCGGGGATTTCCTGGCTGAAAAATGTGAAAAGCGTCTGCCAAAATTCGGGCAGACGCTTTTTTGATAAACACAAATAGATAAATGGGGCTCTTTTTATTTCCCGACCTGACTGATCGCATCTCGAATCGTTTTTTCATAAGCCTCACGGCCGTATTTATCCACTTCCGCCTTATTCTTCTCTCCATGCGTCAGGCAGCCGGCTCCGCCGATACAGCCGCCGACACAAGCCATGCCTTCGATAAAATTCCCGTCCAGCACCCCTTTGCTCGCGCGCAGCAAAGCCGCGCGGCAAGCTTCAATCCCATCGCAGGACACAGCTTTAAGCGGAAAATCAATTCCCTGCTCACGAAGTGCTTCCGCAACCGCGTCCGAAAGTCCGCCGCTGCGGGCAAAGATACGTCCATAATACGACGCATTGTCCAGTACATCCTCTGAAAGCTGCGTAATATCGAGGTCGCGGCTGTCAAAGAGTGCCTGCAATTCCTCAAATGTAATTACACTGTCGATATAAGGACGAATCGCTTCCTGCTGAAATTCCATTTTCTTTGCGGTGCATGGCCCGATGAAAACTATTTTCGCCGCAGAATCGGTTTCCTTTATGTACTTGGAAATCGTGGCCGCTGGAGAAAGGTTGTGCGAAATTTTGTCTGCAAGATTAGGGAATCTCTGACGGATATAGGTCACGAACGCCGGGCAGCAGGAGGATGTCAAAAATCCTTTTTCAGCAAGCTCCGCCGCCTCCGCATAGGCTACCATATCCGCACCGAGCGCCGCCTCAACGACTGTAAAAAAACCAAGCGACTTGATTCCTGCAATCACCTGCCCAAGCTTTGCATATGTAAATTGACTGGATATAGAAGGTGCGACAACGGCATATACCTTGCTTTCATTTCCCGCCGTGCTGTTCTTCAGCAACTCAATCACATCGAGAATAAAGGACTTGTCGCTGATCGCGCCGAACGGGCACTGATATACACACGCGCCGCAGGAAGTACATTTATCATTATCAATCGACGCCGCCCGGTCTTCACGCATGGAGATGGCGCCGACCTTACAGGAACGCTCGCAGGGACGCTTAAATTCAAGGATCGCATTATAGGGGCATACTTTGGCGCACTGGCCGCATTCCACACAGCGCGTCTTATCGATATGCGCCACATGATTTGCATCAAATGTAATCGCACCACGCCGGCACACATCCTCGCATCGATGGGCAAGACAGCCCCGGCAAGACTGCGTGACTACATAACCGCCTACAGGACACTCGTCGCAGGCGATATCAATGACCTCGATCACATTTTTGTTGGAACGATCCCCGCCCATTGCAAGCTTGACGCGTTCCCCTAGGATCGCACGCTCTTTATATACGCAGCAGCGCATGGTCGGCACATTGCCCGGTACGATCATCTTGGGAATATCAGTCACATGCTCTAAAAGCTGATCGTTCCAGGCCAGGCGCGCAACCTCACGCAGAACCTTGTATTTCAGATGCTGTACCTTTGTATCGAATTTTCTCATGACTCTTCCTTTTAAAAATAACTGACCTTGATTCGCTTGCCCATCTTTTGGAGGCATTCGGAAAGCTCGGTAACAAGCTGCATTTTGATGCTGAAATTGATCGGCAGATTCGGATTTTGATGCGCAGGATTGATCGCACGGCCGACAAAAAAGTTAATATCGGTTGCCTCTTCAAACAAAAGCCGCGCGATTAGAGAAGCGCCGTCATGACGACTGCTCCATTTCGTATAGGCGGCGTTATCTGCCAAATAATCCTTTGCATAAGTCAACACCTTATTGACGGTAATGACCCCTTCGGTGACCAGATCCACGCCCTCGATTTCAGCAATCGGCGGAATTTCAGGATCCTCAAAATCCAGCTTCGGCACCAAAGGTTTACCAAGATATGCCGCTACAAGAGACGATGTCGTTCCGCCGCAGACAATATGCTTTCCTTCCTTGGCAAAGAACAGCGCCATCATTTTATTCACATCATCCCGGTCGCGCGGCGGTCCAAACAAAATATTCATCGGCGCGCGGCGGCGGATACGCACCACGCAGACGGTGGTGTCGTCCCCCGGCTCACCGCCGTACAGCCGGTCACATTCATCCAGCAGCAAAGTCGCCAAGGTTTTCGCCGTAAATCCGACCTCTGCAAAAGTCTCCATAAAATCGATGATGTCTTTTCGGTCCCAGCCAAAATTGAGTGAAAGCCCGACACCTGCATGAATACAGCCGTCGCTCATGGCAATAAAGATATCGTTTTCGCAAAGTTTGACGCGCGAAGAATAAATTTTCTTATCCCCGATATTCATCTCGGTTCTCGGATAATCAAAATTTTTGCCGCCTCTCAGCAGGATCACGGCAGGGTTGTCATACTGAATGATTTCCGCTTCTTCGTTGTCCACGATCCGAATGATCGTAAACGTAGAATAAGCGACGCCGCGCACCGAGCAGACCGGAAGCGTAGCGGCTACCGTCTCCACACAGTCCTCGACCGAAAGCCCTTCTGAAAGCATCGTCGAAATGATCTTGGATGTCAAAGTAGAAAGGATGTTCGCTTTCACACCGCTGCCAAGCCCGTCGGCCAAAACCATCACCGTCGAATGCTCATCCCCCGAGATGATTTCCACGCGGTCGCCGCAGAGTTCCTCGCCGATATGATTGACGCTCTTATACCCGATATCGGCACAGAGATTATTCATCGTGCATCGACTCCTTCAGCTTCGTCAGCGCAATCTTTGTTTCCGCCGCTGTCTCTCCCAAAAGCGACGCAATTTCCTGAACGATACGCATCTGCTTCTCGACGACTTTATCCGCGACCTCCGCAGTCTGGCGGCAGATCTCGTCTTTCTTTTCACGCTCCGTGATCTCCTCCGTCACATCACGCAGCATGCATACCAAAAGATGATATTCATTATCGCACAGCACGGTTTGATCAACATACTTATTGTATTCGGCAAGATACACGCCGTCCCGGCGCACGGTTTTCTGCGTCGTCAGCACCTGCATAAACACAGACGGATCTAAGATTCTCACTACCGGCTCACCGAGCACGTCGGCAGCGCGTGAAAGATTCATCATTTTCAGCGCGGCTCGATTGATTTGCTGAACCTCGAGCTTGTCGTTCAATACAACAATGCCGCTGGGCATATTTCCAATAATGCTCTCTGAAAAATTCTCAGCGCGCTCTTTCAGATAAGGCAGGCACATAGAGATCTCGGCTTTGCCCTGACAGACAGCCACAGCTTTTTCACGGCAGGTATTATAACCGCAGGAACCGCAGTTAAGTTCATCAGAGGGTTTTGGCTTGCCCATTTGACGCAATACCGCCTCAATCTCGCTTTCGCTCGGCTGAACGGCCTCTTTCGGAATATAGTCCATGTTTTTTCGCAGCGCCGCGGCAGCGGGCTGTTCCACGGCAAAATCCTTTTTGCCCGCATATTTATGTACTTCGATACTGTCGCGAAGCGGGGTCCGATGATATTTTTCCATCACCGGGCCGCCTACGCAGCTGCCGGCGCAGACCGACATTTCAATGAAGCAGTCATGCAGTCTACCGTCCGCAATATCCCGCAGCGCAGCCATACAGTTTTCCACGCCGTCGACAGTCAAATATGTATATTCCGGCAGCGTGCAGTCCATGGTTTTCAAAATGCCGCCCGCCGTCGGAAAGAGCCGTGCGCGGCTCTCTTCTGCCGTATCTTTCGCAGGCTCAAGCGTAATCTTCTCCCGGGCAAACCACTCGGTCAGTTCTTCAAACGTCAGAACGCCATCCACGATTCCCGGATATTGCTGCGCCTCATCCTTTTTGGCCACACAGGGGCCGACAAAGACCACCTTTGCCTCCGGAACACGCTGTTTAATAGCCTGTGCGTGCGCCTGCATAGGGCTGACTACATCGGCCAGCGAATCCAGCAGCGTCGGAAAATGCTTCTGAATGAGCAAATTAACCGAATGACAGCAGGAAGAAATCAAAACATCCCGTTTTTCCTCCCGGAGAAGACGCTCATATTCTCTCTTGACGATCGTTGCACCGATAGCGGTCTCCTCCGCTCCGGCAAATCCAAGCGCGAGCAGCGCACGGCGCATTTCTTCAATCCCGACACCGTTATAATTGGCGATAAACGAGGGCGCCAGACTAACGTATACCGGCGCGCCGCTGCCCAGCAACACACGCACCTGCTCCGTACTGTCCGAGATTTCCTTGGCGCCCTGCGGACATACGACGAAACACTGTCCGCACAAAATGCATTCGTTGCCAACAATATGCGCCTGATTTCCGGAAAAACGGATAGATTTCACCGGACAGTGGCGGATACACTTATAGCAATTTTTACAGTTGGATTTCTTCAACTTCAATACATCCGTCATGGCACTCACCTTTCCGCCTCAAGAGGCGCCAGAACATGTTCTGCAAAAAACGTCGGAAAACTCTCCCGCGTAACGCCCGAATAAATATCGTCATCCACCTGCACAGTCACGCCCGTGCGGTTGCATTGGCCAAGACAAAAGCTGCCGGCCAGCACCAAATCATCCTCAAGCGCGCGCGCGGCAATCTCCTTTTTGAAAAGCTCCACAATTTCGCGCGATCCCCGCAAATGACAGGATGAGCCTATACATACACGAACAATCATAATTTTGCCAACACTTCCGCTTCAAAAAAGTGCTTCACCGTATCGGGCGTGACCGAAAACATCCGGCCGTCTATTGAGACGCAGACGCCGCGCTGGCAATTTCCCATGCAAAACGTTCCGGCAAGCTCAACCTTATCGCCGGCCTTATTCTGCGCGATCAGATACTGCAGTTCCTCCACGACTTGACGGGACCCTTTAAGGTGGCAGGAAGAACCGATGCAAACCGTTACTTTCATCCCTAACTCTCCGTCTTATTCTTTATTCGTATTCGACAACGTCGACCCATCCCAAAAGGAATTGGCGTTCCTCCGGCTTTCCTTTAACCGACTGGGAGGCTGCAACGATCGGAAGCCACTTCTGGATATACTGCTTTGCGGTATCGCTCTTTTTGCAGAAAAGATTCAGATATTTTTCCGCGCCGTCAATATCGCCCTCCAGCCAGAACAGAAGATACGTGCGCGCCACGTCGGCAGAAGCGTTGCCCTGCGTGACATGCGCCCAGTCGATGATATACGGCGTGCCGTCCTTTTGAATGATGATATTGGTGGGATTAAAATCTCCGTGACAGATTTTATTGTGCTTCGGCATGGATTCCAGCCGGGTATGCAATTCATAACGCGTCGTCGCATCAAGGTCCGCCTCGGAAATCTTGCGATTCATCTTATCCTTGAGCTTGCCAAGCAGCGGTGCCTTCTTAGCATGCACCTGCATCTGCAAATCGACCATCTGCTCAATATATTCGTCTTTCTTTTCCGGATTTGCTTTCATGATGGCGTCAAGCGTTTGTCCCTCGATATACTCGGACACAATCGCCCACTTACCGTCCGCTTTTGTAACCTCAAGAATTTTCGGGATATGCAGCCCAGTCTCCTCCACGCGCGCCTGATTCAGCGCTTCGTTGAGAATGTCCGCCTTAGAATAATCTTCGTTGAAAACCTTGATCGCACGGTCGCCGTCCCGATAAATCGTCTTGTTCGTCCTGACGGCGATCACTCTGTCCAGCTTCATCTTGTTTCCCCCTTTATATATTTTCATGCGTTCCGTAATACGCGTTGAGATACATTTGCTTGATCTCGCGCAGTAACGGATATCGCGGATTCGCGCCGGTGCACTGATCGTCGAACGCCTGTTCGGTCATATCGTCCAGCCGTTCCAAGAAATCCTTTTCATCCGGCACATAGTCCCGAATGGTCGGTTTAATGCCAATTTTCTCCTTAAGCGCATCAATCGAAGCAATCAAATTTTCCACTTTATCTGCTTCATTTTTTCCTTTGATGCCGAGGCTGTCCGCAACTTCAGCATATCTTGCGCGGGTATGCGGATGATCATACTGCGGGAACGTCCCCATCTTCGCCGGAACCTCGCTCGAATTAAAGCGAATGACCTCGTCGATCATCAGCGCATTGGCTACGCCGTGCGGCAAATGATGGAATGCGCCGAGCTTATGCGCCATCGAATGGCAAACGCCAAGAAAAGCGTTTGCGAACGCCATACCCGCCATCGTCGCGGCGTTGGCCATTTTCTCCCGTGCCTGCGGATCGTTTGGCCCGTTGTCATAGGCGCGGGGCAAATACTCGAAAATCATTTTCAGCGCACGCAGCGCAAGTCCGTCGGTATAATCAGTCGCCATCATAGACGCATATGCTTCCAGCGCATGCGTAACGGCGTCGATGCCGGAGGCGCTGGTCAGTCCGCGCGGCGCGCTCATATGCAGATCGGCATCCACGATCGCCATATTTGGAAGCAGTTCATAATCCGCAAGCGGATATTTAACGCCGCTTGTCTCATCTGTTATGACCGCAAACGGCGTCACCTCGGAACCGGTGCCGGCCGACGTCGGGATTGCGACAAAATACGCTTTTTCTCCCATCTTCGGGAACGTGTAAACACGCTTGCGAATATCGGAAAAGCGCATGGCCATATCCTGAAAATCCGCCTCGGGATGCTCATAGAGAACCCACATGATCTTTGCCGCATCCATCGCGCTGCCGCCGCCAACCGCAATTATCACATCAGGGGCAAAAGCCGTCATCTGCGCTGCGCCCGCCTTTGCGCAGGCAAGCGTAGGATCCGGCGCCACATCAGAAAAGGTCGCGTGCATAACGCCCATCGCATCCAACTTCTTCTCAATCGGCGCGGTATATCCGTTTTTATACAAGAAAGTATCGGTCACGATAAACGCTTTCTTTTTGCCCATCCCCGTGCCAAGCTCGTCTAGCGCTACGGGGAGACAGCCCTTTTTGATATAAATTTTCTCAGGTGCGCGGAACCACAGCATATTTTCTCTTCTTTCTGCAACTGTTTTAATGTTGAGCAAGTGCTTGACGCCGACGTTTTCAGAAACCGAATTGCCCCCCCAGGAGCCACAGCCCAGCGTCAGCGAAGGCGTCAGCGCAAAATTATACAGATCGCCGATGCCGCCGTGCGAAGAAGGCGTATTGACTACGATGCGGCAGGTCGGCATACGTTTTGCAAATGTATCCAGCTTATCGCGTTCGGTCACCGCATTCAAATAAATGGAAGAGGTATGTCCGAGGCCGCCGTCGCAAATCAGCCGCTCCGCTTTATCCAGCGCTTCCTCAAAAGTTTTCGCCCGATACATGGCGAGAACAGGAGAAAGTTTTTCATGCGCAAACTCCTCTGAAAGCTCCACGCTCTCGACCTCGCCGATCAGGATTTTCGTCGCTTCAGGCGTCTCTACACCAGCAAGCGAGGCGATGGTATGCGCGCTCTGTCCAACAATTTTTGCATTCAAAGCGCCGTTAATCAAAATGGTTTTGCGCACTTTTTCGGTTTCCTCTGGATCCAGAAAATAACAGCCGCGCTCGGAAAACTCCTTTTTAACCGCTTTGTAGACCGGCTCCAAAACGATCACCGACTGCTCGGAAGCGCAAATCATCCCGTTGTCAAAGGTCTTGGAATGAATGATCGAATTAACCGCCAGTTTGATATCAGCCGTCTCGTCTATAATCGCAGGCGTATTGCCCGCGCCGACGCCAACCGCAGGCTTGCCGCTCGAATAAGCGGCTTTGACCATGCCGGGGCCGCCGGTCGCCAGAATGATATCGGCTTCTTTCATAACCAGATTAGTCATTTCCAGCGACGGCACATCGATCCATGCAATAATATCTTCGGGCGCGCCGGCAGCCACCGCCGCCTCCAGCACAATCTTCGCCGCGCAGATCGTAGATTCCTTAGCGCGCGGATGCGGACTGATGATAATGCCGTTGCGCGTCTTAAGCGCAATCAGTGTCTTAAAAATAGCCGTTGAAGTCGGATTGGTGGTGGGGATAACCGCCGCAATCACGCCGACAGGCTCGGCAATTCTGGTGATGCCATAGGCTTTATCCTCTTCGATCACGCCGCAGGTTTTCGTATGTTTATACTGGTTGTAAATATATTCGGAAGCATAGTGATTCTTGATGACCTTATCCTCTACTACGCCCATACCGGTCTCGCTCACCGCAAGTTTGGCGAGCGGCAGACGCTGCTTGTTGGCCGCGCTGGCCGCCGCAAGAAAAATGCGGTCGACTTCTTCCTGCGTGTAAGCCGCAAATTTTTTCTGTGCCGCGCGTACGCGCGCAAGCGCAGCTTCCAGCTTCTCCACGCTGTCCACAATCTGATATTCTTTGTTCTCCATCTGCGTATCTCCTTATTCTGTATTCCGAACCAGACGTTATCCGTACGCTGCTCCGAGTTGCGGGCCCAGAATTCGAAAAACCATAGGCGCGAATAAAAGCCCGTTCAAATACGTTAAAATTTTAACATAATCTTTTTATCCTGTAAAATGCAAATCTGATATAGCGGTATTCCCTACGAACATAGCCGCGCCTGCTTATGGCTCTGTAAACTCCAGCTCCTCAGCAAACAGCGCGTCCCGCTGGCAAAACACTTCTTTCATAAACAAGCGGTCAAGCTCCGACAGCCGGTATTCCTGCCGGTAAATCAGCACATCCTTATATTCTCTGGGATTTGTATCGCATACCCGCTGAACAAGTCCATAATCCGCAAGCATACGCGGGGGAATCGGCGATACCCACATGAACGCGTCCGGCAGGGCGCGAAGCAGTTCAAACTGGCTTGCGCGCTCAAACACATAAATCCGTTTATCCACATTATCAGAAAATTCCGCTTTTTTCACATTGCTGGTCGGCAAAGAAGGCACGTAAGGATCGCCGTGCGTGATTTCGACCAGTCCAGAAAGATCCTTCGGCAAAATCTCGGATTTTCCGGCCAGCGGAGAGGAAGCCGAGACCAGGAGATTATAGGCGAAATGCGTAATGATTTCCGAGGAAAGCCCCTTGTCTGCAAAATGTTGGGCAAAATATTGCTCAAACGACGTCTGATACCGAACAATGCCCAGATTGTAATCTCCGCTTTCCACATTGCGGATCGCACGCATTGAGTTCGTCTCTTTATAAAAAATTTCAGCCGGATGTCCGCGATCGATATGTCTGGCAAACGAAGAAAAAGCCGCCGAAATATAGCTGGCGCGCGGCACACAAGCCGAAAAGCGCTGTTTTTTGCTCCGCCCCTCACGGTAAAGCGCTTCCACTTCATCCACTTGACTCAAAATCCTGCGCGCATACTGCAAAAATTCCGCGCCCGCTTCAGTAACCGAGATGCCTTTTGTGCTGCGCTCAAAAATCACAATGCCAAGCGACTCCTCCAGTTCCCGAATAGCACGGCTCAGATTCGGCTGTCCCATAAACAGATTTTCAGCCGCCTTGCTGATGGACTTGGTTTTCGATACCTCCACCGCATATTTTAAATGCAAAAGATTCACTCGTCCACACTCCTCGCCTATTGATATTATTGTAGCATATTGCGCGCTTTTTGGCAACCGCTTAATTTTAAAATCTTCCATAACACAGCAAGGCATCTATACCATACTATGCAAAATCGAGGAACATATCCGATCTTCGGATATGTTCCTCGATTCAAATAAGAGATTAAACGACAGGCGCATACGGATCGGCGCGGCGAATCAGACGCACAAGCGGAAATATCAAAACGGACGCGGCCAAATTTCCGAGCGCGTGCATCACATCCCAAGGCAGCCCGGCG
>CATWNM010000036.1 GCA_958352145.1 uncultured Eubacteriales bacterium
TAATATAAATTAAAGTATAAAAGGAGCGTTTTTTTACAAGATGAAATTTTACTCCGAGAGCATCGACCGGGTTCTGGAAGAAACTTCGGCCAGCCGAGGGGGGCTTGCTTCTTCTGAGGCGGAAAAGCGGCTGGCTGTCAACGGCAAAAATAAGCTGCGCGAGGCAAAAAAGGATTCGATTATCAAACAGTTCTTTAAGCAGATGGCCGATCCTATGATTATCATTTTGCTGGTGGCGGCAGCAATCAGCGCGGTAACCTCGATTTACGAGGGAGAGGGCGTCGCGGACGTCGTTATCATTCTGTTCGTCGTCATTGTTAATGCAGTGCTCGGTGTTTATCAGGAAAATAAAGCGGAAAAAGCGATCGAAGCTCTTCAGGAGATGAGCGCGGCGACATCCAAGGTGCTGCGTGACGGCGCGGTATGTCAGGTAAAGAGCGAGGATCTTGTGACGGGCGATATTGTCTTGCTGGAAGCGGGCGATTCTGTGCCGGCGGACGGGCGGCTGATTGAAAACGCCAGCCTGAAGATCGAAGAAGCGGCACTGACCGGCGAGAGCGTTCCGGTTACAAAATTTATTGACATCATCGAGTTGCGGGAGAAAAGGGAAGTTCCGCTTGGCGACCGCAAGAATATGGTTTATATGGGCAGCACGGTCGCCTATGGCCGCGGTACTTTTGTTGTGACCGCGACCGGTATGGATACCGAGATGGGCAAGATCGCGGATGCGCTTGCGCGTGCGGAAGAAGGACAGACGCCTCTGCAGATCAAGCTGACGCAGCTTTCAAAAGTTTTAACCTGGCTGGTGCTGGGGATTTGCGTGCTGATTTTCGGCGTTCAGCTGCTTCGCGACGGTTTTGCATTTGAGACGATCATGGATTCGTTTATGGTCGCTGTGTCTTTAGCTGTGGCTGCGATTCCGGAAGGGCTTGCAGCGGTTGTGACGGTCGTGCTTTCGATCGGCGTGACCAATATGTCAAAGCGCAATGCGATCATACGGCGGCTGACTGCGGTGGAGACGCTGGGATGCGCACAGATCATTTGTTCGGATAAGACCGGTACGCTGACGCAGAATAAAATGACCGTCGTCGATTCGTTCGGAGGAGATGAAAAGCTACTGGCCAGCGCAATGGCGCTTTGCTCGGATGCGGAGCTTTCGGCGGACGGCACGGTGACCGGCGAGCCGACCGAGGCCGCGTTGGTGGCTTTTGCTGCAAAGCTTGGCCTGAAAAAGAATGAACTGAAAGAAAAATTTCCGCGCGCCGGCGAGGCACCGTTTGACAGCGGGCGCAAGATGATGTCCACCGTACATGCGGTAAACGGTAAATTCGTACAGTATACAAAAGGCGCGCCCGACGAGATCATACGCCGGTGCACGTCGTATTTGGAAAACGGCAGGGAAGTGCCGATGACCGAGGAGTACCGTGAGCGGATTTTAAAGGCCAATAAAACGATGGCAGATCGCGCGCTTCGTGTGCTGGCCGCAGCGTTTCGCATGTATGATGCGGCGCCGAATTCTTATGAACCGGCCTCGCTGGAAAACCGGTTGTGCTTTATCGGCCTTTGCGGCATGATTGACCCCGTGCGTCCGGAAGTAAAGGACGCGATTGAGGAATGCAAGAGCGCCGGTATCCGCGCCATCATGATTACCGGAGATCATATCGATACGGCGGTGGCCATTGCAAAGGAACTCGGCATCCTTGTAGATGGTCGGCGCGCCATTACCGGTTCCGAACTGGATGAAATGAGCGACGAGGCTTTTTCGGAACAGTTCCGCGATATTGCGGTTTATGCGCGCGTGCAGCCGGAGCATAAAACCCGGATCGTCAATGCATGGCGCGGCGCAGGGTACGTGACGGCGATGACCGGCGACGGCGTAAACGACGCGCCTTCGATCAAGTCGGCGGATATCGGCGTAGGGATGGGGATTACCGGTACGGATGTGACCAAGAATGTCGCCGATATGGTGCTGGCGGATGATAACTTTGCGACGATTGTCGGCGCGGTAGAAGAGGGGCGCCGTATTTATGACAATATTCGGAAAGCGATCCAGTTTCTGCTCGGCTCCAATATGAGCGAGGTTATCAGTATTTTTGCCGCAACGCTGCTTGGTTTTACGATTTTACAGCCGGTACATTTGCTTTGGATTAATTTGGTCACCGATTGCTTCCCGGCGCTGGCGCTGGGGATGGAACGCGCGGAACCGGGTATTATGCAGCGCAAGCCCCGCTTGGCTAAGGCCGGAATTTTTTCGGGCGGCATGGGCGCGGATATCGCTTATCAGGGCGTAATGGTTTCTTTGCTGACGTTGGCCTCCTATTTTATCGGGCACTATATTGAAAGCGGTATTTGGGAGATTACAAACAGTGCGGACGGCATGACGATGGCGTTTTTGACAATGAGTATGGCGGAGATTTTCCACAGCTTTAATATGCGCTCTCAGCGCGGCAGCATTTTCCGCCTCGGCAGTATGAACAAAGTGCTGAATCTTGCGGCCATCGGGAGCCTTGTCGCCACGACGCTGGTTTGCGAAGTGCCTTTCCTTGCGGATGCGTTCGGCTTTACTTCGGTTGATTTCTTTGAATATATCATTGCGATTGGGCTTGCTGCGCTTACGATTCCGATTGTTGAACTGATTAAAGTTTTTCAGCGGCGCGCTGCAAAATCCGCATAATTTTTTCGAGCGCTCCGCTTGTATGAGACGGGGCGCTCGATCTTTTGGCGCGGATTTTTGTTGTTTTCTTGGCGTATTTGGTATGGTGTTTGCGAATCTTTGAAAAAATATAATTTTAATTGTTTTTTTCTTGACAGGAAAGGCATAAACTTCTATAATAGAACTGTACCGTATATAGTGGATTGTCACTTGCCGGACAATTTGAAAAATTATGGATAGTGGGGGTATTTTATGTTCTGTCCAAAGTGCGGAAAAGAACTTTCAAACGACACAAAATTTTGTGACGCCTGTGGTGCATCGACTGCGGAGACCGGCAATGCATCCGGCGGGACTTCCTTTGAGAACAAAATGAAGAACCTTGGCAATACCGCCGATCGTACAAGTGAATTTGATTCCGGCGATATTGAGCGGAATAAGGTTCTTTCGTTGTTTTCCTATTTGGGAATTTTGCTTTTGATTCCGCTGCTGGCGACCAATAATTCAAAATATGCACGGTTTCATGTCAATCAGGGATTGATTCTGTTTATTGTTGAAATCGCGTGGGGTGTGGTCTCCGGTATTTTGAGCGTCATTTTCGGTTTGACCGGCGTCACTGCTTTGGTGGCGTTGTTCTCGGTTGTCTCCGGCCTTGTGTCTCTTTTGCTGTTTGTTTTGGCCATCCTCGGCATTGTCAATGCTGTGACCGGAAAGGCTAAGGAACTGCCTGTGATCGGTAAGTTCAGACTGCTGAAATAATTTCGCGTATTTTTACATAGCGGTAAAAGAAAAAGCCCCGTATGCCGCGGGGCTTTTTCTTCGCGGACGGCATTTCGGCATGTTGTTGATTTGGCTGCGGCGCTTCGCAGAGCGGTGACGAGCTTTTTGGGGGGGAGATATCATGCGGATTGAGGCAATGCAGAAACTGACGCTGCTTGATTTTCCGGGCAAGACTGCGGCTATTTTGTTTACGTACGGGTGCAATCTTCGCTGTCCGTTTTGTCATAATGCCGGGCTGGTGGTCCGCCCGGCTGCTGCGGAAGTGACGGAGACGGAAATTTTGTCTTTTCTGCAAAAGCGGAAAGGACTCCTGGACGGTGTCGTGCTGACCGGGGGAGAGCCGCTTCTTTGGCCGGATGCAGGGGATTTACTTCAAAAGATCCGCACGCTCGGTTATGCGGTCAAGCTTGATACCAACGGTACGTTCCCGGAGCGTCTGCGCATGCTGGTTGATTCGGGTTTGGTCGATTATGTCGCGATGGATATAAAAAATGCCCCCGAAAAATATGCAGAGACCGCGGGAGTGGCGCCCGAGGCGCTTTCCGGCGTTCAGGCGTCGGTATCTTTTTTGCTGTCCGGACGTGTGGACTACGAATTTCGCACGACAGTGACCGGCGCTTTTCATACGCCAAAAGATTTTGAATCGATCGGCAGATGGATCGCCGGTGCTAAGCGGTATTTTTTACAGCCTTTTCGGGATTCGGGCGATCTTGTGGGCAGCGGCAGCTTTGCTGTTTCCGACGCGCTGCTTGACGCTTGTCTGGCCGCCGTGCGCCCGTTTGTGCAGTCGGCCGTATGCCGCGGCAGGCAGTAAGCGGCGTAGAAAACGGCGTGGTTCTGCATGGCCAAAACGGCCGCTGTGCGGCGCGCGGCTCTATGCTTTGTATACAATATGTAGTATGTGGTACGAAAAAAATAATCAAAATATTGTGGTTTGTATTGACAAGCCGTCCAAACTGTGGTATCGTATAAACGCTGACAGTTTTCCGCCGGATCGTTTTGGGCGGACTAGATACGACAGGAGGACGGCTTTTTATGTATCATGTAAAAAAACGGGACAACAAAATTGTAGATTTTGACCTTTCTAAGATTTCCAAGGCTATTGAAATGGCTTTTGAAGCCTGCGAGGTGAATTTTCATCCAAGCGTGATCGATTTTTTGGCGCTGAAAGTCACGGCGGACTTTGAGCCCAAGATCAAAGACGGTTTGATCTCTGTCGAGGATATTCAGGACAGCGTGGAAGCGGTGCTTGTGCAGGGCGGCTATGCGGAGGTGGCTAAGGCCTATATTCTGTATCGCCGGCAGCGCGAAAAACTGCGCAATATGAAATCCACGATTTTGGATTATAAGGAGATCGTCGACAGTTACGTCAAAGTGACCGATTGGCGCGTTAAGGAAAATTCGACCGTGACGTATTCGGTCGGCGGCCTGATTCTCAGCAATTCTGGGGCGATTACGGCCAATTACTGGCTTTCCGAAATCTATGACGATGAAATTGCGCAGGCGCATCGGAATGCGGATATCCACATCCATGATTTGTCCATGCTGACCGGATACTGCGCCGGATGGTCTTTGAAGCAGCTAATTAAAGAAGGGCTTGGCGGCATTCCCGGCAAAATGACCTCTTCTCCTGCAAAGCATCTCTCTGTGCTCTGCAATCAAATGGTCAATTTCCTTGGCATTATGCAGAACGAGTGGGCGGGCGCGCAGGCATTTTCCTCGTTCGATACTTATCTTGCTCCTTTCGTAAAGGCGGATAATCTGAACTACGATCAGGTGAAAAAGAGTCTGGAGGCGTTTGTATACGGTGTGAATACGCCTTCACGCTGGGGTACGCAGGCACCGTTTTCCAATATTACGCTGGATTGGACTGTACCGAAAGATATGGAAAATATGCCCGCGCTGGTCGGCGGCAAGGAGATGGATTTCACCTATGGCGACTGCAAGGCGGAAATGGATCTGATCAATAAGGCCTTTATTGAGATTATGATTGAGGGCGATGCCAACGGCCGCGGCTTCCAGTATCCGATTCCGACGTATTCGATCACGCGTGAGTTTGACTGGTCGGAGACGGAGAATAATCGGCTTCTGTTTGAAATGACGAGCAAATACGGCACGCCGTATTTTTCCAATTATATCAACAGCGACATGGAGCCAAGCGACGTGCGTTCGATGTGTTGCCGCCTACGTCTGGACCTGCGTGAACTGCGCAAAAAATCGGGCGGCTTTTTCGGGAGCGGGGAAAGCACCGGTTCGGTCGGCGTCGTAACCATCAATATGCCGCGCATCGCGTACCTTTCGGCTGACAGCGCGGAATTTTATAAACGTCTCGACCATATGATGGACGTAGCCGCGCGCTCGTTGAATATCAAGCGCAAAGTGATTACAAAGCTTTTGAACGAAGGATTGTATCCGTATACCAAGCGCTATCTCGGCACTTTTGAAAATCATTTTTCCACAATCGGGCTGATCGGTATGAACGAAGCTTGTCTCAACGCCCGTTGGATCCGTAAGGATTTGACCGAATCCGAGGCGCAGGCGTTTACCAAAGATGTGCTGAACCATATGCGGGAGCGCTTGTCGGATTATCAGGAGAAATACGGAGATCTGTACAATTTGGAGGCGACCCCGGCTGAATCTACGACGTATCGCTTGGCAAAGCATGATGTCCGGCGTTATCCCGACATTATCACGGCTGGCGGCGCCGAAGGCGCGCCCTATTATACCAATAGTTCTCACTTGCCGGTCGGTTATACCGATGATCTGTTTTCGGCTCTGGATATTCAGGACGAATTGCAGACGCTGTATACCTCGGGTACGGTATTCCATTCGTTTATCGGTGAAAAACTGCCCGATTGGAAAGCAGCCGCGCTTTTGGTGCGTAAAATCGCCGAAAATTATAAACTACCATATTATACGATATCTCCTACATATTCGATTTGCAAGGCGCACGGTTATCTTGCTGGTGAACAGTACACTTGCCCGCATTGCGGTGAAAAAACAGAGGTATACAGCCGCATTACCGGCTATTACCGGCCCGTGCAGAATTGGAACGACGGCAAGGCGCATGAGTTTAAGGACCGGCGCGAATATGATATTGCAGCCAGCGTGCTGAAACGGCACGGGATTCCTGAGCCGGACATGCCGGAGGAGGCTGCGGCGTGTCCAGAAGCCGAAACGGCGGTGTTGTTTGCGACAAAGACCTGCCCGAACTGTAAGATCGCAGCAAAGCTTTTGGACGATGCCGGCATTGGTTACGAAAAACTTTTCGTCGAGGACAATAAGGAACTTGCCGCATCGCTTGGTTTAAAGCAAGCGCCGACGCTCGTCGTTACCGGCGTGGGAAGCGAACGGAAGTTTGCGGGTGTTGCCGGTATACGAACCTATATTGCGCAAAAAGGAAGCTGTGTCCATGTATGATGTCATTGTGGTCGGCGGCGGCCCCGCGGGGTTGACCGCCGCCCTGTATGCCTGCCGCGGAGGCAGACGGGTTTTGATTATTGAAAAAGGCGGATTCGGCGGACAGATGACCTATTCTCCCAAAATAGAAAATTATCCGGGATTTATTTCGGTCAGCGGCAGTGAACTTGCCGATCGTATGGTAGAACAGGTGCTGGCTCAGGGCGCGCAGGTAGAGGTCGCCGAAGTGACGGCGCTGCGGGACGGAGATGTCAAAACCGTCGTAACGGATGCTGGGGAATATACGGCGAAAGCAGTGATTTTGGCTACAGGTGCGAAGCACCGTTTACTCGGTGTGCCGGGCGAAGAGAAGTATATCGGCGACGGTATTTCTTTCTGCGCAGTTTGCGACGGCGCTTTTTACGAGGGGAAAACGGTTGCGGTGGTCGGCGGCGGGAACTCGGCGCTCCAAGAGGCGCTCCTGCTTTGTCAAAATTGTAAAACGGTTTTGGTGATACAGAATCTTGACTTTTTTACCGGAGAGCGGCGCTTGATTGAGCGCCTTGGCGCTCAGCCGAATGTCCAGATCTATTTTGGCTCTACGGTAAAAGAATTTTGCGGCGACGCGGTGCTCAAAACGGTGCGGATTGCGGATGCCGGTGGTGTCGAGCAGATGCTGTCTGTAGACGGGGTGTTTATCGCGGTAGGGCTTGCGCCCGAAAACGAGGCGTTTTCGAATGTTGTTCGGTTGGAGGACGGCTATATTCTGGCGGCCGAGAACGGCTTTTCCGGTACGCCTGGAATTTTTGCTGCGGGAGATTGCTGCAAAAAACAAGTGCGGCAGATTGCCACGGCGATTTCGGATGGCGCTGGCGCCGCACTTGCCGCCTGCGCGTATATTGAAGAAAGATAAGTCTTTCATTTTGCTTTTCAAAAAGCGCCCAGCCCGTTTCGAATAACCGAAACAGGCTGGGCGTTATTATAAGTTTTCAAGACAAAAAAGAACTGGAACCTTATCGGTTTCCATGACGGTTGGAATACAAAAATTTTAGAAAAAACTTGACAATGAAGAAAAAAAGCGTATAATAGAGATATATTTAGGAATTATTCCTAAAAATATAGGAGGAACGACAATGGAGCTTAAGGGCAGCAAAACGGAAAAAAATCTTTGGACTGCGTTTGCAGGCGAGAGCCAGGCGAGAAACAAGTATACTTATTTTGCCAGCGTAGCGAAAAAGGAAGGGTACGAACAGATCTCGGCGATTTTCCAGAAGACGGCGGATAATGAGAAAGAACACGCAAAAATGTGGTTTAAAGAACTTGGCGAACTTGGAGATACGGCAGCGAATCTTCTGCATGCGGCCGAAGGGGAAAATTACGAGTGGACGGATATGTATGACACTTTTGCCAAAGAGGCAGAAGAAGAAGGGTTTCATGCGTTGGCTGTAAAATTCCGTATGGTTGCCGCGATTGAAAAATCGCATGAGGAACGCTATCGCGCGCTGCTTCGCAATGTGGAGATGCAGAAAGTGTTTGAAAAGAGCGAAGAGACGATGTGGGAATGCCGCAATTGCGGGCATTTGGTCATCGGGAAAAAAGCACCCGAGGTATGTCCGGTATGCGCGCATCCGCAGAGCTATTTTGAGGTCAGACAAGAGAATTATTAAAATAGACTGCTGGCAAACAAAACATTTATACAAAGAACCGCGGAAATCCAATAATTCCGCGGTTCTTTGTATTTTAGTGGGGATAGGGCGCATCGGGTTTAGACGGCGTTTAAGCGGCTTAAAAAATTCCGCGTGTTTATTCCTGCGCGCAGAGGATTATTTCCGTCAGTGTGCATCCGCTTTCACTTTCGTCCAGGGCAAATTCGATTTGTACAGTTTCAACCAGTACGTCCTCAGGCAGCTTGTCGAGCAGGAAGACGCATGGCTGTCTTGTAGAATTGGAAAATTTCACATCCCGGATAATATATTGATCGTTGATAATCAGGGAGGCGGTTGCGGGCGCATTTTCTGCATCCTGCGGATAAATCCATAGCTGTTGAAGCGCGCAGGGGGAATCCAGGGTTATATCTATCCGCACCGTATTTTGGTCTTCAAAGCGGACCGCCCGGTCTGCAAAAGAGGTCAAATGATCGGACAGAAATGGCAGATCGCCGGAAACAGTTTTGCAGTTGGTTTGCAGGCTGTAGCCGTCTTGCAGGCGCGTCAGCCCTTTTGTTCCGGAGGGCAGCGGACTTTTGATATAATAGGATGGGCCATCTACAAGCATCGTGCCGTCTTCAAGAAAGACGATACGATCCGCCGCAACCGTACGTCCGGTATATTCTCCAAGCGACTTATGGGTATGATAAACACAAAAGTATTCCGTACCGTCCGGCGAAACGGCATAATCATTATGTCCGGGACCGTTTACGGAATCGTTGGAATGCAGAATCGGATTGCCTTCATATTTTACAAATGGACCCGTCGGGGAATCGGATACGGCATAGCCCATTGCATATTCCGGCTTCGCATAGGAATTGCTGCTGTACATCAAATAATACTTTCCGCCATGCTTGAGCACGACGGCGCCTTCTACGATCGTACCCTGGCTGCGTTCCCAACTGTTTGGATCCGATTCAGGCTGCAATACGCATACGGGATCGCCGGTTATGCGGACATCGGTTTTGTCTATTGTGATCGGCACGCAATAGATGTCTAAAGTTCCGCCGAGTGCGCGGCGGTCATAATTGTAATATAAATAGATCGAGCCGTCGTCGTCAAACAGAACATACGGGTCCACTACGCCGATCTCGACCTTGTCTTCGCCCATAAACGGCTCTTCGGAAATGCTGACGAATGGGCCGGTCGGTGATTCGGATGTTGCTACGCCCATGTATAATTTTTCATATTTCTGACCGGACGGCTGCGGGCTGGCGGTAAAAAACATGTAGAACAGGTTGTTGTAGTATACGACGCCGGGCGCCCAGTGGCAGCTTTTGTTCCATGCTGAGCCGCTGCCGGACTTAAAGCATACGCCCTCGTCTGTCCACAAGGACAAGTTTTCGGACGACCAGCATTTGAAACCGGTGCCGATAGAGGTTGCATACATATAATATTTTCCATCGTAATACAAAACGGAGGGATCCGCCGCACTGCTGATTGCGCCGGTGTTCTGCATGTAGCCGGTCTGCCCGATGAACATGCCGTTCTTAATTTCGATAAGCTGCGTTTCCGGCGCAGGATCGGACGTCAAATCGGAATTTTCTGTATCCGGGGAGTTCGCCGGATCAGATGCGCATCCGCACAGCCATGCGGCAAAGAAAAGCGTCAGGATGCAAAAACTGAATTTTAAAATTTTTGAAATCATAACGGGAAAGCTCCTTGTATCAAAAAAATTTTGATTTTCAATCGGGGATACAGAAACGTCAGGATATATGGTTTTCTATAAAATTGCAGATGTCCCGTGCGGCGAAACGATTGATATATTTACGCTGTGCTGCGCGCATTTTCTGCGCTTCTTGCGGATCGTTTAATCGGTTTAAGGCGGAAAGAAGCTGCTTTTTGTCTTTCCCGGCATCGATGCTTATGCCTTGCTCGGAGAAAAAATCCACATTTCGGGTTTCGCATCCTGGAATCGGGGATATATGGACAAGCAGAGCGCCGGCTACCGCGGCTTCCGTTGAGGAGAGTCCTCCTGGTTTGGAAAAAAATGCGGCGCAGCCTTTTATATAATCGTCCATTTGATCGGTTCTGGAAAGGATCTGTACGCGCGCGTCGCCGGAATATTCGTTTTGCAGTTGATGATACAGTTTTTCATTGTTGCCGCAAATGACGATCAAGCGTTGTTTTTTGTCTGCGGCTTCGTAGAGCCAGCGCACGGTTTTTCGGAGTTTGCCGGCGCCAATGCTACCACCGGAGATCAAAAGATACGGTGTTTCGCCGTCAAGACCCAGCCTGCGCCGGGCTTCGACCGGCGTATCGCCGGCAGAAAACCGCGCGTTTACCGGAATCCCAAGCGGCAGCAGCTTTTCTTCCGCGAGACCGCGGCGGCAGAATTCTTCCGTTAATTCTTTGGCGGGGATGACGTAGTAGTCGCACGCGGTTTCTTCGGTGAACGGAATACAGGTATAATCTGTTGCAATAAATAGCGTTAGGGGTAATTTTAGCCCTTTCTTTTTCATGGCGGTCAAAATCTCCGCGGGGAACAAATGCGGCATCACGATCACATCAAAATGCCGCTTTGCGAGAAACTGATGCATATATTTGGACATTTTTCGATTGATTAGATAGACCGGAGAGACAAACGGGAGCTTTCTGACGAGATTGGCGATGAAATAGAGGCAGCCGAAAGCGCCCGGTAGTTTTTGTACCAATCGGATGTAGGCGTTGCTGATTGTGATTGCCAGTCTGTCTCCGACAAGCGCATATGGATCCAATATTTCTACTTGATGTCCTCTTGAACGCAGTTCGTTTGCGATTGCAGCGGCGGCTGCGTTATGACCGCCTCCTGTGCCGCATGATAAAATCAACGCTTCCATAGCAGCCGTATCCTGCACTTTCCTTTTTCTTCAGCGCTCAGCATCAGTTTGATTGTGACCAGCGCTGAAATGAGACCAAAACCTGAGACGATCCGGAAATCGCCGGCATAGATCAGCATCAGCGCCGCTGCGGCAGCGTATGTCAAAAATGTTCTGTAGTAATGCGGAGATACTACCACGATAACAGAAAAAAAGATGAAGACGAACGCCAAAATCAATGCCGGAAGCGCATAGGGAAACAATCCCATCAAGCATCCAAAAGAGACGGCGATCCCTTTTCCGCCGCGAAAATGATGAAAAACGGGGAAAATATGACCGGCGACCGGCGCCGCCATGACAAACGCAAGACCGCCGTGACTGCTGGAAAGCGGAACTGTACGCAGATACAGAAAAACCGGAAGAAAGCCTTTTAAAAGTTCGCAAAAAAGCGTGATGGTACCGCACCAAAAGCCGCCGAACATAAAGGCGTTGGCGGTTCCGGGATTGTGGTCGCGGCTGTTTGCGGTAATATCCGTATTGCACAGCAGTTCGCCGAGCCATTTTGCAAACAAAATGCCGCCGCATAAATAGCCGATTATTATAAAAAATATCGTTTCCCGCACTTTTCCACCTCGATCCGTATTTATATACCGCATATATCCTACAAAAAACTTCATGTACACTCTATCATATTCATGGATAAAAGTCAACGCAAAACAGACCAGTGTTCGAAGGATTTTTTTTGCATCGCGCACTTGAACCGGCAGGAAATACCAATGGGCGCTTAAAAAGGCCGAACCTGCAAAAAAGGACGCGGCCGGCGTCCTTTTTTGCGGTTTACATATGTCTGCGCACGTATTGTTTGATGGCTTTGAAAGATTGGTCGCTGATATCGTGCTCGATTTTGCAGGCGTCTTCTGCGGCGACATTTTTGTCGACGCCGAGCCGCGTTAAAACGTCTGTCAGGAGCGTATGGCGTTCATAAATTTTTTCAGCGATTTCCCGGCCGGCTTCTGTCAGGAGCAGATAGCCTTCTTCGTCGGTAACGACATAGCCGCCGCTTTTCAGCAACCCGACGGCGCGGCTGACGCTGGGTTTTGAAAAACCCATGTATTCGGCGACATCGAGCGAGCGTACAGCGCTGCTTTTTTTTGAAAGAACCAGAATGGTTTCAAGATACATCTCGCCGGATTCCTGTAAATGCATATACAAAAGCCTCCTTATTTCGTCGATTATTTTTTTAACCCAATCAAAAGTACGCCGTGTGCTCTGCGGACAAAAGCTGAAAATTTGCTCAGCTTAAAAAGCCGCTAATGATCGTAGCTTCCGCCTCTTCTTCGGTAAGCCCTAAGGTTCGCAGCTTCATAATCTGCTCGCCTGCGATTTTTCCAATCGCCGCTTCGTGGATCAAAATCGCGTCATTGTCGTGTGCGCGAAGCTCCGGAGCCGCGTCCACCGTGCCCGAATCCGCCAAAATCGCGTCGCACTCCGAATGGCCGGTGCAGGGAGCGTTCCCGACGATAACCGAATGGTATGCCTGATGGGAATGTTCTCTTGCGACCGAGCGGGATATCAGATCTACGCCGGCGCCGTTTCCGTTTAGTTCCACATGAAATTCGGTAAACGCTTGTTGGTCCGCTTCCGTGAGGATCCGTTCACGGATGAAAAGGCGCGCGCCGGCCTGCAGCGTCGCGTTGGTTTTTCGCGTAGTGCGGTCAACGCCGCCGATTTGCGCCGTATCCATTTCCAAAACGGCGTTTTCGCCGAGTATTACTTCCGTAACCGGATCAATCGAACGAAGACCTGCGCCTTTTCCGGTTCCGATGTGCTTTTCAATATATTTTACTTTGGCGCCTTTTTCGAGAATAAAACGATGGATGCCGTTGTGCCGCGCGGGTTCTCCGGTGTCGGTGTGCACGCCGCAGCCCGCTACGATTGTGATGTCGGCATTTTCTCCGATATAAAAATCATTGTAGACCAAATCGTCTACATCGCCGTGCGTGACACAGGCGGGAATGGACACCGTTTCTCCCAATGTGCCGGGAGCGACGCGGATCTCCAGCCCCGGCTGATCTGTTTTGGATTCGATTTTAATATGCGCGCTGGATTGCCGTCCTGCGCAGCAGCCGTCCTCCCGGAGATTGTATGCGCCTGTAAAAACGCCGTCGTGTCCGGATATTTGGCGAAGTAGTTCTTTTGTGATTTCTTTCATTGAAACATCGCCTCCTGCTTTGAACAAGCCGGTACGAATTCTTTGCCGGCGAGCAATTGACTCAGCATCTTGTCTTTGGGACCTACCGACTGAACGGTTCCGTTTGCGATGACGGCGATTTCATCGGCAATCTGCAGGATGCGTTCCTGATGGGAAATGACGATGAGCGTGCCGGTAAGACTTTGGCGGATCTGCTCGAATACCTGAATCAGATTTGTAAAGCTCCAAAGATCGATCCCGGCTTCAGGCTCGTCAAAGATGGAGAGCTTTGTGTGTCTCGCAAGCACCGACGCGATTTCAATGCGTTTGATCTCGCCGCCGGAGAGCGTAGCGTTGATTTCACGGTCGATATATTCCCGTGCGCAGAGACCGACGCGGCTCAGCATTTCGCATAGCGTATTCTCTTTCAGCGTGTTGCCTGAAGATAGTTCCAGCAGCCGGCGCACCGTGATGCCTTTGAAACGAACGGGCTGCTGGAAAGCAAAGCTTATGCCTTTTCTGGCGCGTTCGGTAATATCGAGACCGGAGATATCAAAGCCGTCCAGAAGAATTTTACCGGAGGTCTGGGTATAGAGCCCTGCGATAATTTTTGCAAGCGTGGTTTTGCCGCCGCCGTTGGGGCCGGTAATGACCATCAGTTTATTATCGGGTATCGTCAGGTTCAGATCGTTTAGGATTTTTGTTTTGTCCGGCGTTTCCCAGGAGAGATGCTCTAATTTTAACATTTTATTCCTCGCGATTTTATACTTGTTTTGTACATTTGACGTTTTTCGCCGCAAAAAACGAGGTGGGCGGATCGGCTTCACTGCGATGCGGCAAGCATATAATTTTTGGCGGTCGTCAAAGGAAATATTCGTTTTGACGCGTTTGATTTCACTTTAATTTCTATTCTATGATAGAGAATTCGGAGGAATTTGTCAACAGATTTTTCAGAAATGTTTTTTCAAAAATACAAAATGCTTCGTGTGTGCAGAACCGTACGAAAACAATGCATGGAGAATAGTAAATGTGTACATTTAGAGCGGAGGATGTCCGACAATAAATTGGATATAGTGCTGATTTTGAAACGGAAAGGTGATTTTTGGACGCAGACCTCTTGACAAAAAAAAGAAAAACGAGTACCATAATATAGGTTAGCAAGGGCTAACATGTGGCGTTATCATGGATTTATGATCGGCCAAAGCCGATTCGAATACAAAGCACGAAAAGAGGATGCGCAATGATGCCGTTGATTCTTGCAAATGTCGGCGAAGAAAATATTATCAAAAAGGTTGGAGGAAATCCGGATGTCAAAAAGCATCTTGAGGATTTAGGGTTTGTAGCGGGCGGCAGTGTTACCGTCATCAGCACCCTCGGCGGCAATATCATTGTGAATGTGAAAGAAACCCGCGTGGCGATCAGCCGGGAAATGGCGCAAAAAATTATGATTTGATTGCAAAATCATATCAAAATTAGGAGGATACGGCAATGAACACACTCAGACAGGCGAAAGTCGGCGATACGGTCAAAGTTGTCAAACTGCATGGAGAGGGCGCGGTAAAGCGGCGCATCATGGACATGGGGCTGACAAAAGGCGTGGAAGTACATATTCGCAAAGTGGCGCCGCTCGGCGACCCGATCGAAGTAACCGTGCGCGGATATGAACTGTCCATTCGGAAAGCGGATGCGGATATGATTGAAGTGGAATAATTTTTGAAAGGGCGACCCCCTATATTTTTTGCAGTTCCAGTTAGTTTTAGCTAATTATGAAGGAGAGGAATAACAGCAATGGATTTACGAATCGCCCTTGCGGGCAACCCGAATAGTGGAAAAACCACGTTGTTCAACGCGCTCACAGGCTCCAATCAGTTTGTCGGCAACTGGCCGGGCGTTACGGTGGAGAAAAAAGAAGGAAAATTGAAAAAGCATGACGGCGTCACGATTGTAGACCTGCCTGGAATTTATTCGCTGTCTCCATATACGCTTGAGGAAGTAGTGGCACGGAATTACCTGATCGGCGAGCGTCCGGACGCGATTTTGAACATCGTCGACGGTACGAATCTGGAAAGAAATCTTTATTTGACTACGCAGCTGACCGAACTTGGCATTCCCGTGGTGATCGCCGTTAATATGATGGACGTGGTGAGAAAGAACGGCGATAAGATTAACATTGCGGAATTGTCCAGGGAACTGGGCTGCCAAATCGTTGAGATTTCCGCGCTGAAAGGCACCGGCGTTATGGAAGCGGCGGAAGCGGCGATGGAGGCGGCAAAATCTGCAAAGACCGTGCCGATGCATACGTTTTCCGGTGTTGTCGAGCATGCTTTGGCCCATATTGAAGAGGCTGCCGTACATACGATGCCTGCCGAACAGCAGCGGTGGTATGCCATTAAGATTTTTGAGCGGGACGACAAGGTGCTCCAGCAGCTGAAGCTTCCGAAAGAAGTTTTGGATCATGTGGAAGAGGACATTTGTGCTGCTGAAAAAGAGTGCGACGATGATGCGGAAAGCCTGATTACAAACGAGCGGTACGTGTATATCGCTTCGATCATGAAAGGCTGCTATAAGAAGAAATCTGCCGGAAAGCTTTCTGTCTCGGACAAGATTGATAAAGTCGTCACCAATCGCTTCGCGGCGCTGCCGATCTTCGCAGTTGTTATGTTCCTCGTGTATTTTCTTTCGGTTTCTACTGTCGGAACATGGGCGACCGACTGGGCGAACGACGGTTTATTCGGCGAGGGCTGGCATTTGTTTGGCATCGGATCGTCCGCCTATGAAGAGGATATGAACGCATATGCCGAAGAAAATATTTTCACAAGCGACGCAAAAGCGATCGTCCGTGCGGCTGCGGATGCCGGCGTTGTCGGCGCCGGCGATGTTCTGGATGCTATGGAAGACGGAGATTTCGGCGCGTTTGACGAAGCATACGGCTCTTTTGCCGATGCACTTGCGGAAGCAGGCTATGACATTTCCGAGACGGTGGATGCCGCGCTGGAGGCGGAGGATGTTCCGGATACTTCGACGTATGGCGTATGGGTTCCGGGCATTCCGGTGCTGATTGAAAGCGGCCTTGACGCTGTGAACTGCGCCGATTGGCTGAAAGGACTGCTGCTTGACGGCATTGTTGCCGGTGTGGGCGCGGTGCTCGGCTTTGTTCCGCAGATGCTGGTTCTGTTTATCCTTTTGGCGTTCTTGGAGTCCTGTGGCTATATGGCGCGTATTGCCTTTGTATTGGACCGCGTATTCCGGAAATTCGGCCTTTCGGGCAAATCCTTTATTCCCATGCTGATCGGCACTGGATGCGGCGTTCCCGGCATTATGGCTTCCCGTACGATTGAAAATGAACGCGACCGCCGTATGACGATCATGACAACGACCTTTATTCCCTGCGGTGCAAAGCTTCCCATCATTGCTTTAATCGCTTCCGCTTTGTTCGGCGGTGCGTGGTGGGTGGCGCCCAGCGCTTATTTCGTTGGAATTGCCGCGATCATCGTTTCAGGCATTATGCTGAAGAAAACCAAGATGTTTGCGGGCGAACCGGCCCCGTTTGTCATGGAACTTCCGGCGTATCACTGGCCGACGGTCAGCAACATTCTGCGCAGCATGTGGGAGAGAGCAAGCTCGTTTATCAAGAAAGCGGGCACCATTATCCTGCTGTCGTCTATCGTCATCTGGCTCGGATCTTGCTTCGGCGTCGTAGAGGGACAATTCCTCTTTGACCGGGAAATGGAACTGGAGAACAGCGTTCTGGGCATTATCGGAAACGCCGTTTGCTGGATTTTCGCACCGCTTGGCTTTGGCAATATTAAAGCGACAATTGCGACGATCATGGGGCTGGTCGCCAAAGAAGAGGTTGTCGGCGTATTCGGCGTACTTGATTTCGAAGGGATGACTAAGCTGGCCGCTTACTCTTTCCTGATATTCAACCTGCTTTGCGCGCCCTGCTTTGCGGCGATCGGTGCGATTAAACGGGAAATGAACAGCGCAAAATGGACTTGGTTTGCCATTGGTTATCAATGCGTATTCGCTTATGCGGTTTCGCTGATGGTTTATCAGATCGGTTCTGTCTTTACCGGCGGTATAAACGTGATTGGCCTGATTGCGGCGGTTTTGGTGCTTGGCTTTATGGTTTATATGCTTGCAAAACCCTACAAAGAAGCGACCAAGCTCACTGAAAAAGTCAGAGTGAATTAAGGGGTATTCATACGAAAGGAGGAATTTGTATGCTTTCCTGGATCGGAGAGAACTTAGGCACGATTCTTGTTGGTTTGATTTTGGCCGCGGTGGTTGCGGGAATTCTTGTCCGAATGATTCGAAACCGAAAAAAAGGAAAATCCTCCTGTGGCTGCGGCTGCGCAAGCTGCCCGATGGGCGATGCGTGTTCGAAGAAAAATCAATGAATATTGCGGTAATATAGAAATAGGAAAAGAGCGCCGCCGCTTTCAAAGCGGCGGCGCTCAGAGCTTTTCAAAAAGACCAAAGGTTTTATTTGAAAAAAAGCATGGGTTCGCTCGCGCCGCGCGCCGAAACGCGGTACTTGCCAAGCCTGAATGCGCATCCAAAGCGGCACATGTCCGCGCTGGATGCGCATTTTTACTTAGTTGTCTGTTTCGTATACTTTTTCGGCAAGCTGACGGCCGCCGCTTTTTAAGCGGCGGCCGTATTTTGGGGTTTGTATATATTTTCTATATTGTTAGGAGGCAAATGTTACGATTTTCCAAGCAGCGTATTTGCAAAAGCTTCTGCAAATGCCTTTGCGGCGGTTTGCGCTTCGCTCAGATAATTGCCGCAGCTTCCAATTTCCAAAAGTAGGCCGTGCTTTGCTAACTGCTGATTGTAAGAAGCGCCTCGGAGATATAGCTGCCTCGGTATGCCGAGCGTATTGGAGAGCAGGCGTTGCTGTATGGCTTCCGCCAGGATGAGATTGCTTTGCCAGTCATATTCCCCTGCGCCTTTTTCACTGGAACCGACGATCATCATCAGCTGTGCGCAGGGAACCCCTTTGTACAGTGTGACCGGGCGAAGTTTGGAAAGATCGCTTCGGATGATGGAATCGCGGTGAACATCAAATACGTACTGAATGGAAGGATATTCTTCCAGATAACGGGCAATGCTTTCTGAACTGCGTTCATAGGCGTGGATATAGGATTCTTTGTCGTGCATGATTTCACAGTGCAGGGTCGGGATGCCGCGCGCATTGAGTTCGTTTGCCAGCACACGGCCGACTGCAACGATATTTTTGGAGGTATCCTCGCTGCGCGGCTGATTGTATTGTTCATCGTAATAGATGGAACCTTCTTCGGAGAAGCTTTCCGTTCCGTGCGTGTGTACAATCAAAACCAGTGGCTCGGCGCCCGGCGTGACTGGTTCCAGCAGTTTTGCCTGCTTGGAGATTTCGTCCATGTTGATATTAAACGCAGTATCGTTTTTGAGATCGGTATCTTTCGCTGCGGAAAGATCGGTTGGAATAATCGCGTATTTTTTTGCGGGAACCTTTGAATAATCAAAAGAGTACAGTTCGAATATCTTTTTTTCAAGTTCTTCTTTTTCCAGATAGATTTCGTCTGCGATCTGTTCTTTTGGTATGTAAAAAATCCGCGGCAGAATCGGCAGCGCCTGCGCCGGGATATCCGTTTTTGCGGCTTCGATATCCGTGCGTGTATCACCGTGCCCAAAGGCGGCGGCGCTCATCAGATCGCCGAGACTTTGATTGCCGCCGTTAGTTTTTAAAACTTCTTCGCTCAAGTATTCCAGTAAGCCGCGCTCGCGGATCTCGTCGATTTTGTCGAGCGCACAGACAAAGAGGACGAGCAGGGCGGCGGCCGCGCAGAATATACAGGCGAAGCTTTGCATCGCATAGCGCCGGTTTCCTGTACGCGGAATCTTCGAAACCGGGTTTTCAGTTGGGGGCGGCAGGCACTGCCGCCCAATCAATTCTGCTTCGTTGTGTATTTGCGGTTGCATAGGAGCACCTCCTCAATATAGGAAAACCTCGTCGATCGCATGGGCAAGTATATCGGAGACACGTTCGCTGATCGTATCGCTTTGTCTTGGAGAAACGTAGAAACTTTCTCCCTCGTGCAGCACTTTTTCGATTTGTGCGTCGATCTGCGTATAGCCCGCGCGGCAGAGCGCGTCGTAGACCAGCGTGGCGGAATTGACAACGGTCGGAACGCCGATGGCGATCACAGGAATGTTCATAGTTTCCCGGCTGATCTCGCTGCGTTTGTTGCCGATCCCGCTGCCCGGAAAAATTCCGCTGTCTGAAATTTGGATCGTCGCGCCGAGCCGCTCGGTAGAGCGCGCCGCCAGCGCGTCGATCGCGATAATCAAATCCGGCGACGCGCATTCTTTGATGCTGCTGAGCAGTTCGGCAGTTTCAATTCCAGTTTGTCCGAGCACGCCCGGCGCTATGGCGCACAGCGGAACTTTCCCAAAGCGATTGAACAATGCGGCGTCATGCTGTTGGATGTGGCGCGTTACCGTGAGCTTATCGACGGTTTTAGGGCCGATGTTGTCTGCCGTGATTTCGCGGTTGCCGAGTCCGGCTACAAGGACGCAGGATGGCGTGCCCCCGAGCAGGTTGTTCGCGAGACTGTCAATTTCTTCGGCGATCAGCGACGCAAGCGATTCAAAGCGCGCTTCGTCAAGATTGCAGATCAGTTCGGAGAAAATTGTAATATAGGTGCCGGTGCGCTTACCGGTTGCTTCTTCGCCGGTTTTGTCGAGTACGGCAAGGCGAGCAGTTTTAAAGCCGTTTTTGTCTGTTTCTGAATACTGGGTGCCGCGTTTTCCGCCGTCGTGCGAGGCTTCGGATTCGCACGCAAGGTCTGTGGG
>CATWNM010000037.1 GCA_958352145.1 uncultured Eubacteriales bacterium
CGGTAGCCTCATCCAGAATCGAACGCATCTTCGTATTAATGATATCACGTGAAGTCAGCGTACTATCCAGTTCCAGTTCACCAATGATATTACGCAGCGTGGTAGCTGTAAGATTTTCGATAGCCGAAAGTGGATTTACGACGCCGTATGCATAGAGTTTGCAGTCCGTGATTTGAAAAAATACGACTGTATCAATCTGCATTTTTACATTATCTTTCGTAATAACCGGCTGCGGCGGGAAATCTACGACTTGCTCCATTAAAACGACCTTTTTTGCGATTTTGTCCAGAAAGGGAACTTTGAAATGAAGACCTGTTCGCCAAGTGCCGCTGTAAACGCCCAGACGCTCTATAACATATGCGCGCGCCTGCGGCACGATCTTAATGCAAGACATCAAAATAATAATGACGATCACTGCCAGCGCAATTAAAATATACTCCATGACGCTTCTCCTTGAATTTTTAAATATTATACAATTATTTTTTGTATTTTAAATTTTTGTCCCCTGTGCATCGATATGCTCGCAAATCAACTTTACGCCTTCGATCGCGACAACTTTCACATGAGTGCCCGCAGAAATGAACTCGCTGTCCCGAACAGACCGCGCACTCCAATGCTGACCGGCCACCTTGACCTCGCCGACAGCCTCAATATTATTGATGTCAGCGGTGACGACTGCCGTCATACCAACCAGAGCGTCTGCATTTGTGGGTTCCACCGGCCGTATGGACGTATACTTTTTCCAAATTGTACGGGATAAAATAAGAAAAATCAACGACAATCCAAGGAATACAACCAGTTGAAGATATTCCGGTACATTACAAAACGCAAGGATCATAGCGACCAGCGCACCCGGAACAAACCATATGGAAATTAATCCCGCCGTAACCGCTTCTGCGATCAGCGCCAGCGTCAATACGCCAAGCCAAATATATTGCATAATATTCCCCCCTTTCCCGGAAATACCTCAAATTTATATTATTTTATACTATGAAACTTAAATTTGCACACATACTAATGATTGACGATAATAAATAGCTTGACAACACCATAAAAATAAATTATACTAATAAAAGTTGAAATTAGTAAAATTATGCATATGCACCAGGAGGGCACGCATTATGTACGATAAAGTAAAAACGATTCTTATCGAAGAACTTTCCGTGAACCCGGACGATATTCGCCCAGAAGCAGAACTCGAAAATGATTTGGGCATTAATTCGCTGGAACTCGCAGACTTAGTTTTTCTTTGCGAAGAACGGTTTGGCATTCAAATCGATGACGATGACATCAAAAAATTGATTACAGTCAGCGATGTCGTAGACTTTTTGGAAACAATGGTAGCCAAAGCCTGAATTTTGTAAATATCAACGCATAGTAATCGTGTTTTTCGCAGAAAAACACGATTTTTTATTGAATAAATAAAATGGTCATCCCCTCGTTCGCCTGTTCCAAGTCATGATCTTTAGCCACATACGGAAATTTTTGAATTAAATATTGTGTGGAGAGATTAAAAATTGAAAAATCCTCTCCTTTGACAATCAAACCGACTCGTTTATTCTCTTTTGCCCACCGGCGGGCCGCTGTCCGCAGCCGTCCGCCGCCCCGTCCCGACGATCCATAGCCGTGTATGACTTTCACCACGCGTTCACCGATGGCCGCCGCCGATGCAAATTGATACTCTAACACACGCAGCGCGCCGTCTACATCCGGCAGCCCTTCCTCAATATTGATGATATAGATCGTTTTTTCCATTTCAGACCGCCTCCGTTTACTTGATTTCCACAACGGTCACGCCGCTGTCGCCTTCTCCAAAAACGCCCAGCCGGTAGGATTCGATACGCCGGTCTCCTTTTAAAAATTGCCATACGGCCGCTTTCAGCGCACCGGTGCCTTTGCCGTGTATGATCCGAACCGAGTGAATGCCCGCAAGTGCCGCATCATCCAGATATTTATCCAGCAAAAAGCAGGCATCATCCCCATACATGCCGCGTATGTCCAGTTCCGGACTGAATTCTTTAACAACTGTATTTCGATAAGCGTTCTTTTCCTTGCTTTTTCGTACACCCGCATCCGGTGTTTCCAAGAGCTTCAAATTACATTCTTCCGTCCTCGTTGCAATGCGCCCGGCCTGTACACGCACCATACCGTTTTTATCTGCGGGACCGAGTACCGTACCTGTCTGCCCGATACTCATAATCAGCACAGCATCGCCTTTTTTCAACGGACGCGGCAATGTATAATTTTTATCCGTCAGATCCTCTACGGGGTCAAAATCACCGCTGCTGCGCCGAAGTTCAAGACGAATAGACTGACGCGCTTTTTCCAACTCTTCTTTGCTGATTTCTTCAGCCTTTTTCTTTTTCAGCGCCGCAAGCTCATTCAATACATAATCGCTGGATGCCTTAGCGCTTTGAACCATACGGTTTGCCTGCGCGCGGGCCCGCTCTTTTTCCCTTTCCGCATCTTTGCGCGCTTTTTCAATTTCCGTTTCTGAAGTCGCTTTAAATCGTTCATACTCCATGCGCATATGTTCTGCATCCTCGCGTGCGCGCTCCATAGCAATTCGGTCGGATTCCAATTTTTCAATCACGCGCTCAAATCGTTTGCTCTCTCCGGAAATCAAAGAATCCGCATGTTCGACAATTTCTGCAGGCAGCCCCAACCGTTTAGAAATAGCAAACGCGTTGGATTTTCCAGGCGTACCGATAATCAATTTATACGTTGGACGCAATGTTTCTACATCGAATTCACAGGACGCATTGGTAACGCCGTCTGTCTCGATCGCATATGCTTTCAGTTCCGCATAGTGTGTTGTAGCAGCTGAAAGCGCACCCTTTTTCCGGATGTTCTCTAAAATAGAAACAGCCAGCGCCGCTCCCTCTATCGGATCGGTTCCCGCGCCTAGTTCATCCAACAGAACCAGAGAACGCGGGCCGGTTTGCCGCAGAATTTCAACAATATTTACCATATGCGCTGAAAATGTGGAAAGGGACTGCTCTATACTTTGCTCATCGCCGATATCCGCCAATATTTCTTTAAACACGCACATGGAGGAATTCGGAGACGCAGGCAGTTGAAGTCCGGACTGATACATCAGCGCAAACAAGCCGATCGTTTTCAGCGCAACCGTTTTGCCGCCCGTATTCGGCCCGGTAATTACCAGCGTATCAAAATCGCCGCCAATACTGATATCTACAGGTACCGCCAGTTCAGGGTCCAAAAGCGGGTGAACCGCTTTTTTCAGAAAGAAATTTTTTTCCTTCGAATGACGCACAGCGCATGCATGCATACGCTGTGCCAGAGAAACGCAGGAAAACGCAAACGCAATCTCGTTGACGCAATCATAGTTATGGATCAGCGTTTCCGCATTTTCCGAGCACAGCGCAGAGAAAGCAAAAAGGATTTTTTCAATCTCACGCTCTTCCCTGTTTTTCAATATTTTCAGTTCGTTATTGGCTTCAACCACGGATACTGGTTCTATAAATACGGTGGCGCCCGAAGCGGAAGTGTCATGAACCAATCCCTTGATTTCATTTTTATGCTCAATTTTCACCGGTACGACATACCGGTCATTGCGCATGGTAACAATATTTTCCTGTAAAAGCCCGGCATAACCGCCGCTGATAAATTTTTGAAGCGTATCCTTGATACGATTGTTAGCCGCACGTATTTTTCGGCGAATCTCCGCCAGTTCCGGACTGGCTTCGTCCGCGATCATCTCCTCGCTGACAATCGCCCGTGTGATCTGTTCCTCCAGATGTTTGTTTGGGAGGATGGATTCAAACGTCTCATCCAAAACCGTTTCAAACGGTTTATCCGCGCGAATATAATCGACAAGACCTCTGGAAACACGAAGCAGCGCTGCGATTTCCAAGAGATCCTTCGGCTGCAGGCAAGCGCCGCGCTGCGCACGTCCGACCGCATCTGAAACATTGCGGACGCCGCCGAAAGACGGATAGCCTTTTGTCTCGGCAAGTCGGCGTGCATCCGCGGTAATTTGCTGCTTGCGCATGACCTTGTTTTCATTCGACGTTGGCGTGAGACGCATAGCCGTTTCCCGTGCCCCCTCTGTCAAGGCACAGTCCGCAAGCAAAGCGGTAATTTTATCAAATTCCAGCATGAAAAGCGTTTTTTGTGAATACAGCATGTTTCTCCTCGCTACAATACAGAAACCTCGTTGTAGAATGCTAAGGTTTTCGGCTTTTTTTCAAGCCGGTAAATCAAATGTTCCTCGCTAAGCCGGGCAAAAACCGGCCACTCATTTTCCGGCAGAAAGAACGCGTAAATTTTATCTGGCGGACAGCTTAAAACATAAAGCACCGCCAAGCGAACATTTTCAGAAATCAAAAAAATTTGTGCGTCAAAGCGGCGTATTTCCTCTTCACTGACATTCTGCCGCGTCATACAATATTCCTTCAGCGCGTGCGCACGGCAGGCACCGCATACGATCGCGCCGTCAATTAAACTGAAGCAAAACGCGCCGCCTTCTTTTTTTCCGCATTGAAAGCAGCATTCCATTTCCGGCGCAAAACCGAGCAGAAGACAGGTTCGCATCTCGAACACCGCTTTGACTTTATCCGGGGACTTTAATCCACTGGCAAGCGCATGCAGAGAATTGAGACTAAGCCGGAGCAATTCCGGCTCCTCCATATTTTCATAAACCGTGAAATCCAGCACCTCGCATATATAAGATGCGAGCGCCAGCTTTTGAATATCTTCACGAATACTGTAAAAATTTTCAATCAGCAGGGATTCGCGTATCCAAAAATAACCGTCCCGCTCATATAGCATGAACTCGGAATAAGCAAACGGTTCAATACTAGGCAAAAGTTTGCTCTTTACCGATCTTCCGCCTTTGGCGCATACCATGATTTTTCCACGCTCCGCAGTAAACAAAACCACTAGCCGGTCATTTTCAGTTTTCGGGATTACGCGCAGCACAAGTCCTCTGATGCCAATCAGCATAGCCCACCTTATTCGTCCTTATATCCGAAATTCCGTACTGTAAGGCTACTGTCCCGCCAGTTTTCTTTCACTTTAACCCAGAGATTCAAATAAACTTTGGTTCCAAAAAAGGCCTCCAGGTCTTCGCGGGCATAGGTCCCTACGAGTTTCAGCGCCGCGCCGTTTTTGCCAACAATAATCCCTTTGTGCGAAGCTTTTTCGCAAAAAATTTCCGCACGAATTCGAAGGAGTTTGCCGTCGTCTTTAAATTCTTCGATCACGACCGCCGTCCCGTGCGGAATTTCTTTATTCAGGGTCCGCAGCAGCTTTTCCCGTATGATTTCCGCCGCAATCTGCCGTTCCGGCTGATCAGTTACAGCATCCGCCGGAAAATACCATACGCTTTCACGCAAGAAACGGTTCATCTCCAAAAACAGCGCATCAAGCCCCCGTCTGTTTTTTGCACTGATCGGTACGACCGCATCAAAAACAAATGCCTCTGCATACGCCTCGATTGTCGCCGCAATATTGGCAGGCGTATGCTCGTCCACTTTATTGACGACCAGAATACAAGGAATCCCGGCCTCTTTGATCTTCTGAAGGATTTCCCGCTCGATGTCGCCCACGCTCGGAACAGGTTCGATCACAAGCAGAATACCATCGGATTCTCCAATACTTCCGTTGGCTGCTTTCACCATATATTCTCCGAGTTTCGTACGTGGTTTATGGATGCCCGGCGTATCCAGAAATACATACTGATTTTCGTCCCGCGTTAAAATTCCGGTAATGCGGTTGCGCGTCGTCTGCGGTTTTTTCGATACGATCGCAATTTTTTCGCCGCACATCGTATTCAACAACGTGGATTTTCCAACATTTGGTCTTCCCACAATTGCAATAAATGCAGTTTTCGTCATTTTTAGCTCATCCTTCCGTTTCTTCGATGCTGAGTCCCAGCGCACGCATGACCGCACGCTGCTTTTCACGCATCAGGCGGTCTTCATCCTTAGATCGTTCATGATCGTATCCCAGCAAATGCAAAACCGAGTGCACACACAGAAAGGCGGCCTCGCGCGCAAACGAATGTCCAAAGAGACGAGCTTGCTCATTTGCCCGCTCTAAAGAAAGCACAACATCCCCAAGTTCAGCCGGCATGCCATCAAGCGCATAAATCGTTTCTTTTTCCGTATCAAACATAGGAAATGACAAAACGTCCGTGACCGCATCTTTTCCGCGGTATTCCAGATTAAACGCGCGAATGCCGGCGTTGTCCGTATACGTCAGGGACACGGTGCAGTCAAAATCAATTTCCTCCTGCAGCAGCGTTTCCTGTATCGCCCTGAAAATCAGCGATTGAAGTTCCTCGGTGACTGGTATCTTGTCTTGACTGTTTTCTGAGACGATACTAAGATTCACGTTTGCTCCTTTGCACGCGGGCGGGATTTGCAGCGCGCCCCGCCTGCTCTTTTTCATACTTCTCGTAGGCCTGAATGATTTCCTGCACTAGCCTGTGACGTACGACATCTCGTCCGGTAAAATGATGAATGCCGATCCCCTCGATCCCCTCAAGGATCCGAACCGCCGCAGCAAGACCGCTTTTTTTGCCGGATGGCAAATCGATCTGCGTCAGGTCTCCGGTCACAACCGCCTTTGAACCAAACCCCAGCCGTGTCAAAAACATTTTCATCTGCTCTGGCGTGGTATTTTGCGCCTCGTCCAATATGATGAACGAATCGTCGAGCGTGCGCCCGCGCATATACGCCAACGGCGCAATTTCGATGGTATTCTTCTCACGATGCCGGTTATAGTTTTCCACGCCGAGCATCTCAAAGAGCGCGTCATACAGCGGACGCAGATACGGATCGATTTTGCTCTGCAAATCTCCGGGTAAAAAGCCCAAACTTTCGCCGGCTTCCACAGCGGGACGCGTCAGCACGATCCGATTTACTTCTTTTGCGCGCAGCGCTTTAACCGCCATAGCAACCGCTAAAAACGTTTTTCCGGTTCCCGCCGGGCCAACGCCGAGCACGATCGTATTTTTCCGAATCGCCTGAATATATTTCTTCTGCCCAACGGTTTTCGCCTTTACAGGCTTGCCGCTGTTCGTTATGCAGATACAACTGTCGTCGAATTCATTCAGTTCTTCCTCGCTGCCGTCGCCGACCATGCCGATGATATAATCGACCGTCTGCCCGCTGAGCTGATCGCCGCCCGCGCTCATGCTTTTCATAAAGGACACCGCTTTATAGGCTTTCTCTACATTTTCATCGGCTGCTCCCTCGATAATAATGGCGTCGCCGTCTGTATTCTCTAATTTTTTATTATAAATTCTAACCTCGAATTTCTGTTCTACCTTGGTCGTATTGGAATCAAAGGTTCCAAAAATTGTAGATGTCATATCTGCGGAATCGGTATAAATAACTTTGCGGGACATTCGCATTCCTTTCAGCGGTTTCATTGAATTTCAAACTCTGAAACCACGGCTATATTTTCAACTGCTTCAATACTGCACCGGTATATCAAAACCGCGTCGGAAATTTCATAAAATTCTTCTCGGGACAGCAATTCGGCATATGTATCTTTTTCAGCAATCTGGCGCTTCAGTTCTGTGCGTGCACGGGAAAGCGCTTCCTCCTCGCTGAGCAGCACCGGCGCATCTTCATACGGCAGAGCGCAAACATAGAGCATACTCAGCGGCAGTTGTTCCAGTCCCGGGAAAGCCAGATTGTTTTCTCTTTGTATTGTATCATAATTTTCATAGGAAATGGAATAGTTTTTGAAAATATTTATACTTTTTCCGAACATTTGAATATATGCTTCCAACACTTCCTCCTCCATATAGCTTCTTCGCGTATTTTCGAGAGGAATTTCTATCTGGTACTCATCGTACACTCGGGCATAAACTTCCGCTTCAGAATATACGTAACGCGTTCCCATCATGTTGGTGTCGATTACGCCGCTGACCAGTAATTCTCCTTTTTTTACCACAGCGCCATTTTTGACGGTCATACGGCCGCGGACGACATCCGCGCCAATGATCTGTCCATCCTTGGACGCGACAATATTTGCCCCGTCGGCTGTGATCTCGGCGGCATTGGTGAGATCGCGCTCAACAATTTCAACATTCGCGCTGCTGCCGCGTATATTTACGGACAGCCAGGAAATGTCGGTCGAAGCGCGAAGAATTCCGGCATATACTTTTCCACGGTCAATTGACGGCGCAAATACGCCGATTTTTACCCCTTGCCGCTCCAACAATTCGCATACATCTTCTCTGCTTAGCCGGTCTAACCCAGTAATATTGATTTCCCAGATAAAAAGCGGCGAAATATAAATAGCGGCGAAAAACAAAATCAGTCCTGCCATCATACCGACACGATGCCGGTACCGCCTCCACAGCACCGGCACCCCCACGCGTCCGTCAATATCGTATTCAATTTGTGCATCGTGAAAAAAATCTAAAAATTGCTTTTCATCCCGCAATGAAAAATAAATTTTCGCAGCGCAATCATCCGATCGAATTTTCAAAAGACGTACTCCGCGGCTGTTCGCAAAATTCAGCACGTCTTTCAGGCGGTCTGCAGGCAGTACCAGACGAACATATCCAAAACATAAATATAATAGGAATTTCATCGTTTTTCCATCCCTATCTCCGCAATATCTCCGCGGATCTCGATCGTCCCCTCAAAAAAATATGCGCACTTCAAGTGAGTTCCTCGAAATGAAATTTTCGCATCGCTGACCAGCGCCACAATTTCGTCTGCCTGATATTTTAAAAGCTTTTTGCATCCGCACAGAACAGCGCAGTCGCCGATCACTTGTATCCGATACGCGCTGCTCAGCGCATCCTCCGGAAGCTCAAGCTTTTCTGAAAGCCTGCTCCGAAGCCTCCTTAGTTTAGCCAATATACACCCCTCCGCTCATAACCGGTTGGTCAAAACAATATACTCATACTAAACCAAATGTATGATTTTAAAGGGGGACACATTACTTGACAAAGCAACTTGACCGGATAAAAATCCCGGGTGCTGCACTGCTTATCATTTTCTTCCTGTTTCATGTGGCGGCGGTAATGGAAGGAATCCGGCGCGCGCTTACAATCTGCGCCGTTTCGATCATTCCCTCTCTGTTTCTGTTTATGGTGCTGTCCGATTTTACAGTTTCGCTTATTTTTTCAGAAAAAACTTCAAAAATACCGTTAAAATATTTTGTATTTTTTCTGGGAACCGTATGCGGTTTTCCTGTCGGAGCGCTCAGCTGCGAAAGGCTGTGCGCAATCGGCGCACTGGATAAAAAAAGCGCCGAACGCCTGATTCCTGTTTCCAACAGCACCAGTCCGGCTTTCGTGCTCGGCGCGCTTGGGAGTTCTATGCTCGGCAGCGTACAGCTTGGCGCACTGATATATATCGCGCAGACAATCTCAAACCTTATTTTTCTATTTCCCATAAAAATTATACAGCGGCCTATGTCCGGCCAGCCCGAAAAAGAAGATGTCCTGACACTTTTTCTCCAAGCGATCGAGCGTGCGGTGAGCAGTATCTTTCGCGTCTGTGCGCTCATCTGCGTCTTTTCAGCCCTTTTATCTGTCCTGCAAACCTATCTTGGAAATAGCCCCATTTATTATATTTTCAGCGCTTTGTTGGAAATTGGAAACGGAACTTCTATTTGCGCTTCCCTTTTTAAAGTCAATCCGGCGCTTTCGCTTAGCCTTTGCGCGTTTGCCTGCGCTTGGTCGGGTATCTGTGTGCATTTTCAGATTTTCTCTTCTTTAAAGTCAATAAAGATCAATAAAATTTATTTTGTCTTTTTTAAGCTTTTACAAGGCATTCTCTGTGCAGTTCTGTGCTGGTTCGGGTATAAAATTTTCTTTGCCGCTTGAAATTCACGTCGATTTATGGTATGATAACAACGCATATGAATTTGTTGGAAAGGCTTTTTCAATCATGAAAAAAAAACTGCTGGAAGAATATGATATTTCAAAGACCTGCGCATTCTGCGAATATGCTACCAAAACGCTGTACAGCGAAAAAATGCTTTGCAGAAAGCGCGGGCTTGTCAACGCATGTTTTTCTTGCCGCGCTTTTTCTTACGATCTGATGAAACGCATACCCAAACGGATGCCTCCGCTTTTAAAACCTTGATCTAAACAAAAACGCGCTCTCTGTTCGTTGCTTACAGTCTTGTACAATCGATTATGCTTGCTGCCTTTTCGGCAAATCTCAGAACCTCTTCAGACGCATGCGGACTGTAAAGTAAACCGTAAGGAATACTATATTCCCAATTGACCGGAATAGAAATAAGCGCGGGATGAACTTCGCTCCAGCATTCAAGCGTCAGCAGTACCTTGCCCGTTTCAGCGCAGCGGTTAAAGACGGATAAATCATAGAATTGCGGCGTGTCCTCTATGCGGATCTGCGGATGATGCTTTTCCAAATCGTTTCTCAGCAAATCGTTTACTTCTGAGTCTCCCCGCTTTACCATCATCAGCGTTTCGCCATACAAGTCTTCGATTTCAATTATTTTTTTGTCTGCAAGGCGGTGTTCTCTTGATACCGCCACCATTTTTTTATATTTTCCAAGCGGAAGAAAACTGCAGCGCGAAAGCCATGCTTTAGAATCACACACGCCGATCAGAAAATCAAATTTTTTCCCTAATTTTTCAATTTCTGAAAGAATCCCCTTATGATTATCCTCAAACGGCACAAGATGCAGCTTATGGCCTGGGAAGTCTTTTTTTACCCGATACCATACGTCCATAAATGGTTTTGCCGGATTCAAAAGCGACGTTCCTACGCAAAAAGCGGCGTCATAATCTGAGACCGCTTTTTGCGCTTCGGCTATTGATTTTTTGGAATAATCTATGATAAATTTTGCATCGCTATAAAAGATGTTCCCCGCTTTGGTGAGTCTGATTCCTGAATGTGTTCGTTCTACCAGCTTCAATTCCAGACGGTTTTCCAAAGCGTTGATCTGTTTCATAACCGCCGTGGAAGAAATATAAAGCCGTTCTGACGCTTTCGTGAAACTCCCGCAGTCGGCAACGGCAATAAACGTATCTAAAATCGGATTGTACACAGTAGCACCCCTATAGTATAAACTTTTGGTTTCTACTATGATAACATCTCGGATATTCCATGTCAATACAGAAAGTGCTATAATAAAAATGTATGAGAGATTTCAGCGCATATTATAGCATGATAAAAAAGCAAACAAATACGAATCCCAACAGTAGATTTTCATATGGAGAGGCGGGCGAAAAAATGAAACTGCAGGAAATGAGCGTATTTCCTATAGGGGAAGCGAATAGCGGATTTGCCAAGTATTTTATCGGAAAAAGCTATTTAAACATGCTCTCGACCGAACAAGTCGTCATCGGAAATGTAACTTTTGAGCCGGGATGCAGAAATAACTGGCATATTCATCACGCCGACCAAGGCGGCGGACAAATACTGCTCGTTACGGCAGGAGAAGGCTGGTATCAGGAATGGGCGCACAAACAGAGAAATCTGAAAGCAGGCGACATCGTTCATATTCCGGCGGGTGTAAAGCACTGGCATGGAGCGGCAGCAGATACGTGGTTTCAGCACTTGGCTATTGAAGTGCCCGGAGCAAACGGTAGGACCGAGTGGTGCGAACCCGTTGCGGAAGAGGCGTATAAGAATTTGCTAAAAGAGGTGTAATGATGACAAAGGTAACGGCAGGAAGAGATGAACTCAACGCATTTGCGCCTAAATTTGCGGAACTTAACGATGATATTTTGTTCGGTGAGATTTGGGCAAGAGAGGACAAACTGTCTGCAAGGGATAGAAGCATTGTTACAGTGACAGTTTTAATGGCAAGCGGAATTTTAGATAATTCTCTTAAATTTCATATGCAAAACGCCAAAAATTACGGCGTAACCAAAGACGAAATTTCGGAGATTTTAACGCACGCTGCTTTTTACGCAGGCTGGCCAAAGGCATGGGCGGCCTTTCGAATGGCAAAAGAAGTTTGGGCAGAAAACAAATAAAAAACACGTGCGGCAACGTATAATGCGAAGTATCTTGGTGTAGTTATAGTGTGCTGACAGCGAAACAGCATGAAAAACAACAGAAATAAGGAGAGCGCTCATGGAATATATCACGCTTACAAACGGCGTCAAAATGCCAATTTTGGGATACGGAGTCTATCAGGTAACAAAAGACGAGTGCGAACGCTGCGTACTGAATGCATTAAAAGCTGGCTACCGCTCTATTGATACGGCGCAGGCTTACTTTAACGAAGAGGAAGTTGGCTGCGCAATCAAAAAATCAGGGGTTGCAAGAAATGAAATTTTTCTTACCTCGAAAGTTTGGATTGAAAATTATGGATATGAAAGCTGCAAAAATTCCGTAGAAAAATCGCTGAAAAAACTACAGACGGATTATCTTGACCTGATGCTATTGCATCAGCCATTTTCCGATTATTACGGAGCATGGAGAGCCTTAGAGGATTTATACGATCAGGGAAAGCTTCGCTCCATAGGCATTTCAAACTTCTATCCCGACAGAATGGTCGATATCGCTTCTTTTGCCAGAATTTGCCCCATGGTAAATCAGGTGGAAACCCATCCTTTTTATCAACAAACGGCAGCTAAAAAATATATGAATAAATACGGCGTCCAAATTGAAGCGTGGGCGCCTTTTGGCGAGGGACGCGGCGGCTTGTTTGAAAACGAAACGCTTCAAGAAATCGGAAATCAATATGGAAAAACAACGGCGCAAGTTATGCTCCGCTGGAATATTCAGCGCGGGGTCGTTGTCATTCCAAAATCCACGCATTACGAACGAATGAAAGAAAACATCGACGTATTTGATTTTGCATTAACCGAAAGCGATATGGAAAAAATTTCAACTTTGGACAAGGCGGAAAGTTCGTTCTTTTCTCACTATGATCCTGCTATAGTGGAGTGGTTTGTCAAAATGGTTGAAGAACGGAAAGAGAAAAATCGGAAATAGAGTACGCTGCGTTTCATTTTGACGACATCAGAATGACGCAGACAGAAATTGAAAAAGGATTAAGCCATGCACTGCACAAAGCTTAATCCTTTTTTCTATTCGAATTTTTTGACTTTTACCAAGGCATTCGGCTTTGTACAGAGCGTTTGGTTTTTAAAACTCTTTGCGCCCTTCGATCGCGCGATCCAACGTAACCTCATCGGCATATTCAATATCTCCACCTACCGGAATGCCGTATGCCAGACGACTTACACGGACGCCAAGCGGCTTGATCAATTTGGAAATATACATCGCAGTCGTTTCACCTTCCACTGTAGGATTTGTGGCTACGATCACTTCGCTGGCATCTTTTGCACGAACAATCAAATCATTGATGGCGAGTTTATCCGGCGTTATGCCGTTAATAGGCGAAATTACACCACCTAACACATGATACACGCCGCGAAAGCCGCGTACCTTTTCAAAAGCCAACACGGCTTTCGCGTCTTCCACCACACAGATAATTGTGCGATCTCGCGTACTGTCCGCACATATCGGACAAATTTCCTCGACAGAAAAATTATGACAAATCCGGCAACGCCGAACTTGCCGCTTTGCCTCTAAAATTGCGTCAGAAAAAGCTTTGACCTCCTCATCAGATAGATCCAGAACGGCAAACGTCATGCGCGCCGCACTTTTTCTGCCGATACCCGGCAATTTGCGAAACTGTTCGATCAGTTTTTCCAGCGGAGCAAGATATTCCATTTTATGTACCCCAGCACTTAGAACATTCCGGGCATAGACAAATTGCCGGTAATTTTCGCCATTTCGTTTTCGCTTGCGGTATCCACTTTTTTAATCGCTTCATTTACTGCGGCAGTAATCACGTCAGACAACGTTTCAATGTCCTCCGGATCTACAATTTCCGGTTTGATCTCTATATTTAATATTTCACGTTTACCGTTGATTTTTACTGTAACCATACCGCCGCCCGCCACAGCTTCATATTCCCTGGTTTCAAGTTCGGCCTGCAGCGCTGCCATATCTTCCTGCATTTTTTGCGCCTGTTTCAGCATCCCGCTCATATTCTGCGCGCCGCCTACTCCTTTGGGATAATTTGCTCTCATCGTCTGTTCCTCCGATTTTCAAATTTCTTCAATGCCATCAAAAAAATCTGTCCCGCTGTCTTTGCCCTTGTCTGCAAGTTCATAAATCAACGCATCCGCAGTATACGGACGCCCTTCTTTTGCAGAGATAAGCATTGCAAGCGAAGCTTTCGGCGCCGCCTCGCTCATCATTTTTAGAATAAACACATTTTGGAACTGAATATGAATTTTACCGCTTGCTGTTTCTTTAAATCCACGCGAAGCGCCCCGCATGCCTACGGCACTGCGATGCTCTTTTGAAAGAGACTCAACCAGATCCTGCCAATATGGCAAAGGTTTAAGTTCTAAAGACAGATTCTGTGTATCGGATGACGCGGCGAGCTTCGCTTCGCTTTCATGCGCGGGTAGATTTTTTGCCGGTTCTGTTGCCTCTTCTTTTCCTTCCACGGCGCGCATATGCATATTGGAATCCGTTGTCATGCCTAAAGAAAGCAAAGCGGTTTTCTCTTCAAGTGCCGCGATCCTGAAAAGCAGCGCCTGAGGCTCGTCCGAAAGCGAAGCGTCGCACATTTTAATCAATGTAAGTTCTGCAATTAGACGATTGACACTGCCGCTTTTCTGCATTTGATAAAGCGCCTCATCCAGCAAACGAATATGATAAAACAGACTTTCGAACGAGTAGCGCTGCGCAAGCGCGCGCATGACGCTGAATTCTTCCTCCGTGACTTCCAAATACTGCTCCGGTTGCTTGGCAGTTTTTACGATCAGCAGATCCCGATACAGCGCAATCAAATCCTGCCAAAACACCGTCATATCCATTGACGACATGGCAATGCAATGGATGGCATCAAATAAATACTCAAAATCTTTATCCAATACCGCCGCAGCCATTTTTAGAATCCTGTCGCTCCCGCTGATTCCAAGTGTATCCTCGGCTTTAGCGGCATCGATACGAACGCCTGATCCGCTGCACAGATCAAGCAAACTGATCGCGTCCCGCATACCTCCGTTGGAGTGCTTGGCCAAAATCCAGGCGGCATCCGATTCCAACTCGATTTGTTCGCAGTTCGCGATATACAGCAGCCGGTCGCGAATAATGTTTGCCGAGATGCGACGAAAGTCAAAACGCTGGCATCTAGAAATAATCGTTGCAGGCAGCTTTTGTAATTCAGTTGTCGCCAAAATAAACACGACGTGTGCCGGCGGTTCCTCCAACGTTTTCAAAAGCGCGTTGAAAGCGGACATGGAAAGCATGTGAACTTCGTCGATGATATACACCCGATACCGCAATGATGAAGGCGTATAGACCACCTCATCACGGATGGCGCGCACAGCGTCTACGCCGTTATTTGACGCGGCGTCCATCTCCAATACATCCGTGGCTGTTTCACTGTCTATAGACCGGCATGCCGGGCAAATACCGCATGGATTTCCATTAACCGGTGCCTCGCAGTTAATAGCCTTGGCCAAAATTTTTGCGCAGGTGGTTTTGCCCGTGCCGCGAGGGCCGCAGAACAAATAAGCGTGAGAAACCCGGCGCATTGCCGTCTCATATTTTAAAATATCTGTAATATGCGCCTGTCCGCATACGTCGTCGAATGTAACCGGGCGCCACTTTCTGTATAAAGCCTGATACATTCTATACCTCCAAAAAAAGGAAGCGAGGGCAAAAAATGCCATCCCGCCCCAAGCGATCCGACCGCATAATAAGACCATACACCCGTTATCGAATGAATAAAGACGCGCGTTAACCGCAATTTCCGCTCAAAACAGGCTGCCTTGCGGCACATCAAACTTGCTGCTTAATGCTGCTTGGTTCCCCACCTGACATGGTTCACAGCCATTGATTGCGCAAGACCCATTTATCAACACGGTTATTACGGCGCAGACCACACCTCTACAACCCTCAAAGCGGGAATCTACCCTCACTGCAGCGGATTGTGAGTTACAAGGGACCGCTACTCCCCCGGCTGGTATGATCTTATCACACGGTCGGATATTAAGTTCGAAACTTAGTATACCAGATTTTCATTGATTTTGCAATACTTTTATCAAAACACTTTTAAAAAACCGGCGCAATGTTCGCTGCTACCGTATGGCCGCTGTTTGTATCAATATACAAGATCGCTCTGTGCGTATCAGATACGACCACTCTGCATGATATTGCACCGACGGTTTCTTTTTCTTCAATTTGATAGCAGCCTTGCTTAAAAAAATATTCAAAAAAGCGATCGTCTGTTCCTGTGCCGTCAAGATAGCAAAGATATCGAATCGTACCGTTCATGCAAACATCCAAACAAACATTAGCGCAATAATACCGTTTAAGATACACGATACCGTCCCCGTCCAGTTCTTTAAAACGCACCCCGGAATCAAACAGTGTGCGCAGCAGTTTTTCAGCTTCCAATACGCGCGCATCTTCCATATCCGCCTCTATGCGCGCCGGGCCGGCGGCCGCGGCGTTTAACCTGTCTATATCCGCCTCCAAATGTTTGAGCGCCTCCCTGCTGTATGAAAAATCACGCAGCTTCGCCGCGATACTTTGAAGTTCACCAGGACACGCGGTGAGCGCAATCAGCAGTTTTTCCTTAGAAGCTTCGTTTAAATCTGCGAAAGCTAAATAATTTTGAATATGCGAACTGTCTCCGTTTCCCGCTATGCATCGTTCGATTTCCGCGCCTGCAAGAGACAACGCAGCTTCAGTCACCGCAGCTTCGGTTTTATATAAATACCATCCGCTCACAGCTGCAGATAAAAAACCGGCAATACCGATCGCGATTGAAACGATATTGACAATTTCGCGCTTCATATTTTTCACTCCTTTTCTCATCCATTACTATTGTGCGCAGTTTTGCTGTTTTGTATCAGGCAAAAGTCAAATGACGTAGCCAGAAATAGTATTTGACATTATTCACAAGGTTTGATATAATTTGATTAAAATCATATGAGGAGTTGCGGGCGTGAAAGAATTTTTTCCTGCGATATACGGAAATGAACGACTGAAAAAAAAATTGGCCGCCGATATTTCGGACGACAAATTTTTACACGCCTATATTCTTGCCGGCCCTTCCGGCAGCGGGAAACACACGCTCGCTCTGCAAATCGCCGCCGCGCTGCATTGTAGAGACGAACATACGCGTCCCTGTCAAAACTGCGACAACTGCCGGAAAATTCTGAACCGGCTCTCTCCGGATGTATTGTTTGTGGGCAAGGAAGACGGTAAAAAAGAATTCTCGATCAATTTAATTCGAGACATCCGTGAAACGCTCTATGTTGCGCCGAACGAATTGGAAAGGCGTATCTACATTATTGAAAACGCGGAACTCATGAACATAAACGCGCAAAACGCTTTTTTGAAAACATTGGAAGAACCGCCGTCTTTTGCCGTTTTTTTACTTTTATGCACCGATACCGGAAATTTGTTGGAAACCGTCAAAAGCCGTGCGCCCACACTTTGTACGGAACCGCTTTCCGATGCGGATATGCGCGATTTTCTGTCGGCAAGCGTGCCCGGCATTGAATCAAAGCGATTAGACAAGATTATTTTGGAAGCTGCCGGCAACGCCGGTTATGCACTTACGCTCTACCAGGATGATGCGCAAATTGACCGGCTTCGTGCGTTGACCACACGTTTTCTTGAAGCGCTCGTCGCAGCAACGTCCACCCGACTCGGCCAGATGTGTGATGAACTCCCTTCCGACACTTCTGAATTTATCATGTTCCTTCAGCTTTTAAAATATGCGCTGCGCGACGCAGCCTTGCTCCGGCATACGGACCAAGCGCATCTGTTATTTTTTTCCGATGCTGCACAAGCGGGAGAATTTGCCTGCAAAATTACGCTGCCCAAGCTTTTGAAGCTGATAAACGCCGCAGAAATCCTTTCTGAAAAATTAAATTTATATATGAATCCGCGCCTTGCTGCCGCCGCATTCTGCGGGGACTGCAGACGAATTATAATATGAGGTTTTCCATGTGCAATAAAGAAACAAATGAAAAATTCCCATCGCTTCCCAACGCCGATATAGAAATCATCGGCGTAAAATTCAAACCGTCCGGCAAAGTATATTACTTTGCTGCAGGAACGACCAAAGCCAACGTACAAGACTGCGTGATCGTAGAAACCGCGCGAGGCATTGAACTGGGGTTTGTAGCCGTTCCCAATAAAATGGTGCCTGCTTCCGACATCGTTCCGCCGCTTCGCCCCGTGCTACGAGCCGCTTCACCCGAGGATAAAAACCATGCTGAAGAAAACCGGCGGCGCGAAGCAGAGGCTTTTGAAATTTGCCGTCAAAAAATCGCCGATCACAAGCTGGAAATGAATTTGGTGGAAGCGGAATATACTTTTGATAACTCCAAGTTGCTTTTTTATTTCACCGCCGACGGCCGCGTAGATTTTCGCGATTTGGTCAAAGATTTGGCTTCGGTTTTCAGAACGCGAATCGAACTTCGGCAGATCGGTATTCGGGATGAAGCGAAAATGCTGGGCGGTCTCGGTATCTGCGGACGTCCGTTTTGCTGCAGTTCTTTCTTGTCCGATTTCGCTCAAGTGTCCATTAAAATGGCCAAAGAACAAAATTTTTCACTAAATTCTTCTAAAATTTCAGGTGCTTGCGGACGTCTGATGTGCTGTCTCCGTTTCGAACATGAAACGTATGAAGAAGCCCTGCGCAAAACACCGCCGGTCGACGCACTGGTTGATACATCCGCGGGAAAAGGCGTCGTTACGGAAACCAGTCCGCTTTCAGGATTTGTAAAGGTAAAACTGGAAGACAAACCTGAGGCGCCACGCGTCTTCCACTGTGAAGAGATTACTGTATTGGCACAGAAAAATCCTGCAAAAAAGCCAAAGTCTACCGAGGACGGAAGCGCCTCCTGACTGATATAAATTTAATTGTAAAAATTTTAGTTTTTCCTATTGATTTTTTGGGATTTTGTGTTACAATTAAGCTATCATTTTACGGAGGTGTTAAAAATGGCATACAAGATTTCTGACGATTGTATCGCATGCGGTGCTTGCGAAAGCGAATGTCCCGTAGGCGCGATCAGCGAGCAGGATGGAAAAATGGTCATCGACCCGGAAACTTGCGTCGAGTGCGGCGCCTGCGCAGGCGTTTGCCCTGTAGATGCGCCGTCGGCTGAATAACAATCGCCTGACATCAAAATACATACAAAGAAGCGGATCCGATTTTATCGCATCCGCTTCTTGATTTAAAAATATGATCGACAATACATTTGTTTTACCGGACGAACGGTTGGACCGCGTTAATGAAAACATCATTCTGATTCAAAAGAAAAACGGGCTTACATTCGGCACCGATGCGCTTCTTCTCGCGGCATTTATCCGAAACAACCCGAAAAAGACCGCGCTGGATTTTGGCGCGGGGAGCGGCATTGTTTCTTTTTTATGCATGGCGCGCCGCAAATTTCGCCATGTCGGCGCGGTAGAACTGCAACCGGAATTTTGCAGCCTGATTGAGCGCAATATCCGATTGAATCACTTTGAACAAAAAGTTTCCTGCATAAATGAGGATGTCCGGTTGCTGCGTCCCGATGCGCTGGGGATGGAATCAGATGTAATTTTCACAAATCCGCCCTATATGCGCGCAGGCAGCGGAAAAACCAATTTTCACACAATCAAAACGATGGCCCGGCACGAAATATGCGGAAATATCGAAGATTTTTGTGCGGCTGCTGAACGAAATCTCAAATTTGGCGGACTTTTCTATGCAATATATCGCCCTGACCG
>CATWNM010000038.1 GCA_958352145.1 uncultured Eubacteriales bacterium
TTTACATTTCAATAAAAAGCCGCTTCAGCGCGGGCTTGCGGAATGTTTTGCGATGTGCCAGCCATCCCCATAGAAATAAAACCGAGCATGGATCAAGGGGCTGTCGCTCGTGCTTTTACTCACTTGCGACAGCCCCTTATTTGTTCATTTTGAATCCTGCGCGTCACTTGGGGGCACATCCGTCCCGTCCAAGGCGGATTTTCCGTTTTTCTTCCGCCGCCGGACGCATTCGGAAAGCAGATATTCGATCTGCCCGTTCACCGAGCGGAAATCGTCCTCCGCCCAGGCGGCGATCGCATCATACAGCTTGGCCGAAAGCCGGAGCGGAACCTGCTTTTTCTGCGTATCGCCCATTTTTAATATAAGCTCCCGGAGTTGACGACCGGCTGCGCGTCATGATTGCCACAGAGCACCACCAAAAGATTGGAAACCATCGCCGCTTTCCGTTCGTCGTCCAAATCGACCACATGATTTTCTTTCAGGCGTTCCAGCGCCATTTCCACCATGCCGACCGCGCCGTCTACGATCATTTTTCTAGCGTCAATAATTGCGGACGCCTGCTGCCTTTGCAGCATGACGGCAGCAATTTCGGGCGCATAGGCCAGATACGTGATGCGCGCTTCGATCACCTCGAGACCCGCCTGCGCTACCTTGCGCTGAATTTCATCCCGGATGCGGGAAGCGACAATCTCGCTGGAACCGCGCAGGCTGCCCTCATCCGCGACGCCGTCGCCAGTGGTATCGACGTTCGGCGCGACATCATACGGATAGATGCGAACGATATTCCGCAGCGCGCTGTCGCACTGCAGCGACAGATATTCCTTGTAATTGTCCACATTGAACACGGCCTTTGCCGTATCGACTACCCGCCACATAACGGCGATGCCGATCTCCACGGGGTTGCCAAGGCAGTCGTTGATTTTCTGCCGGTTGTTGTTCAAGGTCATAATTTTTAAGGAAATTTTTTTATTGGCCAATTCTACGCTTGTATTGGTTCCGGCCATGGCAACCAGGACGGATTTGCCCGCGCCGCTGTCCACGTCGCCGCTCTGGTTGAGCTTTGTCTTGGCGGCGGGATTGACGCCGACGCAGAACGGATTGACAAAATAGAAGCCGTCGCCTTTCAGCGTACCTACATATTTGCCGAACAGCGTCAGAACCAGCGCTTCCTGCGGCCTTAACACCTTGAGCCCGAGAAAGGGAATCCACCCAAGACATACCCAGACGATACTGACGATCAACAGCGCGGGAGACCGCCCCGCCTCCAGCCAAATGCCGCCGAATATGCATCCGGCAACTGCAAGCAGATACAGCGCGGACGTCAGCAGCAGCGCCGCCATTCCATTTTTCCTGCTGCGCAGAATCTTTTCTTCCATTGCCATGCCTCCTATATTATTATGATATTAAAATAATATCATAATAATGTATTTTTGTCAATAAAAATTTTCAAAATTTTTTAAACTGGCGCGTATAAAAAAAGAAGCTGAAAAATCAGCTTCTTTCAGTGTGCCGACAAAGTATTCGCACAAACAAAATACTATAAAAGTTTCGTAAAAAAAGACGGCTTTGCCGGCTTTTTTTTACACCTTGTGGCCGCGCGAGTACCGCGTAAGCGGCGCAAAGACGCGAGTGAACGCGGTCTTTTCTGTCGAAAAACGAAGTTTCTAGACAGATTAAAAAAATCAGCTTCTTTGAGCCTGACTGCGTTCAGCGCTTCGCGCCCTTGGCGCCGCCGAGTTTGATCCCTTGCAGCACATTGCTGTCAAAGGAATAGGTCAATCCCGCGCGGGCACGGGCGCGCTTCATGCCGAGTTCAATCATCCGGTCGAGCAGCTGTGTATACGAAAGCCCAACCGGCTCCCAAAGATAAAAGGAAAGCGAGCCGGGGATTGTGTTGATCTCATTCAAATACACTTTGTTTTCGTCGCAGTCGATGAGGAAATCGACGCGCGAAACGCCGCAGCAGCCAAGACAGCGGAACGCCTGCACTGCGAGCGCGCGGATTTCTTCCCGCAGATCATTCGGAATATCGGCCGGTATCTTCCGTCCGGCGCCCGCCATGCCTTTCGCGCCGGAACGCCCGCCCTTTCCGGAAGCCATATATTTATTCTCAAAGGAAAGAATCTCGTCCGCCGCAAGCGGTTCCTCGCATTCGGAGGCTTCAGCCGCAAAACGGTCTCCCAGCACCGCGCAATTGATCTCACGCAGATTTTTTACGGCACGCTCCACAAGCACGGTCTGCGTAAAGGAAAACGCGTTTTCAAGGGCGCGGCGCAGCGCGGCGCGCTCGGCAGCGACCGAAATGCCGATGCTTGACCCAAGGTTCGAGGGCTTGACAATGACCGGATAACCAAAACGTTTTTCGATTTCATCCATGACCGCCTCGGGCGCATCGTAATCCTTTGTGGTATACAAAACAGCGTCGAGCACCGGAATATCCGCGGCGCGGAACATCGCTTTCATCGCGTATTTATCCATGCCGAGCGCACTTGAGCACACGTCGCAGCCCGCATAGGGGAGGTTCAGCATTTCGAGGTAGCCCATCAGCGTTCCGTCCTCAGTGTTTGTGCCGTGCACGACCGGCAGCGCGACGTCGATATAACCGATCCGGTTTTTCCCAAGCGGTTTCGGCGGGAAACGGTAAATTCCCGCAATATCCCCCTCGCCGGCCAGCGCGACGCGCTCGCACTGCCGCAGCAGGGCGGGAATATCCTTGTAATTTTCAATCTTTTTCAGCGCCTCGCCGGTGTAAAAGCGATTGTCCTTGGTGATGTAGAGCGGAACGACGTCGTATTTTTCCGTATCGACCGCATACATGGCCTGCACGGCCGAAATAATCGAAATTTCATGCTCAGTGGATTTGCCCCCGAACAGAACGCCAAGCTGAATCTTCATAGAAATGCCTCCTCAGAAATTGTCGGGCAGATCGTTTTCAAGCAAAACGACTTTTTTTTCGCCCCCGGCGTTTAAGCCGTATACAAAATCCATGGCCTCGCCGATGGTTTTGGCCACAAAAATTTTCTCTTTTTCAAAACCAGCTTCCAAAGCGCCCCGCGCGATCGGGCGGGTCTGCTTTTCGCCGACCAGCACGATACGGTCGCAGACTGCGGCGGCTTCTCTGCCGAGTTCGGCGTTGCACTCCGCCTCTTTTTCCCCGAGTTCGATCATGCCGGGCGTAACGATGATTTTCATCGCGTCCCCAAACAGCGCGACCGTCTCAAGCGCCGCTTTCGCACCGGCGGGATTGGAATTGAACGCGTCGTCAATGATCAAAATCGGGCCGCGGTCGATCAGTTCCATGCGGTGCGGGACGCATTTCAACGCGCGTACCGCGCCGCGAAGTTCGGTGGGCGGAATGCCGTATTCACACGCGACCGCAAGCGCGCCTACGATATTCACAACGTTCGCCTCGCCGATCAGGCGCGTGGAAAACGCCTGCCGTTCCCCGCGGCGGCAGAGCGTGAAGGACGTTCCCGCTTCGCTGACGGAAATATCCTCTGCATGATAGTCCGCTTCCGGCGAAAGGCCGTAGGTGATCGCACCGCGCGCAGGCGGATTTTTTGCGATCGTCGGGCTGGAAAGGTTGACAAACAGCTTGCCGTCCGGACTGATGCCGTCCGCCAGTTCGTATTTTGTACGGATAATGTTGTCTATGCTGCCAAAAGTTTCAAGGTGCTGCTCTCCAATAGAGGTCACGATTCCGTCGTCCGGCTGCACAAGCTCGCAAAGCTCGCGGATGTCCCCGACGTATTTTGCGCCCATTTCGCACACAAACACGTCATGCGTCGCACGCAGCGAGGTGCGGATGGTCTTGACCACACCCATCGGCGTATTGTAGCTTTCAGGCGTCATCAGGACGTTGTATTTTTCGCGCAGCAGCGCGGTCAGAAAATATTTGACGCTGGTTTTTCCAAAGGAGCCGGTCACGCCGATCACCCGCAGGCGCGGACAGTCGGCCAGCCGGCGCTTTGCGTCCTTTATGTAGCGAGCACGTACAGCCGCCTCTACCGGCGAGTTGATTTTATTGGCCAGAAGCAAAAGCAGTGGTTCAAGACACACGGCGGCACCTAAAATCACAAACTCGCCAGTGCCCGAAAGCAGCACGCCAAGCGCAAAGCAGAGCGCGTTCAAAAGTCCGAGCGTACAGAGCATCCGAATGACGCGGGCGGTAAAAACCAGCGGCTTTTTCGCTTTTTTCGGCAAATAAAAGAGTGAAAGCAAAAGCGCGGCCGCCGCAAGGAGGCCGAACCCGTAAACGCGCGAAAACGCGCAGGCGACTGCCAAAACAAGCAACGTGCCAAACGGAAGCAGGCGCAAAAGATTCGCGCGCATCCAGGCAAACTGCGTCCTGGCACAGTATCCGTTCAATTGAAACATATGGACCAAATACCGCACGCCGAGCGCCGAAAACCACAAAAGGCATACGATCGCCAGAATATGCAGAGAAGTTTCCATCGTCATTTCACCTCAAAATCATTGATCCGATCCGCGGCCGAAAAAGGCGTCCAACACGCGGAAAAACAAGGGCGCGTCGTCCAGAAACGAAAAATGCGAGCCGCCCTGCACGACGACAAGGCCGGCATCGGGAATCAGTTTTTCCATTTTTTTTGCGTCCGAAAGCGGCGTCGCGCCGTCCCGCTCTCCCCAAAAAAGCAGCGCGGGCACGTTTATATTTTTCATGCAATGCGTGAGATCCTCGTTGACCGCCAAAACCAGCGTCTGACGCATAACGCCGCTGGCAGCGCTGTAATCCGCGCTCCCGCGCCTTTTGCGCCAGTTTTCCACCGCGTCGGGAAAACGCCGCGCAAGCGGCGGCAGGGAAAGGAAACGCCGTCCGATCTTATAGCCTAAAAGCGAAATCCGCTGGCACACCGTCTTCTTTGGCCGGATGCCCGCAGCGTCGATCAGCATGACGCGCTCAACCAAAAAAGGCGGGCGCGTTTGTTCATACAGCTTGAAAATGATGCGCCCGCCAAAGGAGTGCCCGATCAGCGACACCGGCCGCGCGCCGAAAGATTCTATAAATTTGGTGAATACGGCGGCATAGTCGCCGACCGAAAAAGGCCGCGGCGGCTCCGCGCTTTGACCGAATCCGCAAAGGTCGGGAACTGCTACGGTATAGCCATTTTTCGCCAGGCGTTCGGCCGCCGGACGAAATATCTCCTTCGCGCAGCCCCAGCCGTGCAAAATCACGATCAGCCGGCCGCCTTCGCCGTAAAGGTCATATTCAATTTTCAGACCGTCGATTTCAAAATTCATCACACGCTCCGCGCCCATTGTCTCGGCCTGCGCCTGCGCACAGCAAAAGCGCATACCTATCTTTTTACAGTATACCACGCTTTGGGCCGCTTCGCTACTCTTTTTTGAAAAAATTCGGACAAAAGCCCTCTCCAAAGCGTGCCGCATTCGAAAATTTCAAACTGTGCGGCACATCGGCGCAAGAAACAAATCGGCATTTTCCATGAAAAAATTCCGCCGTTTTTTACTCTTGCATTCCAATTCAAAAAATGCTATCCTATTAATTGTAATATTTAACAAAAATGCGTCATGCGCTTTCTTCGCTTCGTTCTTTATAAACAAAATAAACAAATTTTTGAGGGGAAGTTTCATGAAAAAGACAGTTTTCATCTGGCTGCTGATGTTTTACCTGACGCTTGGCCTCTGCCTGACGGCGGCGGCGGAAGACGCTGTTGCATACGCCGCCTTTGCCGGCAGCGACGAAAACGACGGGCTCAGCGCGCAGACACCGAAAAAAACGCTTGGCAAACCGGACGGAAAAGGCTCGATGAGTTTGCTCGCAAGCGGCGGCACGCTGGTATCCGTGCAGCGCCTATACATCGGCACGGACTACACGCTGAGCCTCGGCGGGCCGCTGACAATCACCGGGATGTACGGCGGCGAGGATTTTCGTAATCGTGAGCCACAAAACAACCCCGCAGGCGGCATGCTGAAATTCGCCGCCGGGAAAACGCTCACCGTGGAGAGCGATCTGACGCTTGAAAATCTGCTCTTGTTTCAACAGTTCGATCAAAATACCATCCGCGTCGCAAACGGCGCGACGCTCACCGTGCGGGACAGCGTGGAATGTACGAGCGCGCAGGCTTTTTATATGAAAATTGTTGTGGAAGAGGGGGCAAAGGCTATTTTGGAGGGTGGAAAATTTTCAGAAGTTTCGGGCGCGGGCGAGATCGTTATCGCAGATCCCTCGATCATCGTCTCCGAGCTGGCTCCAAACGACGTTTTCAGCTTCGGCAGCTTTACCGCCTCCAACGGCGTGACGATCCCCTATCGAATCTGGTTCCCCGAGGGCTATGATAAAAACGCGGACAAAACCTACCCCGTATTTTTCTACATGCACGGCAACGGGTCGCGCGGCGACGACAACTCGTCGCAACTGACCGCATTCGGGATGCTGATAAGCAAGGTGCTCAATTCGGATCAGGATTGCATCATCGTCGCGCCGCAATGTCCCAAAAGCTCCGAATGGATCAAAAAAGGCTTTTATCCAGGCGGGGCAAGCTACCATCCGTCCATAACGCCGCTGCAGCCCGAAACACTGGCGGCGACCGAACTGTTCAATCAACTGCTCAGCGAAGAAAAAATCGACAAAACCCGCGTATACATGGCCGGTCAGTCCAACGGAGCCGGCGCCGTCTGGAGCTTTATCAGCCGCAGCCCGAACACAGTCGCGGGCGCGCTGATCCTTGCAGGCAGCGGCGCGACCGGCGGCGCGGACGCAATCGCCCGCTATCTGACCGATACCCCGATCCAGACTTTCCACGGCGACGAGGACACAACCCTTTCGGTTGAGGGCACGCGCGGTCTTGCCGCGGCGATCAAGGCAGCCGGCGGCGATAAGATCGTGTATACGGAAATGCCGGGCTACGGCCACAACATCTGGACAAACGTCGCCATGCGCGAAGATGTGCTGACATGGCTGTTCGCGCAGTCGCGCGCAGACGCCGCAGGGCGTTTTACCCTGCCGGAAGACCTCCATCCCACGAAAATCCAAATGACGGTCGGCAGTTTAACGGCGCGCAAAAATGGCGCTGAAGAAACGCTGGACGCGGCTCCGGTTATCCGAGAGGGCCGTACCATGCTCCCCGTCCGCTTTGTCGCAGAAAGTCTCGGCGCGACCGTCGCATGGGACGGCGCGTCCTCCACAGCGACGATTTCCGACGGCGGCGTAGAGATCAAAATCACAATCGGCGCCGCTGCGGCAACGGTCAACGGCGTCGAGCGGGCGCTCGACGCGCCGGCCTTTATTGAGAATTCAAGAACCTATTTGCCTGTACGGTTTGTCGCAGAGGCGCTCGGCGCGTATGTGGAATGGGACGGCGCATCCTCTATAGCGACGATCACAAAATAAATGCGCGCATAAAAGAGCCGGCTGTTTCCAGCCGGCTCTTTTATGCGCAGAAGCAAGCGATATTATTCGTCGTAAATCACCGTCATCGTCTGTACGGAAATAAAGTCAAGCGGGTTGACATAGGAGCCGGAGACTTTCATTTCAAAATGCAGATGCGGTTCCTCCGCAATTTCAATAATCGCGCTGTCGCCGATCGCGCCGATCACCTCTCCGCTTTCTACCGTATCGCCCACAGAAACATCGATGGTCTCCGCAAGGTTCTGATAAATGGTTTCCGCATCGCCGTCATGCGAAATGACCACAGTATATCCCATCATCGGATGCTGATACACTTCCTTGACGACGCCGGCCGCCGCAGCCATAACGCCCTCTCCAAGCGTAGCACAAATGTCGATTCCGTTATGCGAACGGTAATCTTCCATCGTATTGGAATAGACGAGCGTATCGATGGTAAAGTTTTTGGAGACATTGCCAATCGTCGGCATAATGAACTCCGGCAAAGCCGGAACGGGGGCATCCGCTTCCTCGTCCTTCTTAGACGAGACGGACGAAGGTTCCGTCGAGACGCTGGCGGCCGGCGTGAGCGCGCTCGTCTGTTTTGGCGTGGACTCGCTTGTCTGCTTCGGCGTGACCTCGCTCGTCTGCTTCGGCGTGGTTTCAGAACTGTCTGGTAAATGGCTCATGTCGGGATTTTCGGGCGTCTTGCGCCGGTTTGCCGCCGTGACCAGTCCCACAACGACCGCCATGCAGAGCAGCACCATAATTATGGAAATGTATAAAATCTGCGCAACTTTCTGTTCTTTTTTCTTCTGTTCCATGATTCCTGTCCTTTCGAGAAGTGGATTTCGTTTCTATTTTTACCTGAATTCCCACACTTTATGCGCCCATTCTCTTTAAAACCGATTTCTTCAAAAAATTTTACGAGTCGAAAACTCGCGGGCCCCCTATTGACAGAATCAGGGAAAAAGCATATAATTTGTAAAATAAGCAATCCCGTAAAAAGCACAGTTTCCCCGTGGATGCGGCGTTTTGTTTCGGGATTTCCACGTTCCCGGGGAAGCCAGGCCACACAACTGATTGCAAACAGATTTGGAGGGAAATGCATGACAGAACACACCTGTAAAAAATGCGGCGCAAACCTAGAAGCAGACGCGGCGTTCTGCCCCGTCTGCGGAGAAAGCACAGCCAAGGACGACGCCGCGCCGGCGCAGGAAAAGTCCGAAAGCGGCAGCGCGCATATGCCCGCCGGGGACGAAAGCCCGGCGTATGAAGCATACCCGAAAACCGAAACGTCTATGCCGTCCATCCCCGACGAAACAGAACCGCATTCGCTTGAGTCCAAAGAAGTCTGCGCGGCACAGGGCAAAGATATGCCCGCAGAGGCGGCGCTTCTGCAAAAAACGTCTGAAACCGCCGCTTCCGGCGCACAGAAAAGAGAAAAAAAGGCGCCGCGAAAGCGCAGCGGCGTAGCCCGTTTCTTTGCAGGCGCGGGTTCGGTTTTGATTACCCTGATCCTGCTTATTTCGATACTGGCGACCACCGGCGTATATCTCGTGCGGCACATGACCGCGCCCGCGCAAATCCAGCGCGTGATTTACGCCGCGGACGCGGACGCCATCTATGTAGACGCGATAACCGGCGAGGACGTCCGGCTTCGAACGACGCTCTGCGATCTGATCTCCTATAATATCCCACCCGTATATCAAAACGCTTACCATTTAGATGCAAAGACCATTTCGCAGCTTTGCGGCGCGGATTTTGTGCGCGGCTTTGTCGCCGAAAAGCTGTGCGGCTATGCGGACAGCCTATTTAAAGGGACGGACACCGGGCGCATGGATGAAGCCGAACTGATTGCATTCCTCACAGAAAATCAAACCGAACTCAGCGAAATATTGGACGCACCTCTGCAGCCGGACGACATTCAGGCGCTTTCCAATCTGATTATGAAAGGCGGCTTTGCGGAAATAACCGATCTTGAGGCTGCAAAAACGCAAAGTCCGCTGCCCTTCGCCGTCATTCGCTGGAGCTTTTCCAGCGCTGCGCAAATCGCGCGCCTGATCTTCTGCGCGATTTGCTGGCTGCTTCTCTTTTTGCTGAGTCAAAAGCGCGTAGGTACGGCATGCCTTTACACAGGCATCGCACTGCTCGTCCCCGGACTTGTGCTCACGCTCTGCGGACTGCTCCGGAACATGATCGCCTCGATGATCCAAATCGTGTTCCCTATCGGCCCGGAATTTCTCCGCCTTGTACTCAAGGGCCTTTGCACGGTCAGTCTGGAAACCGGCGTGATCCTCTGCGGCGCGGCCATCGTCCTGCTGATCGTACACGCAGGCGCAAAAGCGCTGCGCGGCGGCAGCCAAAAGTCCGGTCAAACCCTATAGTTTAGATCAAAGCTGGCGGCTTTAGCCGTCCAGCTTCAACTGACCGTGATTCTAAGTGGTCCGGCAAGCTATCCATAAATTGAACACACAAACTATTGCACCGCCGTGCGTACCAAAGGTACGCACGGCGGTGCAATATCTCAAACGCAGCATCAAACTTTGTACTGTTCAGCATGCGGCCTATCGCCTCTTATTCCCCACAAAAAATCAAAACATATGCAGTCTGACGAAAATGAAGCGTTTCTACATGAAAAAATAAAAATATATTGACATGTTCAAAAGATTAGATTATACTTACATTAACGTTAATGAAATCCATAAAAAAATCTATATGCGCAAACCAGCACATAACCGCTCTAATGCATTTTGAGGCTTGGCAAGTGCCGCTTTCGACGTGCGGCCCAGCCTTTTCTGCCAAAAAACAACGGTTTTCCGACAGACCCCTCATTTCTGATCCCGAAAATGCATAGGAGAATATCCATATATGCTCTTGAAAGTTTGCGAAAAATGCTTGATCGACTGAAAACCGACGCGCTCCGAAACCTCGGTCACGCTGAGATTCGTAGTTTGCAGCATTTCCAGCGCCTTCGAGACGCGGCAGGTCAGTACATACTGATGCAGCGACTGGCCGGTGCGCCGCTGCACGATCCGGTTGATATAATTCGGATGATAACTAAACCGTCGGCCAAGCGCATTGTTGGAAAGGTCACCCGAAAGGCTTTCTTGTATGTACACGAGCACGCGGTCGACCAAATCGTTCTGCCGGTCGCTCCCCGCAGCCGTGCTTTTGCGCGCGGTCAGGATCAGCGCCTGCTTCAGCAAAACGCTCAGAATCATCTCATACCAGGGCTTGGGACTGATAAATTCCTCCGACATCGCGGAAAAAATCGACTCCAGAACATGCATCCCATCGAGATGCAATGGGGTGTTAAACTGCGGGACGTCTTCGAAAAAAAGCTGTTCCAGAGCCTGTTCTTTCCGATACTGCCGGTCGGATATGGTAGGCAATGCGGCGATCGGCCGGCCGGGCGCGGCGATAAAATCGAAATTGACCGTCATCATCTTGGTATCTTCCTGCGCAGTATTCACAATCGAATACCGGCAGGCGGATGTCCAGAGGAACAGGGAGCCGCGCGCCGCGTTATAGACGCGGTCGTCCAGTTTAACCCGCGCGCTGCCCGAGAAAAAATAAATTAGGCGCGAGTCACAGGCGTGCACCCCCGTCTGCATAAAATCGTACGGCAGGAGCAGCGTTTTCGAATAACGCACGAAAGGATCCAGATCAGAAAGGTTTACTTTTTGCATCTCATCCGCCCTCCACAGCTTTATTTTACAAACCATATTACCATAAAACAAACCAAAAATCAAGCGGAAAAATCAAGAAATTGGATGTTTTCAAACATAATAGGAACAAACCAAATTTGAATTAAAAAAGTTTATTTTTCTATATTTTTTATTTTTATCCATTTTTTCCCTTTCGAGGTTTTACGGATTTTTTACACGCCGTTTTGTATTTTCTACCCGGAAAAAGCATGCTACAATAATGGTAGAAAAAATACTGTGCTTTACAGTTTATAAGGAGAATCAATCCAATCATGAGCAAAACGACAGCGACCGTAAAAAAGCTAGTCATTCCAACCTATCCGGAAGCGGCTGCAGAAAAGCTTCCGATGTTTGCCGAAAACCGCGTACATCAGCGTTTTTCCGGCAATCCCTATCCGAACGCGGTGGTCATCAAAACGCCTGGCAAGGAAAAATTTGACAAGACCTACGAAGCCATCACGCTTGAAAACGACTACCTAGAACTGACCATCCTACCCGAGCTTGGCGGCCGGATCTTTACCGCCGTGGACAAAACCACCGGTTATGACTTTTTCTACCGCCAGCATGTCATCAAGCCCGCGCTGATCGGCGCGCTCGGCTCCTGGATCTCGGGCGGCGTGGAATTCAACTGGCCCTATCATCACCGTCCGTCCACCTTCATGCCCGTGGACTATGAGATCGTAACGGAAGAAGACGGCGTAACCGTCTGGCTCTCAGAGCACGATCCCATCGACCGCATGAAAGGAATGGTCGGCATTTATCTTGCCGACGAACGCAGCATTTTCGAGACCCGCATGAAGGTTTCCAACCGCACACCCATGCGCCGCCCGTTCCTCTGGTGGGAAAACACAGCGGTTCCGGTCAATCCGGACTATGAAATTTTCTTCCCCGCAGATGTAGACAACGTATGCTTTCACTACCGCCGCTCGTACACATCTTTCCCCATTGCGCGCGGCCATTTCAATGGCTTCACGTTCGATCCGGCCGGCGTGGATATCCGCAAGCATTTCAATACGAAATTCTCCACCTCCTATTTCTGCGCGGCGTCCGACTACGACTATTTCGGCGGTTACGACAACGGAAAGAAATGCGGCGTCGTACATATCGGCGACCACCATGTCGCCACCGGTAAAAAAATGTTCACCTGGGCGTACAATCAGCTTTCCCGCTCCTGGGAGCGCGCGCTGACCGACACGGACGGCGCTTACGCCGAACTCATGGCGGGCTCCTATACCAACAACCAACCCGACTGCGCGTGGCTTGAGCCCTACGAAACCAAATGCTTCAAGCAGTCTTGGTTCCCGATCGGCGCGCTCGGCGTTCCCACCTTTGCCAATTTCGACGCGGCGGTCCATGTGGAAAGCGGCGCTCTGCGCATTCAGGCCACCGCGGCGAAAAAAGACGTGCGCGTCACGCTTGTATCGGGCGGAAAAACCGTATTTTCGACGGTCTGCGATCTGGTTCCCGGCAAGGTGCTCGCGTTCGATATTCCCGCGTTCGACGACAACGCTTATACCATCACGCTCGGTGATTTTCTGCATTACGAGCAGGTTGTGCGCGAGCAAAAACCGCTGCCCCCGCTCTTTTGCGAGGTGCCCTATCCTAATGAGATCAACACGGCGGAAAAAGCCTACCTCGCCGGACTCCACCTTGTGCAGTACCGGGATCCGAGCGCCGACCCGGCGGAATATTTCAAGCGCGCCATCGAACTTGAACCCACCTTTACGCCTGCGCTCCGCGCGCTGGGCGAGATCTGCCTCAACCGGCACGAATACCAAAAAGCAAAGGAACTGCTCGCGCGCGCCGCAGCGGAACTGAACACCTACAATATCAATCATGAAAGCGGAAAGACGAATTATCTGCTCGGGCTCGCGCTGACGGGACTCGGAGAGGACAAAGCGGCCTATGACGCGTTCCGCAGAGCCGCATGGAATGAAGACGCGGTCTCGGCCGCAATGACACGCGCTGCCATGCTCGACGGCAAACGGGGTGATTTTGCAGCGGCAAAGTACTGCGCCGATACGGCGATTGAACACAACGCGCAGAATTTGACCGCCATCGCGCTCAGCGCGGCGGCAAGCTATAAGCTCGGCGACAAAGCCGCAGCCGCGCGCGCGCTGAAAGCGGAACTTGTGCGCGATCCGCTCAATCATCTGGCGAGATACTTCCTTGTGGTCATCGGCGAAAGCACGATGGCACAGTTTTTTGAAAAGCTGCATTCCAATATGTCCCAGACCTGCCTGGACCTTGCCGGCGACCTGCAGGATGCCGGTTATGCAAAAGAGGCCGGCGCGCTCCTTTCGGCGCTGCCCGAATACACCGGTGACGTAGCGCCCGCGATTGCGCTTTTGCTCGGGGACAAATCCAAAGCGTCTCCTTTCCACCGCACATTCCCCTCCCGCCCCGCGGAAGCGAAGATATTAGAAGCAAACGGAGAAAAATACCTGCTCGGCTGCTACCACTACGCCGACCGCCGCTATGCCGAAGCAGAGCGGCTTTGGAGAGACTGCGACAGCTTTGAGGCCAAACGTGCGCTCGCGCTGTGCGAATATAGAAAGGGCAATTTGGAAGAAGCGATGGCGCTGCTTGACGAAGCGCACACGCTTTGCCCGGATATGGAAGAAATTGTGTACGAGATCGCTTATCTCCTAAATCACACAGGCGCCGACCCCAAAGCTGCCGCAGAAAGAATCAAATCCATGGTTCCCGACCTGAAAACCGTCCGAGACGACATCGCGACCGAATGGGCCTGCGCCTGCAACCGCGCCGGGCAGTATGACGACGCGCTGGCCGTGCTCAGCGGCCACAGCTTCGTTCCCTGCGAGGGCGGCGAAACGGCGGTCGCCATGCAGTACATCAACGCATGGTATGGCAAGGGGATGAACCTGAAGGCTACAGGAAAATACGAAGAAGCGATCGAAGCGTTCCGGACGGCGCAGGTTCTGCCTGAAAATCTCGGCGCGGGATTGTGGCACGAATGCCCGCTCGTTCCCGCAAAATACCAGGAAGCGCTGTTGCTTGAAAAGCTGGGCCGCACCGGCGAAGCGTTTGAACTCTACAATTATTTTAATACGCTTTACGTCGACTTCTTTTCCAACATGCATTTGCCGATGCTTCCGGTCTATCAGGCGCTCGGCGATATCCGCATGGGCAAAAAAGAAGAGGCCGCGGCGCTGCTCGACCGCACGCTTGCCGGATGGCGGCGCGAGATGACTCGAAGAAACAGCGGTTATTTTGGTACGACGCCGTTCTTCATCCCGTTTATGGACGATCCGGTCCGGATGCGCGAGCAATATTACCGGCCGCTGATCCAAGAAGCGGAAGCAGTACAAAACGGAAGTAGCGCACTTTTAACATTTTAAACTTGATCAATCCAATTTTTTTGTGTATAATTACGAAAGGAACTTACTATGAATCGACAATGGACAAAAGAGGAAGCTCTTGACTGGTACAACAGCCGCCCCTGGATCTGCGGCTTTAACTATACGGCTGCAAACTGCGTCAACCGAATGGAAATGTGGCAGGAATTCGAGCATGACCAGAAAGTCCCCGTCTTTGAAGCGGAACTGAAGATGGCGGCCGAACACGGTTTCAACTCGGTGCGCGTGGTACTGCCGTTCGAGTGCTGGTATTACCAGCACGACGGCTTTATGGCACGGCTGGAGGAATTTATCGGCATCTGCGCGAAAAACAAAATCGGCGTGATGATCGTCTTCGGCAACGACTGCACGGTTCCAAAAGATCTATACGTCGCGCCGCACTTCGGTCCGCAGCAGGTAGACATGGGCTATCACGGCGGCATGGCCAAATCTCCGCATGCCGTAAGAACCGACCCCGGCTACAGCATTTTGGACGAACCTGAGCTTTGCGCAGCTTTCTGCGAAATGGTGCGCGACATCGTCGGTACCTATGCAAAAGACCCCCGCATCGACGTTTGGGATCTTTTCAACGAGATCGGAAACGGACGCCGGGGAATGCTCAGCGTCCCCGCGATGGAAGCGTTTTTCGAAGCTGCGCGCTCCGTGGACCCCATACAGCCGCTGACCGCCTGCGCATGGACAGTCAATCCCACAAAGGACGATCCGCTCAAACCCCAGGAGCGGCGCGCGATCGAGCTTTCCGACGTAATCAGCTATCACGACTACGGCCGTTTTGACTTTTCGATACAGATCATCGACTATCTCCGCAGCTTCGGTCGTCCGCTGCTCAACACCGAGTGGCTGCATCGAATTCAGGGCAACACGGTGCAGACGCACCTGCCCGTATTCTGGCTGGAGCATATCGGATGCTACAACTGGGGCTTTGTCGCCGGAAAGAGCCAGACCTACGAACCATGGGAAGCCAACTGGACACGCTACTATAACGGCACGCAGACGAATCTGGACTTTACAAAATGGCAACACGACCTCTTTCGTCCGAATTTTCGTCCGTACGATCCAAAAGAGATCGCTTTGTTTGAAAAATACATCGCGCTTTCCAAAAAAAAATTTGAACAAAAGTCCTAAGCTTTTCAAGCGCATCAACTAGCAGGCGCATACGCCCGTTTCTCCCTGTACTCTTCGGATGCAAAATCCGCTTTATACATTGAAATTTCATACAGTCCGCGCCGCCGCCCGAAAACACGGACGGCAGCGCACGGTCTGCGTGCGATTACATTATGTACTAAAGATTACAGGAGGAAATGGAACCATGAAAAAAGCACTTGTCATTCTGCTTGTCTGTCTGACCTTCTGCCCGGGTTTCGCATCCTGCGGCGGTCAGAACGACCCCGCCGGGACCGATATTCCCGAAACGAGCGAGGACATCGCTTCCACGGTCGAAGACCGCCCCGATCTGCCCTCCGCAGAAGAAATGAGCGACATTTCCGGCGAGTTCAACATCCTCGTCAGCGGGAACTACGCATGGAACGACTTTCAGGCGGAAAGCGACAACGGAACGCCGACTGAGTCCGCGATCTACCGCCGCAACGCATATATGAAAGAAACCTATAATGTCGATATCGTCAATCACGACGTCATAAAATTCAATTCGGCCAACGGAAGCGGCGTCGGCTACAACACGATCTACACGGACTACATGTCCGGCACCTACAACTACGACGCGGCGATCGTAGGCACCTATGACGTTTCCACTTTGGCCTACAACGGCTATCTTTATGACCTTGGCAATATTCCCTATCTGAATCTGCAAAAGGATTACTGGGATCAAAAGGCAAATCAAGATCTAACGATCAATGGAAAGCTGTACTATACAACCGGCGACATTACGGTAATTGACAACATGCTCACCCACGTCCTGCTCTTCAACAAAGAGATGATCAAAGCCTATGAACTAGATGATCCTTATACGTTGGTCCGCAGCGGCAACTGGACTTGGGAGACCTTTTCCGCGTTGGTCCGCTCGGTCGGCGAGGATGCAAATCAAGACGGCGTGCGCGATTCCAACGACATTTATGGCCTTTTGACCTGGAACGACGGATGTCTTGCCGTACTAGCGAGCGCCGGAGAAAAGATCTGCTCGATCAACGCGCAGAACCAGATAGAACTCACGTTCTACAACGAGCGTGTGGTCAATCTGTACGACATGTTCACCGCGCTGGTTTACGACAACAGCCATGTGTTCAACTATCAGTATGATTATATCAACGGCACAAACAGCAAAAACAGCACATGGAACCCTACCCGGCAAAAAATGTTCGACAGCGATCAGGCGCTCTTCCATTTTAATCTTTTGACCGCGGTCGCAAAACACCGCGACAGCGAAACCGATTTTGGAATCCTGCCCTACCCGAAGTACGACGTGCAGCAGGCGGACTACGGCCACATGGTCAGCGCATTCCACTGCGGATTTGTGTGTGTGCCCGAAATGTCGAAGAATTTTGAGCGCACGGGCATCATTCTGGAGGAGCTTTCCTATCAGGGCAAAAAACTGCTCACGCCCGCTTACTATGACCAGACGCTGGTCGGCCAGTATACGCGCGACGAAGAAAGCGTCGATATGCTGGACATCATTTTTTCGACCCGCGTCTTTGACGTCGGTATCTACTACAACATAGGCACCTATAAAGAGCAACTGGCAGGTCTGTTCCGGAATCGTCAATCCATCTCGTCCATCTACGAAACCTACCGTAATTCCGCCGAAACAAAAATCAAAGAAATCAACACGTTTTTCACGCGTTTAGGAAACTGATCCCGCCAGCAAAAGCCGAAAAGCGCACAGAAATTGCCGTCTTAGCTTTCAGACAGCGCCCGCAGTGAAAAATACGCATGGCATGCCGCTAGATTTGTTTCCTCGATGTCAGATTATATAAACCACGTATGTCCGAATGTTTCTCCGTCCATTTCGAAGCGCACGTTTTCGTATCGAAAGCGGGTATACGCGGGATGTACAATATACTAATAATATTTGGAGATAATGAAGGGTCCATTGATTCTACAACTGCAGCGGGGCGCCAAAGTTACACCGATATGTTCATACAACCGCCGGCTCAAAACACCCTGCGGCCGTATACAGACATATATTGCGATCAAATGCAAATAAACGATTATGGAGGAGAACAAGATTATGAAAAAAGCGCTTGCCTTACTGCTCGTATGCCTTGTGCTCTGCCCGCTGTTTGCGGCATGCGGCGGAAACACCGATCCGCATGAGACGAGCGGCTCCGTACCGGACGTTACCGAGCCCACCGTGGAAGAAGATACGCCGGATCTTCCCTCGCCTGAGGAAATCGGCGATATCTCCGGGGATTTTAACATTCTGGTCAGCGGAAACTTTACCCGCAACGATTTCCAGTCGGACGGCGAAGGCGGAACTGCGGTCGAAACGGCCATTTACCGCCGCAATATGTACATCAAGGACAAATACAACATCGATATCCTGAACGAGGATATCATCCGCTTCAATTCTTCTAACGGAAGCGGCGACGGATATTCCAGAATCTACCGCGACTACATGGCCGGCGAAACCAATTACGACGCGGCGATGATCGGTACTTACGACGTGGCCACGCTCGCTTACAGCGGTTATATCCACGACCTCAACGACATCCCGCATCTGGACCTGAGCAAGGATTACTGGGATCAGAAAGCCAACGCGGACCTTGCGATCAACGGAAAGATGTACTACACGACCGGCGATATCAGCATCGTGGATAACGTAACCACACACGCCATGATCTTTAACAAGGATATGCTCAAAGCATATGAGTTGGACGACCCCTACCAACTGGTCAGAGACAACAACTGGACGCTGGAGACGTTCGGCGCCCTTGTGCGTCAGGTCGGCGAGGACGCCAATCAGGACGGCATTTATAATGAAAACGACGTTTACGGCCTTTTGACCTGGCACGACCCGATGCTCGCCATTCTGGCAGGCGCCGGGGAAAAGATCTGCACTATCAACGATCAGGGACTGATCGAACTGTCGTTCTACAGCGAGCGTGTCATCAACCTGTACGATGCGTTTACCGACCTCGTGTATGACACCGGCCACGTCTACAACTATCAATGGAATTCCCAAGAGAGCAAAGCGATGCCCACCAGCACATGGGATACGAACCGGATCAAAATGTTCGACAGCAACCAGGCGGTCTTCTACTTCAATTTGCTGAGAGTGGTTGAACTGCACCGCGACAGCG
>CATWNM010000039.1 GCA_958352145.1 uncultured Eubacteriales bacterium
CCGCATTCATCGAGAATTCGAGAACCTATCTGCCGGTACGCTTCGTTGCGGAGGCACTTGGCGCGACCGTCGCCTGGGACGGCGCGACCAGCACGGCCACTATTACCAAATAAATAAACTGAAGCGAGGGGAGCCGGTTCCGTTTGAGGCTGGCTCCCGTATTTTATTTGTTTCGCCCTGCGGTTTCCCGTGCGTTTGCCTTGATTTGCCGCTTTGCATACTGCGGTTATGCTTTTGACAGCGCGGCGGCTGTGCAAGACGGGGGCACTCTGGCAGACGCTGGTTTCCGCTTTTTTCTATAGATGCAGATTCTGCATTATATGTTTCAATTTTGTACGAAAAGGTAAATCTTACTGTAAAAATTAGCATCTAATTTTGATTGACATTGACTGCTTTTATGCTATAATGATAATGTAAATAATGCAATTTGCACAAAAAAATAGGAGGAATTTTTATGTTTAGGAAATTTGTTGGTTTATTGTTGTCAGCTTTGCTGCTTGCCGGTGCGCTCGGCCTTTCCGTATTTGCTGAGGATACGGTTGCCTATCTCGGTTTTAACGGCGACAACGCCAATGACGGTTTGTCGGATGCCACGCCGAAAAAGAGCTTTGATGCAAACGGCACCGGCGTCGTTGGAATAATTCCGAACGGCGGAACGGTTGTCGCCTGCCAGAAGGCCTATTTTGGCGGAAGCTACACGCTGAATCTCGGCGGTCCGGTGACGATCACGGGCAATTACAACGGGAAAGATTACAAGAATCCGGAACCGGCGGAAAATCCCGCCGCGGGCGTATTTAAAATGGCCAGTGGAGCCACATTGACGCTGCTCAGCGATCTTGTTCTTGACGATATTATTGTGTTCCAGGAAAACGCGCAGAATACGATTTCGATCGGCGCGGGCGTGACCTTTGTGGTCACCGACAGCTGCGTGCTTATGACAAAGCCGGGGAATGATTATCATTACAAGGTTGTATTGGAAGCGGGCGCGACTGCGATCCTCAGCGAGGCTGCGCAGGAGACGTTTGAGATTGTCAACATTGGCGGCACAGTACAAACATACGGCGCATCCGCCGGTACAGAAATCAAAATGACGATCGGGGATATGAACGGCTATGTCAACGGTGTAGCGAAAGCGCTTGACGCGGCGCCGATCATACGCCAGAGCCGCACGATGCTGCCCGTGCGTTTCGTCGCAGAGAGTCTCGGCGCGACTGTAGCTTGGGACGGCGCGACCAGCACGGCGACGCTCACGAGCGGTACGACCGAGATCAAGATCACGATCGGTGCGACGACGGCGATCGTCAACGGAGAGGAGAAGCCGCTCGACGCGCCCGCATTCATCGAGAATTCGAGAACCTATCTGCCGGTACGCTTCGTTGCGGAGGCGCTTGGCGCGACCGTAAATTGGGACGGCGCGACCAGCACGGCCACTATTACAAAATAAGCAATTCGATTAAAAATCAGAGCGGATCTCATGCATGAGATCCGCTCTGATTTTTTAAAGCATCCATATCATCCGCGATGTGTCGCATTTATCGGGCGCAGTTTGTCTGTGAGAGAACTCCTGTTTCAAAGCGCATACAGCTTTTCGGCATTTTGATGAAAGATTTTTTCATATTCCGCTTCGGAAAAATTCATGGCAAGCAGGGCGGAGATCTCATCTTTCGGCGACCACATCGGGTAGTCGGTGCCGAATAGGATTTTATTCACATCAAAACGCCGGATATAGGTTTCGGCCAGTGTGGCGCCGATAAAGCCAATCGTCGAGGATGTATCTACATACAGATTGTCAAATCCGGATAGTTTGCGGGAGGATTCCTCCCATACCGACCATCCGCCGAGGTGCGCGCCGATGACCGTCAGATCCGGAAATGCGCGCAGTACGCGCGCTACGCGGTCCGGATTGGAAAAATCATAGCGCTTGTCCCCGGTGTGCATCAGGATCGGGAGCCGGGCGCGGCAGCATTCATAGATTTGCATGCACTTGGGGTCGTCTACCGCAAAACGCTGGATATCCGGGTGCAGCTTGACGCCGCGCAGTCCGAGTCCGATCAGATGATCCACATCTTTTTCGATGTCCGTACTGTCCGGATGCAGCGTGCCGAGGCCGATGAAAATGCCGCCGCTTTTTTGTACCTCGCCGGCGATAAACGTATTGATGCTGGCTACCTGATGCGGGGTCGTGGCCACCGACTGTACAATAAAGCGGGATATATGGGCGGCTTCTTTGATTTTCAGCAATTCAGCCGTGGTTCCGCCATAAGCGGAACCCTGGCTGAGTTCATAAAACCGATCGGTTCCCGCAACCGCTTTGGCCGCGATCTTTTCAGGATAGATATGGCAGTGTGCGTCGATAATCGTATAGGTTTTCATCGTTGTTTCTCTCAGGCGTTGAGTCCAAGACGCGCAGCCGCTTCCTCGCGCATTTTGTATTTGAGGATTTTTCCGGCCGCGTTCATTGGGAACTCATGGACAAATTCGATATAGCGCGGCACTTTGTGCCGGGCCATGTGCGCCGCAACAAATTCCTTGATTTCCTCGGGCGTCGCGGTCTGGCCTTCTTTTAGAATGATGCAGGCCATGATCTCTTCGCCGTACCGTTTATCCGGCACGCCGATGACTTGTACGTCCCGCACTTTTGGATGCGTGTAAAGGAATTCTTCAATTTCCTTGGGATAAATATTTTCGCCGCCTCGAATAATCATATCCTTGAGCCGTCCGGTGATCCGATATGTGCCGTCGGGCGCGCGGCAGGCAAGATCGCCCGAGTGCAGCCAGCCGTCTTTGTCGATGGCGGCTGCCGTCGCACCCGGCATTTTGTAATAGCCTTTCATAATATTGTAGCCGCGGGCCACAAATTCTCCATTCGTACCGTCCGGAACGTCAAGGCCGGTTTCCGGATCGATCACTTTGCATTCAATGTGCGGGAAAGCGTAACCGACGGTTTCACAGCGCATGTCTAGCGGATCGTCCAGTTCTGTCATCGTACAGCCGGGAGAGGCCTCGGTTTGTCCGTATACGCTGACGATCCCGCGCATATTCATTTCATCCGGCTGCGCCGCGCGGCGCATGAGGTCGGCGGGGCAGTTCGCGCCCGCCATAATGCCGGTGCGCATGGATGAAAAATCGGTTTTCTTATAGTCCGGATGGTTGAACATGGCGATAAACATGGTCGGCACGCCGTTAAAGCAGGTGATATGCTCGCGGTGGATGCAGTCGAGCGCCGACTGCGGTGAAAAATAGGGCAGGGGCAGCAGCGTGCCGCCGTGCGTCATCGTCGCCGTCATTGAGAGCACCATGCCGAAACAATGGAACATCGGCACCTGTACCATCATGCGGTCGGCGGTGGAGAGATCCATTCGGTCTCCGATGCATTTTCCGTTGTTGACGACATTGTAGTGCGTGAGCATAACCCCTTTGGGAAAACCGGTCGTGCCCGAGGTATACTGCATGTTGCAGACATCCTCCGGCATGACTTTTGCCGCCATGCGGTACACTTCCTCGAGCGGCGTGTTTTCCGCCCGCGCCATAGCCGCCTCCCAGGTCATACATCCCGGCATTTCAAAGCCGACGGTGACGACGTTGCGCAAAAAGGGCAGCCGCTTTGCGTGCAGACGCTCGCCGGGACGCAGATCCATCAATTCCGGACAGAGTTCGGCGATAATTTCCGCATAATTGGAGTCCCGCCAACTGTCGATCATAATCAGGGTATGCGTGTCCGACTGGCGGAGTAGATATTCCGCCTCGTGCACTTTGTAGGCGGTGTTGACCGTGACCAAGATCGCGCCGATCTTGGTTGCCGCCCAGAACGCGATATACCACTGCGGCAGATTGGTCAGCCATACAGCCACTTTGCTGCCAGCGTGCACACCCATGTCGATCAGCGCGCGGGCGCAGTTGTCCACATCGCAGCGAAACTGCGAATAGGTGCGCGTATAATCGAGGGTTGTATATTTAAATGCGTACTGATCCGGAAATTCCTCTACGATGCGGTCGAGTACTTTCGGGAAAGTCAAATCGATCAGCAGATCCTTCTTCCAAACATATTTTCCGGTGTGCAGTTTATTTGCATATAAAGTACGCTCCGCCCGCGCCGTGTCCGCGTATTTGTCCATAAAATTGACGAAGTGGGAAAAAATGATTTCCATATCGTCCAGTTCTGGCATCCATGCCGGATCCCAGACCAGCGAAATGAAGCCGTCGTAATTGACCGAGCGCAGGGCGAGCATCAAATCACCGGTCGGCAAATGCCCTTCGCCGATCAGGCAGGGGACGGCTCCGCCGTCCTCTTTCCGCGCGTCCCGGATGTGGACGTGTCGGACGTATGCGCCGAGATTGCGGATGGTTTCCTCCGGCGTTTCGCCTGTTTCAAAGCAGGTGGCGTACATATCCCAGAGCGCGGCGAGATTGTCGCAGGCAAAGCTGTCAAGGAGCGTGCAGAGCGTTTTTGTGTCCTTGAAAATGCCTGCGGTTTCGACCAGGATGGTTATGCCGGCCGCTTCCGCTGCCGGAAGCACTTGGCGGATCAGTTCTGCGATATGCGTTTCAGGCTCCGCAAGCGTTGCGCAGGGAAGTGCGCGCATACGCACATAGGGAATACGCAGATTGGCCGCGATTTCGATACAATCGGAGATTTCTTTTAAGAATGAGGCCGTGCGCGTCGGGTCGGCAGGGTTTTCGATCGTGTCGATGCAGGGGATGGAAAGCTGCATTTCATACAGGCTCCGCACGGTTGCCGCCGCAGCATGCGCGTGGAACGGGCTGCTCCGGTCGCCGAAGAACGCGCCGCCGATGTTGTGTAGTTCAATCCCCGAAAAATGCATAGATTTTGCAGCCGCGCAGAAGTCATTCCAGGAATAACCGTGCCAGCCTTTTGTGGAAAATGACAGTTTCATACCTGAGACTCCTCGTATTTGATTTTATTGAGCGCGTTCATATAAGCGCGGATGCTGGAACCGATAATGTCAGTTGAGATGCCGTTGCCCGAATAGAGCTTGCCGCCCGAACGCAGGCGCACGAGCGCGCTGCCCATCGCCTCGCGTCCTTCCGTAACCGTTTGAATCTGAAAATCGTCGAGTTCATAGTGGTGGCCGATGATTTGTTCGATGGCGAGCAGCGCCGCGTCAATCGGGCCGTCGCCTGCTGAGAGCCCCTCGTATTCCTTGCCGTCCTTTTCCAGCTTGATATATGCGGTCGCGCCAATCAGGTTGCCGTTGTTGATGACATAGCTGACCAGGCGATAGGCCGGTGGAACCTGGAACGCGGCGCTTGCGATGATGGCTTCGAGTTCTTTGAGCGTCACGTTCTTTTTGACGGCGACGCGGCAGAAAGCCTCGTACACCTTCGCGGTGTCCTCCTCGGAGAGATCGTAGCCAAGTTTTTTGATTGCGGCGGCAATGGCGGGGAGATCGTCGTTTTTTGTCAGGCTGATTTCGCTGCCGGCGGCTGCTGCAAGCGCGGGAATCGCGGATTTTTTCTGGTCCGCCGCGCGCTCGTCCGCAATGCGCGAAATCTGCGCAGACAGACGGCCCGCTTCGGCCATATTGACCGTTGTGCAGACGTCCAATTTCTGCGCGCAGCTGCGAAGCAGGTTTACCCAATCGTTAAATGCGAGCAATTGGGGGGCTGAAACGGCGGTCTTGACCAATGTGACGCCGGCGGGCAGCGATGCGACGGCGGAGGCGAGCGCCAAGCCGTATTTATTATCGCAGAGGACGCCGACGGTGACCTCTGCGAGTTCGGGGACGGCTGCAAGCGTTTCGCGGACGAACGCGCCGAATTCCTCAGGCAGCATAGTTGCGTCGTTGTCGCAGAGCGTCACCGTTTTGGCGCCTGCGCGCACGACCGCGGCGAGCACTCCGCAGAGAAATTCTTTTTCGGCTCTTGTGCAGTCCACGGCGCAGAATTCCACGTCTTCGCAGCGCGCCGCCGCCGCGCGTGTCAGGGTTTCGGCAAGCTCGGCGACGCCCGGCGCTTTCAGGTGGCACTTATACTCCATCTGCACAGGCGACAGCGGAAGCTCTATGCGGAGACGTCCGTGTGCGGCGCCGCTGAGCGCGTCCGCCGCCTCTTGTACCGACTGCTCTGTCATGCCGGCCGAAAGTGAGAGCGCGCTGTCCTTGACAAACGAGGAAATTGTACGGACGAATAGGGTATCGGTACGGACATTTTTTAGCGGCGGAAGTTCGATCGCATCGACGTGCAGATTGCTTAGCAGTCGGGCAATCTCAATTTTTTCCTTGAAGCTGAGCGGATTTTGCACCGCCCGGTTTGTTTCCGTCAGCGTCCTGTCTGAAATGCATACCTTTTTCATCGTCAAATCTCCTTACTGGATTAAAATTTAGGCTTTGGAACCAATTTCCATCGCCGTTTTGTTGATTGTGAGCATGTCCTTGTGCCTTGCGGAAATGACCTTGGCCAGCGCCCGGTCGACACTTTCGCCTTCAAACTGGTTCATTTCGGCGAGCAACTTGCCCATGATGATCATATTCGCAAGCGTGGGCATATTGTTTTCCGAGGCGAGCGCCGTTGCGGGAATATAGTGCACGGTCACGTCGCTGCGCGCCGCTTTGCGTTCGATCAGGGTGGAATCTATAAAAATGGTTCCGCCGGGGCGCACAGTGGGCTCGTATTTGTCGAGCGAGGGAAGATTCATCGCGATTAGAATGTCCGGATAGGACACGATCGGAGAACCAACCGGCTCGTCGCTGAGAATTACGCTGCAGCTTGCCGTGCCGCCGCGCATTTCAGGGCCGTAGGAGGGCAGCCAACTGACCTGTTTTTCATCCATCAGCCCTTTATAAGCGAGAAATTTTCCGGCAAAGAGGATGCCCTGGCCGCCGAAGCCTGCGATCAAAATATTTGTCGTCATAGCGCTGCCTCCTCAGTTTCCCCATTGCTCGCGGCGCGGTCTTTGTACACGCCGAGCGGGTAGTAGGGGATCATTTTTTCGTCAATCCATTTCAGCGCGGCCTCCGGCGTCATGCCCCAGTTGGTCGGGCAGCTGGAAATGACCTCGACCAGCGAAAAGCCGCGGCCGGCAAGCTGGTTCTCAAACGCTTTTTTGATCGCTCTTTTCGCGTTTTTTACATTTTTGACGTTGTTGACCGCAACGCGCTCCAGATACTCCGGTCCCTCAAGCTGGGCGAGCATTTCGCAGATCTTGACCGGGTAGCCGCAGAGCGTGACGTCACGTCCATAGGGCGAGGTTTGCGTCACCTGGCCGGGCAGAGAGGTCGGCGCCATCTGGCCGCCGGTCATGCCGTAAATCGCGTTGTTGATGAAGATAATGGTGATGTTTTCGTTGCGCGCGGCGGAATGTACGGTCTCGGCCATACCGATCGAGGCCAGATCGCCGTCGCCCTGATAGGTGAATACGACGTGGTTTTCCGGGTCGGCGCGCTTAATGCCGGTTGCAACGGCGGGCGCGCGTCCGTGCGCGGCCTCGACCATGTCGCAGTTGAAGTAATCATAGGCCATGACGGCGCAGCCGACCGGCGCGACGCCGATTGCGCGGCCCTCAATGCCGAGTTCGTCAATGACCTCGGCGACCAAACGGTGCACGATGCCGTGCGTGCAGCCCGGACAATAATGCAGCGGAACGTCCGCCAGCGCATGGGGTCTGTCAAATACGACCATCAGTTCGCACCTCCGTTTTCATGGATCGTTTTTATCTTTTCGAGTACCATTTCTGGTGTCGGGATCATACCGCCCGTGCGGTTGCACAGATAGACGGGTCTTTTGCAACGGCAGGCCAGTTCGACGTCTTCGATCATCTGTCCCATCGAGAGTTCGACCGAAATGAACGCTTTGACGCGATCGGCCGCTTCTTCAATCGGCTTTTTCGGGAACGGCCAGAGCGTGATCGGGCGGATCATTCCAGCGCGGATGCCCTGCTTTCTCGCCTCGGTGATGGCGTTTTTGGAAACGCGCGCCGCGATGCCGAACGCCACGATGCAGATCTCTGCATCCTCCATCTGATAGGATTCGTACATCGTTTCGTTGGCTTCTACAGTTTTGTAGCGTTCGTACCGCTCAAAGTTGACCTGCTCCAGCTTTTCGGGGGAGAGATACAGGGAGTTTATGATATTGTGCTTCCGCTGCATTTTCGTGCCGGTGACTGCCCAGGGCTTTTCTACCGGCGGTTCGCCCTTGATTTCGAGCGAGACCGGTTCCATCATCTGTCCCATGGTGCCGTCGGCCAGCAGCATCGCGGTCATGCGGTACTTGTCGGCCAGATCAAAGCCTTTGACCGTCATATCCGCCATTTCCTGCACGCTGCTCGGCGCAAGCACGATCATGCGGAAATCGCCGTGTGCGGCGCCTTTTGTCGCTTGAAAGTAATCGGACTGCGAGGGCTGGATGCCGCCGAGCCCCGGTCCGCCTCTCTGTACGTTGACGACCAGCGCAGGCAGATCTGCACCGGCTATGTAGGAAAGCCCTTCACCTTTCAGCGAAATTCCGGGGCTGGAGGAGGATGTCATGACGCGCTTGCCCGTTCCGGAAACGCCGTACACCATGTTGATGGCGGCGATTTCGCTTTCGGCTTGTAAAAACGTACCGCCGACTTTCGGCATCCGTTTGGCCATGTAGGCCGCGATCTCGGTCTGCGGGGTGATCGGATATCCGAAGTAGAAGCGGCATCCTGCGCCAATCGCGGCCTCCGCGATCGCCTCATTGCCTTTCATCAAAACTTTTTCAGCCATTTGTTTTCACTCACCTTTCTACGGTTATGATGCAGTCGGGGCACATGGTGGCGCAGAACGCGCAGCCTATGCACAGGCTCTCGTCGGTAATCTCCGCGGGATGGTGCCCTTTTAGATTGATTTTGTCGCGCGACAGGATCAGCAGCTTTTTCGGACATGCGGACACGCAGAGTCCGCAGCCCTTGCAGAGATCTGTCCTGAAAGTCAGCTTTGCCATACTTTTCTCTCCTACTCTAAATATAAATTTATATTCAAACTCAAACTGCCGCCGTGTGTTTCGGATCGGACGTCCTATCGTGGGCGGCGCGCTGCGGAACGCCGGGGACGGCGTTCCCTACCGGATATGCATTTTCTTATTTGATTTTTTTCTGTAGCGTCAGCGGATACAGGTTTTCGATTTTCCCTCGAAGCGCGGGGACGAGCGGCGCCTTTACGGTTGTCATTTTAACTGGCAGTCCCGTAAGCGCGGTGACGGCGTCTGCGTATGCCTGAGAAGCGAGCACGTCTTCGGGCGCGGTTTCCTCACCGAGGTTTGAGTTGTTGACGATCGCGGTAAAGGGAAGCCCGCCGGCCGTTTCCACCTCATGCAGAATCTGCGCGGCGCTTTCCGGGTCGCGGGTCAGCGGTCGGTATTTGTTGATAACGAACAGCATTTCATAGTCGTCCTCCGCACGCAGAAAAGGCGTATAGCGTCCGAGCGCGAGTGCGCCGCGGTCGTCGCCGCCGATATCCATGACGGCGCGCAGCGTGCGGTCGTCCGTGATCGAATAGGCCTCCTGCGGCAGGGCGGGCAAGTCCACGTTGGACCCGGCAAAAGCTGAGCTGATGAGCAAAATCCCGGCGGCTTTTAGCTCTGCTTCACTGTCCTTTGTGCGGAAATAGGGGTTGACGATGTCGAGATCGGCGATCGCGACCCGGTCGAAACGCGACCGAAGTTCGAGCGCGATGTTCACCGCAATATTGGTTTTGCCGCTTCCGTAATGTCCGGCCAGCAGCACGACGCGTTTGTAATTCATACGTTGGCTCCAAGCGCCGCGCTTTGATTGCTGGCGCGGCGTCACAATTTGTTTCTTTGGATCTTTCCGCTGGTGGTTTTTGGCAGTTCGTCGCGGAATACCACGATACGCGGATATTTGTAGGGAGCGGTTTTCTCCTTGACGTAATTTTGAATTTCTTTCTTGAGTTCATCCGAGGGCTGCGTGCCCTTGGTCAGCACGACGCTGGCTTTGACGATTTGTCCGCGCACCTCGTCGGGCGCGGCCGAAACGCCGCACTCGAGCACGTAGGGAAGTTCCATGATGACGCTCTCGATTTCGAAAGGCCCGATGCGGTAGCCGGAGGATTTGATCACGTCGTCTACACGGCCGACGTACCAGTAAAATCCGTCTTCATCCATCCAGGCGACGTCGCCCGTATGGTAAAATCCGTCCCGCCAGGTTTCGGCGGTTTTTTCCGCGTCCCCATAGTAACCGACCGAAAGACCGCAGGGCATTTCCTTTGAAATGTCGATGACGATTTCGCCGGTTTCGCCAATGCCGACCGGTTTGCCTTCGGCGTCGATCAGCTTGACGTCGTAGATCGGCGCAGGCTTGCCCATCGAACCGATCTTATGTGGCGCGCCGGTCAAATTGCCAATGATTTGCGTGCTTTCGGATTGGCCAAAGCCCTCCATGATCTGAAGTCCGGTCGCTTTTTCAAACTGCCGGTAAACCTCGGGATTGAGCGCTTCGCCGGCCGTAGTCATGTGCTTGACCGAGGAAAAATCGTATTTGGAAATATCTTCTTTAATTAGCATGCGGAGCATGGTGGGGGGCGCGCAGAACGTGGTGATGTGATATTTTGCGAACATCGGCAGGATATCGGCGGCGTCGAAGCGGTCGAAGTCGTAGACGAAAGTCGCCGCCTCGCAGAGCCATTGACCGTAGAGCTTGCCCCACATCGCCTTGGCCCATCCGGTGTCCGAAATGGTGAAGTGCAGGCCGTCCGGATCTACGCAGTGCCAGTATTTCGCTGTGTGGAAGTGGCCGAGCGGATATTTGAAATTGTGCGCCGCGATCTTTGGATAGCCCGAGGTGCCGGAGGTGAAAAACATCAGCATCAGATCATCGCCGCAGGCGGTGTCTTCCCCGCGCTCGAATTTGGAACTGAACAGATCGTACTCCTCGTCAAAATTCCGCCAGCCCTCTCGGCTGCCCCCGACGAGAATCCGCGCTTTCAGCCCGTCATAACCCGCCGCACCGAGTTCCGCCTGATGCGCGGTATCGCCGTCGGCCGTGCAGAGAATTGCGCTGATGCCTGCGGCTTTGAAACGGTATTCAAAATCGTGCGCCTGCAGCTGATTGGTTGCCGGAATGACGATGGCGCCGAGCTTATGTAAACCGAGGATCGCAAACCAGAACTGATAGTGCCGTTTGAGCACAAGCATGACGCGGTCGCCGCGTTTGATGCCGAGCGATTTGAAATAGTTTGCGCATTTGGCCGAAGCACGTTTGAGATCCTTGAAGGTAAAGCGGCGCTCGTTTTTCTCCCGGTCGATGTGCAGCATGGCGAGCTTTTCCGGAGATTTGTCCGCGATCGCGTCTACGACGTCGAAGGCGAAATTGAAGCGCTCGGTGTTTTTGAACTGAATCGACGTGGGGGTGCCGTCGGCGTTCAGCTTGACTTCGGTGAACCGTTTGTAAATGCGGTCCGCTTCGTCGGCGCTCGGAGCGGGCGTCCGGCGGACGGCGTCCGTCCGCGTGCCTGAAAGTTCGGGGATCGGTTCGCCCGTGGGATTTAAGACGATGGCGTAGAATATGCAGTCCTCGCCGCCGACGGCGATCATGCCGTGCGGCGTGCCGCTGTCGTAATAGATGCTGTCGCCCGCATGCAGGACTTCGGTGTGCCCGCCGACCTGCACTTTAAGCTGCCCGCGCACGACGATGTCGCATTCCTGTCCCTCGTGCGTGGTCAGTTCAATGTCCCGGCGCTGCGCCTCTTCATTATAGGCGCTCACCACATAGAGCGGCTCGGCAATGCGGTTCTGAAACGCAGCGGCGAGATTGTAGTATACCATGCCGTGCGCCTGTTCGATGCGCTGTCCCGCGCCGCTCCGGGTCACGGTATACGAGCGAAGCTTGGGGCTGCTGCCCTCGATGATGTCGGTGACATCTACGCCGAGCGCCAGCGCGCAGCGGTAAATAAAAGCAAAATTGAGGTCGCTGCCGCCGCTCTCGCACAGAAGGTATTCCTCAGTCGTCACATCAGTCTTTTCGGCCATTTGCTCCGGGGAAAATCCCTCGATTTCGCGCAGTTCCCGGATGCGCGCCGCCATCTCTCGGATTTTGTAGTCAAGTCCTGTAATCTGATTCAATGTCCTGTCCGTCCTTTCGGTAGAAAAATGCGGATTTTCAGGGGAAGGTAACAAAAATGCCCGTCCCAAGACAAATCCCTTGAGACGAGCGATTCAAAATACACCCGCGGTACCACTCAAATTGCAGCTTTCGCCGCCACTCATCGGAACCAAACAGTTCCTATGCCTTCACGCAGCAATCACGGGGAGGGTCTACTCAGCATAGCTTTTCTTCCTCCCGGCTCGGAAGTTACAGAATCGCGGGCGCGCATCACGGCTTGCACCTACCGCCGTTTCTCTGTATGCGCGTTTGCCGCATTCCCTCTTCGTCACAGCCTTTTTGTATTGGTAGGAGTATATCACACTCTCTTGGACTTGTCAAGTGTTTTTTTAGTTTTGACAGGATTTCCCGTTCATGCGGGCGCATCAGAGCTTGTTTCTCTGGATCTTTCCGCTGATGGTTTTGGGCAGTTCGTCGCGGAAAACGACGATGCGCGGGTATTTATAGGGCGCAGTTTTCGTTTTGACGTAGTTTTGGATTTCTTTTTTGAGATCGTCCGTGGGCTGCGTGCCCTTGGTCAGAACGATGCTCGCCTTGACGACCTGCCCGCGCACTTCGTCGGGGGCGGCCGAGACGCCGCATTCGAGCACGTAGGGGAGTTCCATGATGACGCTTTCGATTTCAAAAGGCCCGATGCGGTAGCCGGAGGACTTGATTACGTCGTCCGCGCGGCCGACATACCAGTAAAATCCGTCCTCGTCGCGCCACGCCACGTCTCCCGTATGATAGTAGCCGTCGTGCCACACCTCGGCCGTGCGTTCGGGCTCGTTGTAGTAGCCGAGAAAGAGCCCGCAGGGGACTTTTTCCGACGTTTTGATGACGATCTCGCCGCTTTCTCCAAGACCGGCAGGCGTACCATCCGGTTTCAGGAGTTCTACGTCGTAGAGCGGGATGGGTCTGCCCATTGAACCGAGCTTATGCGGCGCGCCGAGCAGGTTGCCGATCGAAAGCGTGGTTTCGGTCTGGCCGAAGCCCTCCATGATCTGAAGTCTGGTCGCCTTTTCAAACTGTTTGTAAACCTCGGGATTGAGCGCTTCGCCCGCGGTGGTCATATGTTGGATGGAGGAAAGGTCATATTTCGAGATGTCCTCTTTAATCAGCATGCGGAGCATGGTGGGGGGCGCGCAGAACGTGGTGATCTGATATTTCGCGAACATCGGCAGGATGTCGGCGGCGTCAAACCGGTCGAAATCGTAGGTGAAAACGGCGCCCTCGCACATCCACTGTCCGTAAAGCTTGCCCCAGAGCGCCTTGCCCCAGCCCGTATCGGAGATGGTGAAATGCAGTCCGCCCGGGTGCACGCCGTGCCAGTAGCGCGCGGTAATAAAGTGGCCGAGCGCATATTTGTAGCTGTGCACCGCGATTTTCGGGTAGCCGGTCGTGCCCGAAGTAAAGAACATCAGCATCGGGTCGCTGCCGGCGGGGGTGTCTTCCGTGCGTTCGAAATGCGAACTGAACAGTTTGTAGCTGTCGTCGAAGCAGTGCCAGCCCTCCCGACTGCCGCCGACCAAAATCTTTGTTTTCAGCGTCGGACAGGCAGGCGCGGTCATATCCACCTGATGCGCCGTGTCGCCGTCGGCCGTGCAGAGGATCGCGCTGACGCCTGCAGAGTTGAAGCGGTATTCAAAATCATGTTCCTGCAGCTGATTGGTCGCGGGGATCGCAACGGCGCCCAGCTTGTGCAGGCCGAGAATCGCAAACCAGAATTGATAATGGCGTTTGAGCACGAGCATGACGCGGTCGCCGCGCCGGATGCCGAGCGATTTGAAATAGTTCGCACACTGCGCGGATGCGCGCTTCATGTCCTTAAACGTCAAGCGTCGTTCGTTTTTATCCCGGTCGATGTGGAGCATGGCGAGTTTTTCCGGTTCCCGGTCGGCCAGCGCGTCCACTACATCGTAAGCAAAATTAAATTTTTCTTCGTTTTCAAAATCAATTTTTGAAAGTACGCCGTTTTCATCCAGCGTTGTTTTTACAAAGTTTTCACAAACTAGCTTTTCGGACGTATTGGCGAGTGCCACGCTTTCCCGGATGTATTTTTCTTCGGTTGGTGCTCCGTTGACCACGACGGCGAGGAAAAGACAGTCGGCGCCGTCTACCGCGATCATGCCGTGCGGCGTGCCACTGTCGTAATAGATGCTGTCGCCCTCGTGAAGCACTTCGATGTTAGAGCCGATCTGCACTTTCAGGCTGCCGTTTAGAATCAGGTCGAATTCCTGCCCGCTGTGCTTGGTCAAATGGATTGGCCGGTTCTGCTGATCGGCCGAATATTCGTACCGGACCCAGTACGGTTCGGCCAGCTTGTTGCGAAACAAGGGTGCGAGGTTGCGGATGTCGATGCCCGGTTCCTTTGCGGCGGAATGTCCGCCGCCTTTGCGCGTCACGGCGTAGGAGGAAAGATGCGCGCTCTGCCCTTCGAGCAGGTCGGTCATTTCCACGCCGAACGCAAGCGCGCATTTGTGGATGAACGTAAATGGCAGGTCGATGCTGCCGCCCTCGTATTCCAGATAGGCGGAAACGGGCACTTCGGTTTTCTGTGCCATTTCTTCGGGCGTAAAGCCGGCGATTTCCCGCATTTCCCGAATTCTCAGGGCGACCTCATACAGTTTGTTTGCTGAATCAGCCATGTTTCTTACCGCGTTCAAATTTGGATTGAACTTTCCTTTCAATACAAAATATACGGACGACCGTCCGGCGGCGGGGAATAAAAAGCACCCGCCTCAAAAACTTTGAGACGGGTGCTGATAAACACTCGCGGTACCACTCAAATTGCAGCCAAAGCTGCCCCTCTTCAAGACCAAACAGTCTCTATGCACTGACGCGGCAAACACGGGGGGTGTCTACTGACCTTTCGGCTTTCGGACCTCCGACTCGGAAGGGATGGGTCTTTTGAAAAATTTCGCTGCCGGCTCGCAGCAACCGCCGGCTCTCTGAAAACGTATTTTTCAGACCGTCTTCGTCACAGTCTTTCCTGTTAAAAATAATGTATCACACTTTGCCGGTCTTGTCAACAGGCGAATATAAAATTTTTCAACTTTATTCTGTTTTACAAAATTCGCAGCGGTATTTCGGTATTTTTTTGGACGATTTGCATGGAAGCGCTTTGAATTTTTGGATTATTCCGGAAGGTGTGGAAATCTTTATGCATTTATAGTATACTATTCATGATAAGAAGTTTGTGTTCGCAAGCGGGCTGCCTTTCGATTGCCAAAGGAGCGCTGCTGCGGGGAGTTTGTATGTTTTATGTCTATATTCTGCGCTGCGAGGATGGGTCGCTCTATACCGGGATCACCTCGGATCCGCGCCGCCGGTTTGCGGAACATCTCATGGGAGACCGGGGCGCAAAATATACCCGAATGCGTCGGCCAAAGGAACCGGCGGCGCTCTGGGCGGCCGGGACACACCGTGCGGCCGCTAGTCTTGAATGGCGGATCAAACGGTTGTCGCGCGTGCAGAAGCTTGCGCTGCTAAGCGATCCGTCTTGTGCAGCGGCGCTTTTGCCGCCGGAGCTTGGCGCGTTGCTTCGCAGTGTTCCGCGTGATGAACTCGACGCGCTCTGGCCGCGTCCGGACGAAACGGGAGTTTAAATAGATTTAGTCTGTCGAAAAAGTATTCACACAAATAAAGCACTATAAAGATTTCCTGAAAAAGCCGGCTTTGCCGGCTTTTTTACACCTTGTGGCCGCGCGAGTGCCGCGTAAGCGGCGCGAAGACGTGAGTGAACGCGGTTTTTTCTCCCAAAAACGGAGTTTTTAGACAGTCTCAAATAGATTGTCATTTGCAGCGAATGTTTCGCCGCAAAGCAGACATAGCGCATTTGGCGCGTCGCCCGACGTTCCGGCGTTCTTCGCTGAAGCTGTTCTTGCACGGAACGTCGGGGGACGACGTTCCCTACCAAGTTTCAAAAGTGGATTTAAGTACGGCTGACGGGAGGTTGATCTGCGGCGTTGATTTTAAATATTGGTTTTTGGTATGTTTGCGGACAGTTTGCCGCCCCGCGCCCATTTGGGCGCGGGGCGTTTTGCCTATATAGACGGCGCCAAATCTATATAAAATCAAGCCGTTTCTTAATGGACTTTGACGCTCGCATGCGGTAATATAGGCGTGTCCGGGCGACCCGGAAAAATGAATAGGAAGTGAGAAAATGAATGTAAAAGATGGGATTGCGGCTGCTGCCGGCGTCTTCGGCGGCTGGATCGCCTCTTTGTTTGGAGGTTGGGACAGCGCGTTGATTACATTGCTTTTGTTTATGGCGGCGGATTACTGCATGGGTCTCGTCGTGGCCGGCGTATTCCATAAAAGCGGCAAATCGGAAACCGGTGCGCTGGAGAGCAGAGCCGGTTGGAAAGGAATTTGCCGAAAAGGCGTTACGCTGCTGATCGTTTTGATCGCCTGTCGGCTGGATCTCGTAATGGGCTCAAATTATATCCGGGATGCGGTGGTGATCGCGTTTATCCTGAACGAAACTATCAGCATCATTGAAAATGCAGGTCTAATGGGGATACCGATCCCGGCTGTGATTACAAAGGCGGTGGACGTCCTGCGCAGCCGCCCCGAGACGTCTGCATCGGAAAAAGAGGATTCGGAAAAGGAGGAAGAAAGATGATCATTCCGTTTCAAACCAATCGAGTGAAAGTGACCTCCCCGTTCGGGCAAAGAAATTTGAACGGCAGGACGGAAAGCCATACGGGATATGATCTGGTGGGAATCGGGTCATGGGACGTGACCGCTGCCGAGGGCGGGACGGTGGTACAGAGCCGCATGGTGACGAACAAGAGCAATCTTACGTGGCAGTGGGGGAATTATGTCTGCATTCGGACAGACGCGGGGCAGTATCACTATTACTGCCACCTTGCCGAGCGCAGCGTGACTGCCGGGCAGACCGTGCGCGCGGGAGACAAGCTCGGCGTGATGGGCAATACCGGTTACTCGTTCGGGGCGCATCTGCATTTTGAAGTGCGCGCCGCGGACGGAAAAACGGCTATTTGCCCGAAACCCGTGCTGGGAATCCCGAATGCGGCCGGCACCTATACGCTGCCGGAGAAAACGCAGCTTGACCGGGATCTGGACACGCTTTTGCAGCGCGGCGTAATCAACAGTCCGGACTACTGGAAAAAGACGGCTCCGGCGGTCAAATATCTGCCGCAGCTGATCCACAATATGGCGGAGGCTTTGCAAAATACAAATTCAAAAGAAGGAGAAAGAAAAAATGTGTTATGAATGTGTTTATGAAAAAGAATCTGCGTATCCTCAAACCGGTACGCATACCGGTACCTGTCCGGACGGCGGCTGTCCTTATGAGGAGGACTGTGCGGGTTGCTTTGGCGGCACGGCCGGCGGCGGAAAATGCAGCGGTACGGCCGGGTAGAAAACGGGCAAAATCCCATGCGGCTGCCAAATCATGCATACCGTCAGCAGGGACGGAACGCTGTGCTTATATTTATGCGGCGAGGCGGAGGATTATTTTATCGTTCGCGACCATACGCAGAATACGGTCGTTGCCGGTGATGGAAGCATTCGGTTTACTAGTTCCGGCACGGTGCGGGTTTGGGTAAGATCGCGTTTCACCGGTCAAGTGGTAGACTGCTACAAAATAACCGCCGTGCTGCTGCCGGGCAATCAGACCAGATTGACCGTTGTGCATTACTGCAACTGCGACGGGCAGGCGGACGCTGGCGGCGGGAACGGCACAGTGCGCCCTATGTCTATCGAACTGTGCGATGCAAACGGCGTCAGACTAAGCGAATCGCCATGTAGATCTTGGATAATGGAGATCGGCGAGCAGTATTCGTTCGGGTACAGAATCCGCAATCAGACAGGGAATCCGGAGGTGAAGTGGTCTGTCAGTGCGCCGGAATTTCTGTCTGTCGATTCGGACGGCACGGTATATGCCAAAGATGCGGGGATTTCCAAATTGCGCGTGGAACTGCTGGAAACCGGAAGTTTTTGCGAAACTGAAATCGAAGTTTTGGTAGGCGATTATCTGGTCACGGCTGCGCAGATGCGGCAAATCGGCTGGAACGATGCGAAAACATCAGAAGAAGAAATGGAGGATATCAACCGCACGCTGAAAAAATTTGAAATCACGACGACGGAGCGCATCCGGCATTTTCTGGCGCAGTGTTATATCGCATCGGGTGTATCTGATGCGG
>CATWNM010000040.1 GCA_958352145.1 uncultured Eubacteriales bacterium
CTTGTGCTTCGTTCCTCGCTTCGCTTCCTATTTGTTCGGTTTCCTTTGTTCTTTCTTCATATTTAGATTTTAACAGGAATTCATTTTGAGTTCCTGTTTATTTTTATAATAAAATATTCGATGCTGACCAAATTTTATTTAGGCGCTTGAACAAATAATATCTATATGTTATGATGATACAGGAGGCGGTTCGTTCTATGTGGATTTTTCTCGCTTTTTGTTCAGCGATTTTTGCAGCGTTGACGGCGATTCTTGCAAAATGCGGGATTTTCAGGACGGATTCCGACGTAGCTACGGCGATTCGCACGGTTATCGTACTTTTTTTCTCATGGATAATGGTTTGGGTTGTGGATGCGCAAAGCCAAATATGGACGATATCGGCAAAGACGCTGTTGTTTTTAATTTTGTCTGGACTTGCGACCGGAGCATCCTGGCTTTGCTATTTTCGCGCCCTTCAACTGGGCGATGTCAGCCGTGTCGTGCCGATTGATAAATCCAGCACGGTTTTGACGATCTTGCTGTCCATGATTATTTTAGGAGAAACAGAGAATTTTATAGAAAAATTGATCGGAGTTGCTTTTATTGCATTTGGAATTCTTCTGATGACATGGCAGTGCGGAAATGCGGCGTCCGACAGCAAAAGGTGTTTGTTATATGCTTTTTTTTCGGCTGTCTTTGCAGCGTTGACTTCGATTCTTGCGAAAGTGGGTATTGAGGATATAGATTCTAATCTGGGAACGGCCATTCGAACGACGGTTGTTTTGGTATTAGCATTTTCTGTAGTATTTTTCCGCAGAAAAGGGCAAATGCTTCTCAACATACAAAAGCGTGAATTTTTATTCATTTGCTTTTCCGGCATTGCGACCGGCGCGTCGTGGCTCTGCTATTACGGCGCGCTGAAGATGGGCCCCGTCAGTGTAGTCGCCTCGATCGATAAGCTCAGTGTGGTCTTTACAGTTCTGTTTTCATGGCTCATTTTTAAAGAAAAAATTTTAGGAAAGGCGTGGGGCGGACTGACGGCGATTACCGCAGGAACGCTTTTGATGGTGCTTGCGCAATGAGTTTATTGTACGAAAAAATATACGACGCCGTGCGTAAAATTCCACGTGGCCGGGTTGCGACCTATGCGCAGATTGCCGCTATGGCCGGCAATCCGCGTATGTGCCGCGTAGTGGGAAACGCACTGCATCAAAATCCCTATTTCGGCGACGTCCCCTGCCATCGTGTCATCAATGCCAAAGGAGAGCTTTCGAGCGCGTTTGTATTTGGCGGGGAAGGCGTACAAGCTGCTATGTTGGAGGCGGAAGGAGTAGAAGTGATTGATGGCAGAGTAGATTTGACTCGATATAAGATGCAGACTATGGAAGCTGTTGATTCTATTTCATGTGTGAAAAGGGGCGCTGAGGATGAATGAAATGAAATTGCGTATAGCGTGCCCGGCAGATGCGCCTGCGCTTTTAAAGATTTATGCTCCGTATGTAGAAAATACGGCAATTACTTTTGAATACAGCATACCGTCTGAAGAGGATTTCGCTGAGCGGATTGTCAATATTCAGCGCATGTATCCGTATCTTGTGGCCGAGTGCGGCAGTGAACCGATTGGTTATGCCTATGCTTCTTCCTTTAAAGCGCGTGCGGCTTATGATTGGACGGTAGAAACATCGATATATGTACGAATGGATATGCGTCGCTACGGTATTGGCGCGCGGCTTTACCAGAAGCTGGAGCAGCTATTATGCCTGCAGCATATCACCAACGCCAATGCGTGCATTACGTATCCCAATCCGCAGAGTATCGCTTTTCATGAAAAGCTAGGATACCGAAAAGTAGCACATTTTTCTAAATGTGGATTTAAACTGGGAAAATGGCATGACGTAATATGGATGGAGAAAATTCTGCAGCCGCATAATCCGCAGCCTTTGTCGGTTGTTTCTATTTCAGAAGTGAAGTTTTTAATTTGATTATATATTTTACACAAATTGACGATTTTTATGTATTGATTCAGTCTGCTCAATTGCGCTATGATAATTATAAACCTATTGGATTTGGAGGGTATAATAAATATGAAGCGCTGTGGGTATTTGATTTTTGCAGGTTTGCTTTGTCTGGTACTTTTCGCTGCATGTACGGGGCGTAAATCTCCGGTCGGTACTGAGGATTCCGCCATGCAAAGCGGCTTGTTGGATACGGATATGACTGCGGAGGAAAAACTTGGAGTGCCTGAGACGGCGGATTATGGTGGCGAAACGTTTAATATTCTTTCGGCGGGCAACGTAGCGTGGGAGGATTTTAAATTTGACGAGGAATCCTCGCTTGCGCTGGATAATGCGCAGTACAAGCGCAAGGCGCTTGTGGAGCAAAATTACAATGTCGATATTGTTCAGACGACGAAAAAGGCGTATTCAAGCGGAGGCGGTCCTGGGTTTATGCAGATCAGCACGGACGTCAATGCGGGCGACTGCAATTTTGATCTTGCGCTGATTGCAGGCTATGATGTAAGTGTCTTGGCATACAGCGGGTTTCTGTATGATATGAATTCGGTGCCCGGAATTGACCTGACCAAAAGCTGGTGGGATCAAAAGGCCAATGATAGTTTATCGGTAAACGACGTTTTGTTTTTTACGACCGGCGAGATCACAGTTTCGGACAACAACGCCGCATTTGTTATTATGTTCAACAAAGAACTCCTTGCCGCGTATGAACTGGAGGATCCTTACCGGTTGGTTTACGATGGCAATTGGACGCTGGACAAGTTTGCACAACTATGCAAAACTGTGACGGAAGATTTGAATCAGGATGGCGTTATGGATGAGAATGACCGCTTTGGTCTGCTTGTGTGGGACGATTCGGTCGTTGGTATTGTGAATGCGGCCGGACAGCAGTGCTGCACGATTGCAGAGGACGGTATGATCGAACTCACCCTCTATAACGAAACAACGGTCGCGGCTTTGGAAAAATATTTTTCGATTGCTTATGATACGCAGTATGCGTTTACGTATCAGAGAAAGAGCGCATCCGAGCAGACACTGTGGGCGGGGAATCATGGTCTGTTTTGGACGACCTGGATGGGAATCATTCCGCAGTTCCGCGAAATGGAGAGCGATTTCGGCATTTTGCCCTATCCAAAACTGAATGAGACGCAGGATTCATACTATACTACGGTTGCCCCGTATAATTCACAGTTTATTTGCGTACCTCTGATTCAAAACGATTTGGAGCGCACTGGCATGGTTACAGAAGCTCTAGCCTATTACGGAAAGCAGATCGTTACGCCCGCTTATTATGATATTAATCTGATCGGTCAGAGCACGCGTGATGAAGAGTCGGCGGATATGCTGGATATCATTTTTGATTCTTTGGTATTCGATATTGGCTATTACTACCAGATTGGTCCGTATAATAAACAGCTGATCTATATGGTGCGTGCTTACAATACAAACTTTACTTCGATGTATGACACGTATAAGAATTCTGCACAGGGACTTCTGGATGTGATCAACGAATATTATCAGGCGGCGGTTTCGGATTGGGTTGAACAGTAAAAAACGGAGAAGCACGCCAAAAGGAACGAAAATGAAACGAAGAATAGTTTTTTGGGGCATACTAACTGTATTTTGTGCCGTATTGGCAGCCGGCGCACAGGCGAAGGAGACAGAAATGTATTTCAATGATTTTTCAGACGCGGCCTCTCTTTCTGATTTTTCTTCGATAAAAGGAAATTGGAATATTCAGAATGGGACGCTTTCTACCGGCAGCGGAACGGGCTCTGCCTATCTCACGTATACGATCCCTGTGGAATATGCGGGTAAGGATTTTCGTGCCGAGGTGGATTTTCTTGGACATACTTCCACCGGTGGACTTTTAATCGGAGGAATTGGCGCGGTGTCCGGCCAGCCGAAAGAATTTTTCGGCTATGATTTCTTTGTCAGCGCGGATGCGCAGAAAGGCGCGATGGGATGCTATAACGCTTCGGGTGCGTGGGGCGGCAATATTACGGTTGGCCTGCCGGTTATGCAGCGGGGAACGGATTTGCATCTCTCTGTGACGGTGCGTGGGAAAGAACTGACCTATCGTATAACCTCTTTGGATGGTGCCATACAGTATTTTGGAATGACCTATGATATCGGTACTTCTGATAAGGATATTTATACCGGGGCTGGCGGAACGATCGGTTTGCGCAAATTTTACAGTGACGGCGGTACTTTTGATAACTTTCGCCTGACAATTTTAGAGGACGATGTCCTGCCTGAGTTGAACCAATCATCGAGCTTTGCGGGCATAGATTTTCAGTATGGCGGGGATTTGCTGGTATCCGGGCAAAGTGTGTGCGGAACAGGCGCGCTGCTCAGCCGCGACGCTTTTGCCGAAAATTTTGCGGCGCAGTTTGAGGCAGAATGTGTTGGAACTACCCGGCTTTTGTTTGGCGCGGCCAATACGCAGAATTATTATGCTTTTGAAATCAATCGGGACGAGGAGCGTGTCTGCCTGTATCAGGTAGCTGACGGGAAGTTTCATTGTTTGGGGTATAAAAATGTTCCGGTCAGAGACGGGCTGCGGACGGTGAGAATTACGCTTCGGGATAAGGTTGTCAAGCTCTATTTTGAAGATAATTTCAAGGATGCCGATCCGTATCCAAAGTTTGATATGGAACTTGAGGCTTATGCTGCGGGACAATTTGGCATTTGGCTGGATGGCGGAACGGTATCTGGTTTAATGGTGTCGGATGCGCCGGTGCAGTATGGAAAAACCTATCAAAATCCGGTGAATCTCGGTGCAGATCCGGATGTGCTCTATTATGACGGACTGTATTATTTATATAGCCGTATATCAGACGGAAACAATGTATTTCGAGTGTACACCTCGGAGAATTTAGTCGAGTGGACTCCAAAAAATGTTGTGTTTACGCACAAAGCGGAGTATGGCACAAAGAGCTATATGAGTCCGAATGTCTTCTATTATGAAAATTTGTTTTATTTGATCTATGCGGCCAAGAACGCAGAGGGCAAAGAACGGCTTTATTATGCGGTGTCATCCTCGCCGTATGGACCGTTTGAACCGAAAAATCCCGGCGTTCCGCTGCATGATGTGAGCGAGATCGGAGGCCATCCTTTCTTTGATGACGATGGAAAGATTTATTTGTCTTATGTGCGGTTTGGCGGCGGCAATTTCATTTGGATGGAAGAAATTTCAGTGGCGGACGGTGTGATTACGCCGAAGCCGTCGACGCTGACGCTTGTGATTTCGCCTACGGATATCTATGAAACAGACGGCTACGGTCTGATCAGCGAGGGCGGCGTCATTTATAAGCATAACGGCCTCTATTATATGATTTATGCTACTGGCCATTATAAGGGACATTACGGCGAAGGGTATGCAGTGGCCGAACATGTGCTTGGCCCGTACACGAAATATGCGTATAATGATATCCTGACTTATAATAGCGCCGTGGACGGCGTCGGAGACGGTATTTTCGTTCTTTCTCCGGACAAAAGCGAGTTGTTCATGGTCTATCATCAGCATTTCAGCACGGATCGTATTGAACCGCGATATACGTGCATAGACCGTGTTAAGTTTGTACCTGATGAAAACGACGGTCCGGATATTTTATGTGTATATGGACCGACTACGACGCCGCAGCCGCTTCCTTCCAACAAGAAAGTCGGCGACTATGATTCGGATGGGCGTACAACGGCGGAGGATGTGGCGCTGCATATCAAAGAGGTTGTCAGCGGCAGGAATGATCCGCTTTATGACGTCAACCGCGACGGGAAGGTGAATCTGAAAGATACGCTGCATCTGTTGTACCGGTTGTTAGATTTAGGCACCTGAAATATTTGCGGCAGCCGCCATTGAGTTCGTCTCAATGCGGCTGCCGTGTTTGTTTTGCGGCCTTGCATTTTCAAGCGATATATGGTATCATAATTCCGGCGGTTTGGCATTGCCTGGATATGCTTATTTTGATCGAAAGGACATGGATACGTTGAATAAAAGGTCGTCTATCTTCGCTGCCATGCGTGCGGCTTTTCCGCAGACGCTGCCGATTTTGGCAGGTTTTTTGTTTCTTGGCGCCGCATATGGCATTTATATGAATCTGTCCGGCTTTTCGCCGTTGTGTCCGATGCTTATGAGCTTGACGATTTTTGCAGGTTCTATGGAATTTGTGACGGTTGATCTGCTGCTTGGTGCATTTGATCCGCTTCGGGCGTTGCTGCTTGCGCTTATGGTCAATGCGCGGCATCTGTTTTATGGAATCTCTATGCTGGATAAATATAAAAATGTAGGCAAAAAGCGGTGGTATTTGATCTTTGGTATGTGCGATGAGGCATTTTCCATCAATTGTACCGCAGATATTCCAATGGGGATAGACCGAGGTTGGTTTTATTTTTTTGTCACGCTGCTCACGCATATGTATTGGGTTACCGGCGCAACACTTGGCGGCTTACTTGGCTCTCTGCTTTCTTTTGAGCTTGAGGGGCTGGACTTTGTGATGACCGCGCTGCTGGTGGTGATTTTCTTAGACAATTGGCTGAAAGAAAAATCGCATATCAGTTCTATTTTGGGCGTGGTGCTCTCTTTGATTTGCCTGATTCTTTTTGGCAGCGGCGATTTTATCATTCCGGCGATGCTTATGATTTTCGGTGCTTTAACGCTTTTGCAAAAGCCGCTTAGAAAGGCGGGCGGGCGAGTATGACGCAGACGCAGCAAATCATTACGATCGCGATGGTGGTGCTTGGCACCATTTTAACGCGCTTTTTGCCCTTCTGGATCTTTCCACCAAATCGGCCAACGCCCAAATTTGTACAATATCTCGGTCGTGTTTTGCCCGCGGCTGCGCTTGGTCTGTTGGTTGTATACTGCCTGAAGGATGTAAACATATGGATAAGCCCGCATGGACTGCCGGAATTGATTGCGATTCTTTGCATTGTTTTTCTGCATGTCTGGAAGCGAAATATGCTGCTTTCTATTGCCGGCGGAACGGTTATTTATATGCTTTTGGTACATTTTGTTTTTTGATTTGCGGTTTTTTATAAAATACCCCGACACGGAATTTTGGTTCCGCGCCGGGGTATTTTTGATAAATTAAGTGTTGGTTTCCGATGTTGCCGGACCGCTGTTTTCTGCAGGATTCGCTTGCGAATTTATGGGTTCATACAGAATTTTCCCATTTTCTTCTTTAGCAAGAATCCGATCTCCCGCTTTGATTTTGCCTTCCAGCATTGCTTCGGAGAAGCTGTCTTCGACTAGACTTGTGATAGCTCTGCGAAGCGGTCTTGCGCCGTATACGGGATCAAATCCTTCTTTGGCTACAAAAGCGACCAGAGAATTGTCAAAGATTATATCTACGTCAAGATCTTTGATGCGAGCCTGCAATTCGCCCAGCATAAGCGAAGCAATTTTTCGGATATCCGAGTCGGTCAGACGATTGAAGACGATAATTTCGTCCAGACGATTTAGAAATTCAGGCCGGAACGTGGATTTCAGCGCATTCATCACGTTGCTTTCGATGCTCGCTTTGTCGTCCTCGGATGTTGCAGAGGCGGAGAAGCCAAGCGATTTCGCCCTTTCCGTAATTGCAGAAGCGCCGACATTGGAGGTCATGATGATGACCGTATTTTTGAAATCGACTTTTCGTCCCTGAGAATCGGTCAGAACGCCGTCGTCCAGAATCTGAAGCATGATATTAAAGACGTCCGGATGCGCCTTTTCAATTTCATCGAACAGAATGACCGAATATGGTTTTCTGCGGATTTTTTCGGTCAGTTGGCCGCCCTCGTCGTATCCGACGTAGCCGGGAGGAGAGCCGATCAGCTTGGAAACGCTGTGTTTTTCCATATACTCGGACATGTCAACTCGAATCATGGCATTTTCGTCTCCGAACATGATTCGTGCCAGCGCTTTGGCGAGTTCCGTCTTGCCCACGCCGGTCGGGCCTAGAAAAATGAAGGATCCGAGCGGACGCCGGGGATCTTTGAGCCCCATTCTGCCGCGCCGGATCGCTTTGGCGACCGCGTCTACGGCTTTGTCCTGTCCAATAATGCGCTCTTTTAAAATTTTATCCAAGTTCAGTAGTTTTTTGCTTTCTTCACTTTCAAGCTGCTTTACCGGAATACCGGTCCATGAGGTGACGATATCGGCAATGTTGTCCTTTGTAACGACGAGCGCATTGCCTTCTCTGGATTTCTGCCACGCCGTTTTCTCTTCTTCCAGCTTTTTGCGCAACGCATGTTCTTCGTCGCGCAACCGGGCCGCTTCTTCAAAATTCTGCGCTTTGATGGCTTCTTCCTTGCTTTTTGAAAGTTCGTCGATGGTTTTTTCCATGTTTTTTATATCCGGAGGCGAAGTAAAGTTGGAGATCCGGATGCGCGAGGCGGCTTCGTCCACGAGATCGATGGCTTTATCCGGCAGATACCGGTCGTTGATATACCGTTTTGAAAGATTGACCGCGGCCTCGAGCGCTTCATCCGAGATTTTTAGTTTGTGGTGCGCTTCATATTTGTCGCGAAGGCCTTTCAGAATTAAAATCGCTTCTTCGGGCGTCGGTTCGCCGACTAGGACGGATTGAAAACGTCGTTCGAGCGCCGCGTCTTTTTCAATGTTTTGCCGGTATTCATGAATGGTTGTCGCGCCGATCAGCTGCATTTCGCCGCGGGAAAGCGCCGGTTTTAGAATATTGGCTGCATCCAAAGCGCCTTCTGCTGCGCCGGCGCCGACTAGCGTGTGGATTTCATCGATAAACAGAATGATATCGGGACGCTTGGAGACCTCGTTCATTACGTTTTTCAGGCGTTCCTCAAATTCGCCGCGGTATTTGGCGCCTGCGATCATAGAGGGAATATCCACAGTGACAATACTCTTGTTTTTCAGCATTTCAGGAACATTGCCGTCTGTGATGCGCTGGGCAAGTCCTTCAACCACAGCGGTTTTCCCGACGCCTGGTTCGCCGATCAGACAGGGGTTATTTTTGGTTCGGCGCGCGAGTATCTGAACGACGCGTTCGGTTTCGTTTTCACGGCCGATGATCGGATCCAGCTTTCCTTCTTTTGCCAGCGCAGTCAGATCCCGACCATAGTTTGACAGCGTTGGGCAATCTTTGATGTTGGCTTTTCCGCCGACGCCGGATTTTGAACTGCCGCTTTGCGGTGCAGCGCCGTTTCGTTCCATGCCTTCAAGATAAGCGGTAAGTTCGCCTTTCAGTTCGTCGGTATCAACGCCGATCGAACTTAAAATTTTCAGCGCCACACAGTCGCTTTCTTCCAGCAGCGCCAACAGCAAATGCTCGGTTCCGATATAGCCGTGTCCGTAGCGCGCGGATGCATAGGAAGACACTTCGATGATTTGCTTGGTGCGCGGCGTCAGATCGGATGCGTTGACGTTTGTCGGCGTGCCGGTTCCAATGGAATTTACGATGGTCTCTACAATTTTTTGCTTAGCGGCGCCTTTTGACATCAGCGCGCGCGCTGCCACGCTTTCCTCATCCGCCGCAAGGCCGACAAGGAGATGCTCTGAGCCGACGTAGGTATGGCCAAATTCACGCGCTGCGATCAAGGCGTTGTTCAGGGCATTTTGCGCTTTTTGTGTAAATCTGCTGTTCATATATAGCCCTCCTTTTTAGGGGTGTCCTCTTAAAATTATTTTGCCTGCAGTTGTTTATGGATGATTTGCGCGCGCAGTTTATCCCGCAGTCTCGAATCATTCAAATCATTTTGCCCGCTGTTTTTCAAAATGTTCGCCGGCATGATTTCATAGAGTAAATGATCCAGCGTGTTGCTGTCGGGCGCCTGGATTATGCCAAGGCAAAAACCGAGACGCGCATAGGTATAGCAGTCGAAGAATTCTTTGCTGGAGATCATGGCCGCATAATGCAGTATACCCACGCAGCGCATAATTTTATCAGTCAATGCGTCCGTGTTTGCTTTAAACAGCGCTATACGCGCGCGTTCTTCGTCTTCTGCAATTTTTTGAGTAATGGTTGTGGTTTTACGCAGGATATCCTCTTCGCAGATTCCAAGAGACAATTGGTTGGAGATTTGATACAGACAAGCGTCTGCAGCCGAACCTTCTCCATACATACCGCGGATTGTCATCCCGATTTTTTCCAGTTGGGATTTTAGTTCTCCCATCCGGTTGGTCATGGTCAGCGCAGGCAAAAACATCATGACCGATGCGCGCATGGCTGTGCCCAGATTGGTGGGGCAGCGGGTCAGATACCCGAGATCTTTGTCAAAAGCAAATCGGATTTTTTCGTTGAGCATGCGTTCAGCCGCCAACGCATACCGGTAGGCTTCGTCGAGAGCAAGCCCGGCCGCGTAGGCCTGTATTCGGATATGATCTTCCTCACAGACCATGATATAAGTGTTTGTTTCGGTATTGACAAAGAGCGCGTGCGTCTCTTTGTCGTCTGCAAATTCTCGGCTTACCAAATTTTTTTCGGCCAGCGCATGGACGTAAACCGGGTCGGAAATCTGCGTATCGGATACAAATCCGTTCGCCGTTACTGCTTTGGCTGTTTTTTCTATAATTTCGCGGCGTCCAGTCTCATTTAGCACGGGTGGAAAGGGATAATCTACAATATTGCGCGCAAGCCGCACTCTGCTGCTTAGAACGATATTGGAAAAGGTTTGCGGGCGGGCAGACTCCATTTATTTTTCCTCCTTCAGTTTTTTAATTTGGTCACGGAGTTTGACTGCTTCTTCATAATTTTCATTTTTTATCGCTGTTTCCAGTTCGGCGCGCAGCTGATCTTCTTTGCTTGTCTCTTTTTTGGGGGCGGTCGCCGCTGTATTTTCGTTTGACGGAGACAGCCCGCTGTGTTTGGCGGTACCATGAATGGAACGTATCGTATTTTTCAGTTCTTCACGAAACGTGTTGTAGCATTCCGGACAGCCCACTTTGCCTAAGGACAGAATGTCGTCGAATGTCAGCGCGCATAGTCCGCACTTTTTTGCATGATCGCGCAGTGTTTGTCCGCTTTCGGGAATGTCAAAGAAAGAACTGAACAAAGGGGAGAGCATGCTGGAGGTATGCAAATTGACGCCGGCTTTTTTGGCGCATTTGTCGCACAAAGCGACAGAGGTTTCGCTGCCGTTAATATTTTGTGTATAAAAGAACGTGGCCTGCTCCTTTTTACAATGGGTACAAAGCATAAAAATCATTCCTTTCATAATCATATAGTATCAATTTTTAAATTCGCCGTTTCTATGGATTCTATTCTATTGCATGAGTGTAAGCAGAACATGTCGCAGGATGTCAGCGCGCGCCGCATCCTTTTCATTTTTTGCAAGCGAAGCGAGCGCTGTTTGCGATGTACATGCGCGAATCAAACGTTTTTCTCTGGCCGTGATGATGTCGGTTGTGTAAAGCGTATCCAGAATGGAGAAGCAGGCGCTCTCATCTATTGCGCTGCCGATGGAATTGAAAATCTGAGCGAGCAGTTCATCTTCGCTGAGAACCTTGCGCACAATGCGCAGGTAGCCGCCTCCTCCGCGCCGGCTTTCGATCATATAGCCTTTTTCAGGCGTGAAACGCGAGGATACAACATAATTGATTTGGCTTGGTACGCATCCAAGACGTTTTGCAAGGTCGTTTCGTTTGATTTCAAGTGTGCCGCCGCAGTTGTCAAGCATTTCTTCTATAAATGCGGCGATCGTATCGGATATCAGCATAGGTATCATCCTTTCGCTTTGATATCTGCAGTATACATTAAAAGTCAGCTAAAGTCAAAGTCAATAAAAGTCAAAAACAAAGCGAGACAATCTGAAAATCACGATTACCTCGCTTTATTCTTCAATTTTCTGAAAATTTCAAGTTTTTTCTCATTATTTTATTAAGATGCGTCCCTGTATTTATTGTAATTGACGATCAGTGCATTCCATGTTTTTTTATCCACGTCGCCGGTTACGGGCAGATGATTGCGCATTTGAAATTTACGTATCGCGTCGGCTGTCTTTTGATCGTAGATTCCGGTATTCGGAATCGCTTCAAAATCATTGTAAGCGACCGTTAATGCGGTCAGCATAATTTGAATGGCTCGCACCGCGTCGCTTGATTCGCCCATCGTAGCGACATAATTTGCCGGGAAGATATATAGGGGCAGCGGTTCCGCCAGATCTGCGTCTGCGGCCAGGGCCTGTTCATACAGCAGGTCGTATGTCTGCGCGTCGATCGCGCCCGTAACGGGAAGCTGATTGCGTGCCTGAAATTCCCGAACAGCTTTGGCTGTGGCTTCATTATAAATGCCGTCTACCGGCACGGTTACGGTTTCTTTATTGTACCGCTGCAGCAATCTCAAAAGCTCCTGAATTTGTTTGATCGCTGCGATTTCATCATCAAGCTGATACATGATTTCACCTCATGAAATGGAATAACCGGGGAATTGTCCCGGGCTTGTGGTATTTCCGCTGTATAGATCTTCGTATATGTTCGTAATGGCGTCCCAGGTGGAGAATTCTACGACGCCGGTAGGCTCGAGGCCGAACAGACGCTGGAAAGCTTCGACGGCATTGTAAGTCAGCGCGCCGAAATACCCTGTGACCGGAACGGCCGGAATCTGCGTATAGGTTTGGCCGATATAATTGAGGTATTCCTGAAGAACCTGTACGTACGCGTTTTCGGTGCCGACTCGAAGCGTCGTGCCGGGATACGGAACTACTACGCCCTCCGAGTAGGCGATCGGGATAGACGCAATCAGCCCGCGGTATACGTTGAATAATTCATACCAAGTATACTCGTCTACAATACCGGTTACAGGAAGGCCGTAGGTTTGCTGAAAAGCTTCGACGGCATTGCGCGTCGCCGGACCGAATATGCCGTCTATCGCGATCGGCTCAATGGTTGGATTGAAAGCCGCGATATAAGAAAGATAATATTGCAGCAGCCGAATGCCAAGGCCTGTCGATCCTTCTTCCAGCACTTCCGGAAACTGTCTGGAGACCTCTTCCAGCGTCAGGCCTTCGGAATTGAGTTCGGACAAGCGTTTGACGCTGTTGTAAATGCGCAGAATGCTGTACCAGGTCGAACGCCCGACGATACCGTCTGGCGTAAGATTGAAAATTCGCTGAAATTCTTTGACCGCTTCTTCTGTTTCAATACCAAAATCTCCGTCTACCGGTGAAATTTTTGGAATAGCCGGGTAGTTTGCGGAGATTCGGTTCAGCCGGATCTGTAGCTGCCGCACATCGTCTCCGATACTGCCGCGCTGCAGCGGATACGGCGGTACGCTGACTTCTATCTCACCGACCGGAACATCCATTAAAATATCGATATTGTCCCCGTAATAATGCTGCAAAATTTCATAGGGGGTGAGCCCTTCTTCGGCGAGCGTGACGGTTCCCCATTGGGAGAGGCCTTCGCATTGAAGCTGGATGCCGTCGCAGTATTGTGCGAACAAGGGTTCTACCTGTCCTTGACGACTGATATAGCTGTCGAAAATCTGATCGACAATTTGCGAAATGTTTTCAAAAATATCGCGGCCATATGTAAAAGACTGATCGTATTGCGTGGTATTGGTAATGTCAAAATCGTAGCCTCGGCTGCGGTAGTATTCGGTATAGATACGATTGAGCGCGTAGGAAATCTGCGCATAAATGTTTGCCCGGATTGCGCTTTCAGGCCAGGTTGGGTAGATTTCGCTGGAAGCGACATTTTTGATGTAATCCGCAAACGGAACCGTGACGTTTTGCGCGGGTTGATCTGGCGGGCCGAGATGAACGGTAATCGTTTCCGGAATATAGGGGAGTGTCGGCATGGTATGCCTCCTTATAGATCGGGATTTTCAAATTCGGTAATCCGTGTTTCGTCCGGTCGAAGTGCGTTGCCTTCATATTCGGTATAGGGAATGAGGTTGACGGGCTGAATCGATGTCGTACCGGCGAATATCGGGACGTTGATATAACTTTGAGGAAAAAAGTTGTCTTTATCTACTTCGATATTATAGGTTGCGTATGGTTTTTCGGTCCCTGGTTTTTCTGACTGCGCGGCGGGCGGGGCGGGAAGCGCTATTCTCGGCGTTCGCCCGCTGCGGTCGGTGGTGACGACCGAAATTACCCCTGAGTCTTCTCGCGAGCTTCCTTTAACGGTTACAAGCGCCCCCTCGACCGGGAGTGCGCCGTTTGCCGTAAATACCGTAACGATCAGCGTTCCGGTCGCGGTGTAGGTGTCTGAAAGTCTATTTTCCATAAAATCGTCCTTTCTGAAAAAATATGGAGCATATTAAATAGTATATGAATCCAAGGGAAATCATGCCTTCATTTGTGCAAATTCAAAAAATAATCAAAAAATGCTAAATTCCTTTGTATTTTGCAAAATACAATGCTATAATGTTAATGGTGTGTGAAGCACGCGTGTTTATTCCATGAAAAATTGAATAACCAGCGGGAGGATTTATGAACGATTCATTCTATGGAGACCTCAGTATCATTGGCATGCGGGGATGCGAGGCGTTTACTAACGAGGTGGACAGCTACATCAAAGATTGGCGCAGGCATGTTGAGGATGAGACGTATATTGCGCAGGCGGATTGTCCGCGGTTCGGCTCGGGCGAGGCTAAGGGATTAATCCATGAGTCTATGCGCGGCCGCGACGTCTATATTATCTGCGATGTGTTCAATTACGGCGTTACTTATAAGATGTATGGCATGACGGTTCCGATGAGTCCGGACGATCATTATCAGGATCTCAAGCGAATCATCAGCGCGATCGGGGGAAAGGCCAGAAGAATTTCGGTTATTATGCCGATGCTGTATGAAGGACGGCAGCACAACCGCTCTTCCAGAGAGTCGCTGGACAGCGCGCTTGCGTTGCAGGAACTGGTTTCCATGGGCGTTAGCAATATTATAACGTTTGATGCGCATGATCCGAAAATTCAAAATGCGATCCCGCTGAGCGGCTTTGACAATGTCCGTCCTACCTATCAAATGATTAAAGCGCTCGTCAAGGCGTTTCCGGAAGTTTCGTTTACACACGATCATTTGATGGTTGTTTCGCCGGACGAGGGAGCGATGTCCCGGTGCATGTTTTATTCGTCCTTGCTTGGTTTGGATCTAGGTATGTTTTATAAACGCCGCAATTATTCGGTGATCATCGACGGAAAAAATCCGATCGAGGCGCATGAATATCTCGGCCGGGACGTCAAGGGCAAGGATGTCATTGTTGTGGATGATATGATTTCTTCCGGCGAATCTATGCTGGACGTTTGCGTGCAGCTTAAGGAAAAGGGCGCGGAACGGATTTTTGTGTTCGCGACGTTCGGTCTGTTCTGCAGCGGATTCGATAAATTTGATGAAGCGTACGAAAACGGGGTGTTTACGAAAATATTTACGACGAACCTCATCTATTGCCGCGACGAATTGCGCGCGCGTCCTTGGTATCAGCCGGTCAATATGTGCAAATATGTCGCGTATATCATCGATACACTGAATCACGATGCGACCATCAGCAATCTTTTGAATCCTGCAAAGCGCGTACATAAGCTGATCGACAGGCATGCGCAGGGACAGTTGAGTCGGGAGTGACGGTTTCGGCACCGCCGTACTCCGTTTCATTCGGCGACAGGCCGGCAGACGGCGGGCTGTCGTCAAGTGCGGGCATTTAGCATATATTTTTTTATATCGATTCCAAAATAAAATACCTGTACGGGCCGACCGTACAGGTATTTTGTGCCTTTTGCACCCTCAGTTTTTGAATATGCTTTGATAGCTTTTTTGATTCTGCGCGTTGCGGCGCTTTTTGCGCTCAAAAAAGACAAACGGAACCGCAAAAACGGCGTAAAGAAGCGTGATAAGAACAAACGCGATCAGTGCGCCCACGGCGTTTTGTATAAAATCACCAATCCAGATAAATATCAGAAACACCGACGCAAGAATGAACATATAGTGGAGGAGCATGCGAATCGGCAGGGCGAGCGATTGGGCGTGCAAAATGGAATTGCTCAGCGCGATCAGGATGCAGAGCGCAAACAGCAAAAGCAGTCCTTCAAGCGTAAAAGTAATAGTTGAACCCACAAAAACGAGTCCTGCCGCATAAAGCAAAAAAACAAATGAAGTAAACAGTATGCAGGCCGCGGCCAGCGTATGCCTGATTTTATGCAGCATAAGAGCGCCCCCGTAAAACAGATTTGCTTTAAGCATAGCACATTTTTTGCAAATTTTCAACAGAAATATGATAAAACCTGAGGGATGCGCAGAGGGGCGAAGCGAATGTTCTTTAAGCGCGTATTTGCGATTGACAATATGTACTAAATACTATATAATATACACATGTTTCAAAAATGATGAATGGGGAACGGTATGCTGAACAGACGGGAGTCCAGAGAAGCGGTATTTGGATTGCTTTTTGAAAATGAATTCGGGTTGTACGAGGATAAAAACGAACTTTACAAAACGGCGCTTGCGGCTCGGGAACTTGAAGAAAACGAGTATATAAAAACGGTATTTTTCGGCGTTCTGGAAAAACGCGCAGAAATTGACGCATATATTGAGAAATATGCCCGGGGCAGAAAAATGTCCAGAATCTCCAAGGTAGCGAAATCCGCTATGCGCATTTCCATTTATGAAATGCTGTATATCGCTTCTATGCCGTCCAGCATTTCGATCAACGAGGCTGTGGAACTGACCAAACGCTATGACGATGAGAAAGCGCGTGCTTTTGTCAATGGGATTCTAAACGCGGTAAAAGAGGAACTGGGCAAATGAGGCAGTGCTTTGCCGGTGTGGATACCAGCAATTACACGACTTCGGTCGGGCTTGTGGACGAGGCGGGACGGGTGATTGCAAACGTGCGCCGGCTTTTGCCGGTCGGAGAGGGAAAATGCGGCCTGCGTCAGAGCGATGCGGTATTTGCGCACATAAAACAGATGCCGCATGTGTTGGACGAGGCTGCCGAAGCGATGAAGGGGTTTACTCCGGCGGCGGTCGGGTGCAGCGTAAAACCGAGAAACGCGCCGGAGTCGTATATGCCCTGCTTTTTGTGCGGAG
>CATWNM010000041.1 GCA_958352145.1 uncultured Eubacteriales bacterium
TCATCAGCAGCTTTGGGTATACCTACTATACGGACGGCAATATGCGCACCAAGACGGAGACATTGTTAAACAATACAAGTGTCACGGCCTATGCGTATGACGGCGCAGGGCGGCTTGTGTCCGAGACTACGGACGGCGATACGATTTCGTATACCTACGACGCCAGAGGCAACCGCGTCAGTATGAATAACGCGGGAACGGTCACCACCTATACCTATGACGCGAACAACCGGCTGCTGACCGAAACGACAGGCAGTGAAACGACCACGTACACCTACAACAAAAACGGGAATATGCTGACGGCGGGCGACAAACGTTACACGTACGATGTCCTTGGGCAGCAGTATCGTTATACCGACGGCGATGTGAACGCGATGTATGCGTACGGCGGCAATGGACTGCGAATGGGAAAATCGGTCAGGGGTGAGACGATGTACTTTGTATACGATGGGATGAACATCGTATACGAGTACAACTTCAGCGGCACGAAAGCTACGCTTTATTACTACGGCCTGAACCGCACGCATAACTCTGACGGCGAGATTTATGTATACAATGCGCACGGCGATGTGATACAATTGGTGAAGAACAACGCCGTTGTGGTATGCTATACCTATGATGCGTTTGGGAATATCACGGAGCAGATCGGAACAAGCGAAAATCCATTCCTCTACTGCGGCGAATATTTTGACGCGGAGACGGGAACCTATTACCTCCGCGCAAGGTACTACAATCCCGCAATTGGACGGTTCTGTACAGAGGACACGCATTGGAATGTCTCCAATATGCTTTACGGTGATTCTCCCGTAAAGATGAATGAACATGAAGATGCGTTAGGGTTAAACAGATACACGCTGATGCCAAATATCGACGCTGTTCAGCAGAGCAGTAATCTTTATGCTTACTGCATGGGAAATCCGGTTGCCTTTTGTGATTCTTCCGGAAATATTGTTATTACGGCCACTACAGCAGCGGCAGCAGCAGGAACAGCAGCATTAACTGTGGGGATTGGCTTTTTGATAGGCGTATTCATTGTGGATATGGTAAAAAATGATCCGCCTATCTCGCGTCCTCGCTTTAATACTTCTTCACTGCCTGCTCCAAGGGTAGATTCGCCTGTTATAGATCTTCCTCGTACAATTGCCAGAGACACGCGGGAGTTTAATAAAGACGTCGTTTTTGAGAAAGAATCCACAACTACCGATACTCAATTCAAAGACTATGGCGCGACTTATTATCATGTCACAACAGCGGAAAGCGCTGCTCTGATTATGTCCAGCGGAGTTATGACGGGAAGTACGTGGGAAGGGGGATACATCTTTGCATGGAGGAGGATGCCAAATCGATATGCTATTAAGAATGCCGGGCCTCACTTGGGCGTTGTGATTTCTTTTCAAACTAAGGCATCGTTTGAACCAGATAAAAATATTAACGATGAGAAAATAAATATTTTCTTACCCGTAAGAAGTACGTTTCCCGGTCCCATTTCTGTAAAAAATGTACAAATGGTCGGCGTCACATAGACGTAGAAGTTTAGGAGTGAAAAAATGAAAGAAATACAAATTAAAAATTTTAATGGTGTTATAGTTTGCAAGTTTTCCCACGGGAAGTATTATGTCCACTGCGACTATACAACTTGTACGTTCAAGCAGGGAGCAACGTTACTGCAAGGACCGATTGATGGCGGTTCGTGGGCAATCAGCTATGTGCTGTCCATGTATCGATCCGATAAAAAAAGTTTTTTGCCTCTGGAAGATATTGAGTTTTTTGCAGACGGCAATAAAACAGATCTAAGACATTTGCAGTCCGCAGCCTGTTATTTGGATCGGATTTTTCCTTTGTTCCGTTCAAGAAAAAGCGTGAAAGCATTTGTAGAAAAAGAACTGAAGCGCAGGCACGACAACCTGACGGCGGAAGATGTCCGGCGGCGGTTCAACATCTCGCCTTTTCGGTTTGAAAGGCCGCTTAAGACTGCCGGCAATGAGCTTTTTCGATCCATGGCGGCGATGGGGTATGCAGCCGGGAAAAGCATTTTTTGCTTTCCTTGGTTTTCTGTAACTGATATAAACTACTTTGGAAGAAATATTACAGATGTTGCAGAAGTACTGACCGCCTTAAATAAAATAGTTTTGCTGCCTACGGAATATGTTTTTCCGAGCAAATGCACCGACAGATTCTTCAATAATATTTATCGTATGGCGTTTAAAAGCGTTTATGATTGGGATTACGCTTTTTCACTTTACAGTAATGATGACGACCTCCATAGAACTGAGAATAAGGATTCTCCGTAATTTAAGACGCCTGAGGTATAACGACCACGTACACCTACAACAAAAACGGAAATATGCTGACAGCGGGGGACAAACGTTACACGTACGATGTCCTTGGGCAGCAGTATCATTATTACAGGAGTAGTTGTTGATAAAGGTATTAATGCTGCAAAAAATGCTCGTGTTCAAACACCTAATGCCGGAAAGCCTTTTGATCCAAATGGACCGAGTGTGCAAATCGGAGTCGATCCTAATACGGTAAATATTTAACGGCCAATTTCACCCGAAAAACTTAAGGCTATATATAAAGAAGCACGTGTAAATGGGGGCATTAATAGGCCTGTCGAAGTTATGAGAAACGGCAACATTATTGATGGAAATCATCGAACTATTTATGCACGAGAAACGGGCAGTTCAATTGATATTTACGTAAAATAGTTTGGTTGGAGGAAATTATGATAAGCGATTATGATCTATTAGACTTGTCTGCCATATTTAAATTGATGCGAAGCGATATTTCTAATGAGAACAATGCTACTATACTCACTAAAGTTGTTGATATATTATCGAAAGGAGAAACAGATTACATAGACAATCAAATAAGAATGGCTTTGGCCTCAATATCGAGTTTAGACAAAGAAAAGTGGCAGTTTGTTTATTATAATAATTTTTATGTAACATATAAATTTTTGAAAAATAAAATAATTTATTCTATTTTAATCCAATCCTGTATAGAGATAAAAGAAGCTCTGGCAAACCATGAATTAGAGAAAGCGTATGATTTACTTGATTGCATTCATTGTTTACCAGAGATTATTGCAGATAATAAATTGAAAATACCAAAAAATTATTGGAAAACACATGTTGCAATTTATCGAAAAAAATGGGATAAAATGTTTTTGTTAAATGAAGAAAAACTATATTTAAGAAACGAAAAAATAAAAGTTAGGTAAAGAAAATTCAAAGTGTAAAAATTTAGTTTTTTATTTTCCTGAAAAAATAGTACAAAAAAGAAATGGATGGTCCTTGGTCGGTTGGAGATGCTTTTGGGGTTGCTTTAGCTACCGCGTTAACGATTGGAATCGTTGGATACGGAGTTTATCAGGCGACAAAAGTGTTTTCGCTGTCTATACCTAAATCTGAAGAAGCAGAGAACGATATTACAGTCCTACCGTCTCATTCTATTGTTATCCTATGACGCGAACAACCGGCTGCTGACCGAAACGACAGGCAGTGAAACGACCACGTACACCTACAACAAAAACGGGAATATGCTGACGGCGGGCGACAAACGTTACACGTACGATGTCCTTGGGCAGCAGTATCGTTATACCGACGGCGATGTGAACGCGATGTATGCGTACGGCGGCAATGGACTGCGAATGGGAAAATCGGTCAGGGGTGAGACGATGTACTTTGTATACGATGGGATGAACATCGTATACGAGTACAACTTCAGCGGCACGAAAGCTACGCTTTATTACTACGGCCTGAACCGCACGCATAACTCTGACGGCGAGATTTATGTATACAATGCGCACGGCGATGTGATACAATTGGTGAAGAACAACGCCGTTGTGGTAAGCTATACTTATGATGCGTTTGGGAATATCACGGAGCAGATCGGGACAAGCGAAAACCCATTCCTCTACTGCGGCGAATATTTTGACGCGGAAGCGCAGAACTACTATCTCCGCGCAAGGTATTACAATCCCGCAATTGGACGGTTTATCCAGCAGGACGCTTGGGGATATATGGATGCATCCGACCCGCTGAGCCTCAATCTGTATACCTATTGCAACAATAACCCCGTCATGTATGTGGATCCGAACGGGCATTGGCTGCTTCCGGCGTTAGCGATAGGAGGAATACTATTAGCGGCACTGACATCCTGTAGTGATAATAATGCAGGGACTATAAATTCTGAATTCTATGATCCAAAGTCGCCTATGTATGATGGCGGTTTCTGGACATACGAAGAAGCTCTACTGGCTGGTTATACACGCGCATATTATAAAGCATTTGATGAAAATAGAAATTCAGAACATGAATATGGCGTATTTATTTACAGCCAGACCGTTCCAATCTCTTTAACCGAAGATGCAGAGCGTTTTTATCCATCGGATGCTTATTATATGGAATCTTATGAAACTGATATAGGGCATAGTATCATAGTAGATCCTGAACATCATGTTCCAAAAGATGCAAAAATTAATGCTTTTATTCATACACATAACCAACACAAAGATGAAAATATTTTTTCTGACAATGATAATTTAGAATATAATATGTATGTGATTGACAACCAAGGATATTTATACTTACTAACACCGGGTAACAGGTATAAATACGACGTTGGTTTTGAAACTTTCGGAAAGGTGATTCCCTGATGAAGATATTATATCGTTGGCTATTGTTATGTACTCTTTTACTATTATTTTGTTCATGTGGTGGAAAAGCAAACTATATATACGAGGATGGCTATATATATAAACTTGAAAATAACAGTGAATACGTATTATACCGTGCAAATGAGCAAAGATCGAAAATTTTACAAATTCCATCTGTAATTCAATCATGCCCTGTTGTCGGAATTGGTGAATTTGCTTTTTCAGATAACCAGACTATAGAGAAAATTGTTTTTCCGGACAGCATAACATTTGTTGACCAAGCAGCTTTCATTGCTTGCAGAAATGTAAAAAGCATTTATTTTGGGACAGGTTTACAAAAAATTGATTGTACTTCTTTTGCAGATTGTTACAGTTTATCTGATTTAACTATTAGCCCTCAAAATCCATACTTTTATATAAAAGATAATTGCCTGATAGACCGAAAGCTTTTTGCGCTGATTTTAGGAGGAAAGACTTCTAAAATTCCCGAAGAAGTACTCTCGATTGAAGCAAATGCATTTTCAGAAAGAAACGTGCAACATATTGATTTGCCCACTAACCTTGAAAAAATAGGGGATAATGCTTTTAGTAGCAGTGCTTTAGAGGAAATCATATTGCCGGAACAGCTAAAGGAAATAGGGAAAGGCACTTTTGCCTATACACCTTTGCAAAAAATTACAATTCCAAATCAGGTGAAACAAATAACCAAGGACTTGTTCTGGGGCTGTACACGTTTGGAGCAAATAGAAATTGGGACTGACGTAAACGAAATTGATGTCAGCGCTTTTACTGACTGTGTAAACTTAACTTCTATTTCCATTTCTCCCGAAAACTCGACATATTATTCGAATCAAAACTGTATTGTTGAGCGCGATACATTGCGCCTCGTTTTATGTTCCAATACATGTACTATTCCAAGTGAAACTCGTATTATTGGAACCCGCGCTATTAGTGCAACGCTTACGTCATCTGTGTGCAAAAACCTTGTTATTCCCAGAGGGGTGCGTGAGTTAGAACATGACGCAATCAGCAGCGCCACAATGGAATCTGTCTATATACCAGAAAGTGTTTTAAAGATGAGTGCACATGCGATTGTATTATATCAAGGCACTGTGTATTGTGAGGCTTCTGAACAACCGGAAGGTTGGGATACTGATTGGTTAAGTACAGGAAAAAGCAATGATGTAAACGTCGTCTGGGGCTATGATTTTACGCAAATCAACGCACCGGAACAGCAATAAACCGCATTTTTGATCTTATATACGCAACATCGGCACGATTGATTAAAGACTTTTAGGAGAATAAAAATGCAAAAGAAGTATATTTCGATTTTCTGCATTCTGCTGAGCATATTTGCGCTGATGTGTACTGCGGAAGCAGTGGACGTATACGTCTCCAATACCGGAAACGACGCGGCAGCGGGCACAGCGGAAGCGCCGGTGAAAAATCTTGCTCGAGCGTATGCAATTTTGGGGACGAACGGCGGCACAATTTACGTGCAGGACGCCGTGACCGTAACGGCAACAAAAAACGATTGTTTTATCGAACCGGTACATAGCGGAAACGTTACGATTCTTGGCTGCACCAACGACGCCGCATTGATCTTCAACAACAGCGGCGCATCGCATTATCATCTGCGCGGAACAACCAAGTTTTCCGATCTGACCATTACAGACAACACGCCGGACGGCGTCATTATCACGGCGGATAATCACAGGCTGATCATGGGAAAAGGACTGCAAATGTCTTCCGCACGCACAGACGTAACCTACAGCGGCGGCCACAGGTATTGCGGCGCGCGAATTTCACTGGTCGCCTCCTACCTGAACGAACAAGGCAACCTGACTTCCGGTACGGCAGGCGGCGGTTCGCTGGAGGTCAACTCCGGCGAATACTGGTCGGTCAGCGCATGGCGCGGCGGCGCGGTAACCGTGCCCGGCGGCGAAGTGAAAATGCATTTTGGAAGCGATGTAGATACCGAAGAAATTTGGGTGCGCTATCTCAGCCCGGGGCTCTTCGGCAGCCTGCCCGACGCGCCGCTGACCGGTGAAGCGAATACCGGCGCACAATATCCGGCAGTCAGCATTGTGATTCGAGACGGGTTTGGCACGGCGTCCCCGTATTGCGTCACACAGAACGCTTTTTCGGGGCAGATGACGGTCAACTGGATCTTGTGTTCCCCCATTTTGGGGATTGCAAGCGCGTTTGCGCCCAAGGAATTTTACCCGGAATCAGACGCGGAGTACAGCGTAAATCTGTACATGAACCCAAGCGACGCAAACGTTGCGGCAAGCGCCAAGCGGCTGACTGCATCTCTACCGGAAACCCGGGTTAAAAGCAAACCGATTGACAACGTCTGCGCCTCGCAGCATCAAGCGTACAATTACAACCCTCAAAAACGAATTTGCCTGAACTGCGGCCAAAATCTATGCCTGCATCGGACGTTCCAATATATTGTCACACAAGCATCCACCTGTTCCGTCCCCGGCGTCAAGCTGCAGCAGTGTACAGATACCTGCGGAGAAATAATCGCTACGCTCCCGCTGACGCTCGATCCAAACAATCATGTGGGACACCGGATCAAAACCACATACGATCCCACAAGAAAGCGAATGGCGCACAGATGCTCGGGCTGCAACGCGCTCTTTTCAATGATGAGCGGCGCACCCGCCGCAGACGTTTATGTCGGCAAAAGCACCGGGACCCCGGTTTCGATTGACACCATTGCGGCGCACTATGCAGCGTCAAACGTACAAGCCGGCTCTACGCCGCAATGCCCGTTTGAAAATTTTGAAGATGCCATGAACTGTGCGGCGGTAGCAGCGAAAGTACACGGACAAGCCACTGTGCATATTTTGGACGACGCTTATGTGCCGGACAACTATACAACGCCGGCGCACAGCGGCACCATTATCATCACGGGCGGTACGCTGCACTTTGACGAACCACGCAGATATTTCAAACTATACGGCAATACGACCTTTGAGCATCTGACTTTCTGCTCGGCGTATACCGAAGATTCCAGTTCTCTAATTATCAGTGCGAGAAACTACAAACTGGTGATGGGCGAAGGAATCGTTATGGGCAATGCGGATACGATTCCCACCGAAGAAGGATTTCCGGACTGCAACAGCGTCAAAATGTATGTGTTCGGCGGCTATATCGGACCGTCCAACTATACCATGAATACTGATATTACCATTCGTTCAGGAGATTATTGGTGTATCGGCGGCTGGAATATGAACGCCTCGACCAATGACGGCGCGTCCAAAATCACCATTGGCAAAACCAATCCGGACGACAAGCTGCAGGTATTTTATCTGACGCCTTTCTCCCGCGGCGACGGATATATCACGCAGCCAGCCGAAGGAACGATCATCGTAGACGGCGATTTATATGTCAAGCGATTCTACGTCACGACGATCAATAAAGCGACAAGCAATATTGAATATGTAACCAATGTCGTCCTGAAAGGAAATATTACCGGCGTGAATATGGAAGAAGTAGACCTGCCGTTCGATATCCGCGGCACAAATACGCCGTACCCGAAAACGACTGTCAACGTATTTACGGATGAACGGGTCATATCTGCCGTAGAAAATGCCTATGTATTCTTAGACAATCCGTGGGGAACCGGCATGCGGGACATCACGCTGTACCGCCTGAACGCCACGGTAAACGGATACAGCTACACCCGATACTGCGCGGAAAAGCTTTTCGGGCATGCCGATTCGGACGGGGACAACCTGTGCGACGAATGCGGATATGCGATGACCGAATAAAACGTGTTTGGGCGGGCGCTGCGCGCCCGCCCAAACACGTCAAATAACCAATATCCAAAGTCAACAAGGAACGTCCCGCAAAAATGCTGGACGTTCCCTGAAAAAATAAAGAATCTGCTATCTATAAATGTTTACGCCTTTCCCGATTACAGTTTTTAACGCGCGCCGGTTCTATCGGGCAACAACCGGAAGATTGGAAGCGCCATACATTATCTTTGTAAAATTCTCCTTGATCTGCTCTCTGGGCAAAATGCTGCCAGTCGCTTTATCCGCGCAAGCGCGAATGATTCTGCCCGTTCTATAAACGGCGCCGTCCGCCTGTACAACACGCTCGTCCTCTGCCGCAATATGGATATTTCACAGACAGCGACAAGAACGTCCGTATTTCTCCGCACAAATACCCGAACATGCGCCACTCTGCTCCCCGCCCTTGGGGCGGGGGCAGTATATCTTATACGCGAACCATCAATAACAGATTTTTCCGGGATTAAGAATCATATCCGGATCAAACGCCGCTTTGATGCCCTGCATCAGCCGGGTCTGCCCGTCGCCGTACTGCTCCTGCATATACCGTTTTTTCGCATAGCCTATGCCGTGCTCGCCGGAAACCAAACCGCCGAGCGCTTCGGCTTTCTTATACATTTTATCAAAACAGTCTTTGAGCGTCTTTTCCCAGGCCGCATCATCCAGTGCGTCGCGGCAGATATACACATGCAGATTGCCGTCGCCGGCATGCCCGAAGCTCGGGATGCGAACACCCGCTTCCTTGGCCAAAAGATGCGTGTATTTAATAAACTCGTCCACACAGCTGCGCGGAACAACGACGTCGCATTCGTCCATCTCGGTTGTGGAAGCCTTGATCGCCTCCAAAAACGCGCCGCGTGCATTCCAAACCGATTTTTTTCGTTCTTCGGTATCGACAATATACGCGTCGATCGCGCCCAGCGAAAGACAGAGATCCGCCACCGCGCGCATATCCTGCTCGACCTGCGCGTCGGTATTTCCGTCAAATGTCAAAAGAATATAGGCGTCATTTTTGCTGTCGGGAAATTTTTTGCCCAGATAATTTTCCGAAAACAAAATCGTATCGCGCGACATATACTCAATCGCCGTCGGAATGACCTTGGAGCGGATGATCTGCGGCACTGCCTCAAGCGCGCTTTTCATATCCAAAAACGGTACGAGCAGACTGATTGATGTCTTCGGCAGCGGAAGCAGCCGAAGCACCGCTTCGGTGATAATCGCAAGCGTCCCTTCCGAGCCGACAATGAGATCCTTGAGGCTGTAGCCCGAACTGTTTTTGACGACCTTGCCCCCAAGCTGCATAACCTCTCCGTTTGGCAAAACAACCGTGAGTGCGCGCACATAATCCCGCGTCACGCCGTATTTTACCGCGCGCATACCGCCCGCGTTGGTCGAAATATTGCCGCCAATGGTCGCGGATTTTTCACCCGGATCCGGAGGATAAAAGAAATCGCGCGACTCGACATAAGCCGAAAGCTCCATCAGTAACACACCCGGCTGTACGGTCACGGTCAAATTGTCCTCGTCCAGATCCAGAATCTTATTCATCTGCGTGGTTTCAAGCAGTATGCCGCCGCATACCGGCACGGCAGAACCGACGAGCCCCGTACCGCTGCCGCGCACGGTAACCGGGATTTTGCGCGCATACGCATGCTTCATCACCGCAGACACTTCTTCGGTCGAATGGACGCGAACCAGCGCCTCCGGCATACAGTGCACGCCGCCAAGCTCATCATGGCTGTAATCGGGACTGATTTCGCCGCCGGCAAGCACATGCTCCGCGCCGACGATTTTTTTCAGCGCCTCCGTATCGGCGGCGGTAAGCTGATTATACATTGTTCTGCGCCTCCTTTACCCTTGCAAGCAGCAGCGGGAGAATTTCACCAACGTCTCCCACGATCCCATAATGCGCCACATCGAAAATCGGCGCGTCCTTATCTGAATTCACCGCGACAATGCAATCCGAGGATTTCATACCTGCGGCAAACTGAACGGCGCCTGAAATCCCGAGGCAAAGAATAAATTTAGGCTTGACGGTTCTGCCGGAAAGGCCAATCTGCCGCTTCGCGTCCATACGGTTTGCTTCCGCAAGCGGCCGCGTGCAGGCCAAAACACCGCCGAGCGCCCCGGCAAGCTCGCCGGCGGCCGCAAGCAGCGTATCGCTGCTTGCGCCCCGTCCAACCGCGACGATCACATCCGCCTCGGAAATGTCAATATCCTTCGGCTTTTCGGTTTTCTCGAGCACCTCAATTCGGCTTTGTGTCAGCGCAGGTGCAACTGGCATCAAAACGATCTCGCCATGCTCGTCCGCTGCGGGCGCAGGTTCGTCAAACACTTTGTAGCGCACCGTACAGAACTGCGGACGGTGATCCGGCGAGATGATCTGCGCCATAATATTGCCGCCGAACGCCGGACGAATCTGCACAAGATCCGTATTGGCCTTCATTTCCAAAACCGTGCAGTCCGCCGTGAGTCCGGCGCGGCAGCGCGCCGCAACGCGGGGCGCAAGCTGACGGCCAAGATTGGTCGCGCCGATCAAAATGCTCGATGGTTTTACTTTATCGATAAAATCGCAGAACGCCGCCGTGTACGGCTCGATCCGAAAATCCGCAAACGCCGGATCGTCATACACATAGATCCGGTCCGCGCCGTAATGCAGAAGCCGCTTAGCGCAGGCCGCCGTGCCGCTGCCGATCAGCAGCGCATACACCGCATGACCGGTGACCGCGGCAAGCTCTTTGGCCTTGCCGATCAGCTCATAGCTGACTCTGTGAATCTCCTCCCCGGCATGATCTATGTACACGCAGACGCCGTTCCACACGGATTTATCGATCCCGGCTTTTTGCTCCTCCACAAATTCGATGACGCCGGCCGGCCCCTTTTTCACGCACATCTTGCACATTTTGCAGGCGGAACTGATCTCCAGCCCCCCATCGCCGTAGCTGATTGCGCCGAATGGGCATATCCGGATGAGTTCTTTTGCAACGTCGGCGCTGACGCGCGCCTGATCGATCTTAAGCTGTCCCATAAGCGCCTCCTTACACCAGTCTCCGCGCCGCAAGCAGCGCAAAAATGCCCGCCGCTACTTCCGCCGCGCTTCCGGTGATGCTGTGCTTTTCCGTATTCTTTTCAGGTGGGAAAATCCGCTCCACCTGTGTCGCCGATCCGCTTTGCCCATAATGGGACGCGTCCTGATCCGCCAGTTCCGCAAACGTCACCATCCGGATCTGCGCATCTGTCACGTTTTTTTTCACTTTATAAGAGGGCAGGCGCGGCGAATTGATATCGCTGTCCACACAAAGCAAACAAGGCGTCTCCAGGCTTTCCCGAATCACTTTATTATCCAAACCGACCGTGATATATACCCGACCGTCCCGCACATCGTCTACGGAAAGAACATTGGCTGCATGCGGAATGTCCAAATATTCCGCAAGTTCCGCGCCGACCTGCGCCGTATCCCCGTCTGTGGTCTGCTTGCCGCATAAAATCAGATCAAAATCACCGCTCTGCCGCACACCCTGCGCAAGCGTATACGCGGTCGCCAGCACATCCGCGCCCGCAAATTTGCGGTCGGTCAAAACGGTTCCGCGCGCAGCGCCCATGCAGATCGACTCCTCGATCACAGCTTTCGCCTGCGGCGGCCCCATCGTAATGGTTTCCACCTCTCCACCATATTTTTCCTGTAAAGCGACCGCCATCTCGATCCCGTACAGATCATACGGATTCATTTTGCTGGCAACGCCGTCGCGTTTAAGAACACCCGTAACCGGATCCACCTCTACGTTGCTCGACCCGGGCACCTGTTTGATGCATACGAGTATATTCACGCAACGCACCTCCTTGTTAAAAATCAAACGCTCCGTCAAAATGCCAAAACGAAAGCGTTTCCTAAAAATTTACTTTTTTATTATATCAGATATTTTTATTGTTTGCAAGAGATTTTCCCATATTAATTGGTTAATTTGTACAGATTTTTAAAAAAGTTTCGTTAAAAATACTACAATCCTTTGGAATAATTTTCTGTTTTTCTATTGACAAAAAATAGACAAAGCAGTATACTTATATTGTCTCAAATGATACAGAAATCGAGGTGAAGTTGTGGAGCTTGCACAAGAAGAACAAAGCGCCTTTGCCAAAGCGCTGGAAAAAGTGTTTGGAGAAGCGGCCGCATCAGGCGCCTTTTCCGAAAAAACGCGCGCAAGCGGCCGGCTGTCCATTGCGGAATTTTCCGCCGGGCAAACGATTTATGAGAACGGCAGCGCGGCGCCTGCGCTTGGGTTTATCGTGCGCGGCGGCGCCGAGGTCGTCCGCCGGCGCGCAGGCAGCGAAGTATTTTTGCGCAGAATCGACGCAGGAGACGCATTCGGCGCGGCGCGGCTGTTTTCGGAAGATTCGGACTATGTGACCTGCGTCCGGGCATACTATGAACCGACGCGCGTGCTGTTCATGCCGCAGACGCTGGCAGAGGACATGATGCTGGCCTATCCGCGCGCAGCGCTGGGCTATATTCGGTTTTTGTCCGAAAAAATTCGTTTTCTCAACAGCAAAATGGCCGCATTTACCGCTGACGGTGCGGCCGCAAAGCTTGCTGCCTACATCCGGCGCGAGGCGGACAACGACGGCGTGCTTACGCCGGGAATGCCCTATCGCAAACTTGCCGGCGCGCTAGGACTCGGGCATGCCTCGCTTTACCGCGCGCTGGACGCGCTGGAAGAAGCCGGCGCCATCCGAAAAGAACAAAAAACTATTTTTATATTGGACCGCGGCATTCTGTCGCAGTTTTAAAGGAGAAACGTATGAAAAAAATTGTATCCATACTTTGTATGCTCGCCCTGATTTTGTCGCTTGTCTCGCTCGCCGCATGCGGCAGGCAGGAACTCCCTGACACGAGCGGCGAGACGAAGCAAATCACGCAAAATCCCGAAGATACTTCCGCGGCGACGCAAAATTCTGGCACATCCCAGCCCGAAAGCAGCGCGACCACAGAACCGCAGACCCCTGCCGGACCGGCGGAAATGAAGATCGCCGCGCTGAAAGGACCGACCGGCATGGGCCTTGCCAAACTGATGCAGGACGCCGCGGACGGCAAAACGAAAGACAGCTATACTTTTGAACTGCTCAGCGATCCGACGACCGTGAGCGCGGCCGTTATCAAGGGCGAGGTCGACATCGCCTGTGTCCCTGTCAATCTCGCAAGCACGCTCTATGCCAAAACAAACGGAGAGTATATTTGCCTTGCCATCAACACGTTCGGCGTACTGCACATCCTAGAAAACGGAAATACCGTGCAAAGCATCGCGGATCTGGCGGGAAAGACGCTCTATGCAACAGGCCAAGGCTCGACGCCTGAATATATCCTCAATTACATTCTCACGAAAAACGGGATCGCGGATCAAGTAACCGTGGAATACAAAACCGAGCACAGCGAACTCGCCGCGCTCTTAGCCGCCGGCTCCGTAACGCTCGGCATGCTCCCCGAACCGAACGTCAGCAGCGCGATGGCGCAGAATGCTGATCTGCGCGCGGCGCTGGATCTGACCGCCGAATGGGATAAGGTGTGCGAGACCAGCGCGGTACAGGGCTGCGTAATCATAAATAAAGCATTTGCCGCCGAAAATACGGACGCCGTCGAAGCCTTTATGGAAGAATACGCCGCGAGCGTCGCATTCTGCAGCGAGTCTGTAAGCGAAGCGGCGGCGCTGTGCGAAACGTTCGGCATCGTCCCTAAAGCAGCGATTGCGCAAAAAGCGTATCCGAACTGCAATATCGTATTCATCACCGGCGAGGAAATGAAAGCATCGCTTTCGGCATTCCTCGAGGTACTCTATGAAGCCAATCCGGCCTCGATCGGCGGCGCTCTACCCGAAGATGACTTCTATTACACTGCGAAATAAAGCGAAACGGCTGTTCGGTTACTTCGGCGTTCTGCTGTTCTGGCTGGCCGTGTGGCAGGCGGCGGCGCTGCTTGTCGGACGCGAAGTCGTACTGCCCGCGCCGAAAGCGGTGTTCTTCCGGTTGGCGGCGCTTGCACAGACCGCCGGGTTTTACCGCGCGCTGGCCGGTTCCCTGATTCGGATCACGCTGGGCTATCTTACTGGACTCGCCGCCGGACTTTTAACAGGTACGTTCATGTACTTTTTCAAGCCCGCCCGCGCATTGCTCTCCCCTGCGCTGACCGTCGTGCGCAGCACGCCGGTCGTCTCATTCATCCTGCTTGCGCTGGTGCTGCTTCAAAACGCGCGGATCCCGATCTTTATCACGTTTCTTATGGTCTGGCCGATTCTGTCCGAAACTGCGTATTCGGCTTTTTCCTCTGTAGACGGCGCGCTGCTTGAAATGACAAACATGTACGGGATCACCGGAATCCCACGCTTTCGCGCACTGTACATCCCGTCGGCGCGCCCGCATCTGCAAAGCAGCGCGCTGACCGCGCTCGGGCTTTCCTGGAAAGCGGGCGTGGCCGCCGAAGTGCTCTGTTCCCCTCGCGACTCCATAGGCCGTTTCCTACGCGAAGCGCAGATCTATCTGGAAACGGCGGATCTTCTCGCCTATACAGCGCTCATCATTCTGCTGAGCCTTTTCCTTGAGAGCATCATCAAAAAATTTCTGCGCCGCGCGGGAGGAAAAAAACGTGGACATTCGGTTTGAAAACGTATCCAAAGCGTATGAACGTCGGGTATTTGAAAACCGGACGCTCCGCTTTTCGGACGGAAAAATCACCGCGCTGCTTGGCGAAAGCGGACGGGGAAAGACCACGGCGCTGCGGCTGATCGCAGGTCTCGAGCGCCCGGATGCGGGAACGGTGCAAGTCCGGGGAAAGGTCGCCTATCTCTTTCAAGAACCAAGGCTGCTGCCTGCCGTCAGCGTATGGAAAAACGTGCGTCTGGCCGCCAAAAGCGACGAAGCCGCGCAGGCGGCGTTGAAGCTTTGCCGCGCCGAGCATTTTGCGGATAAGCTGCCGGACACGCTTTCCGGCGGAGAAAAACAACGGGCAGCGCTCGCACGCTTTTTCGTCTGCGGCGGCGATATCCTTTTGCTGGACGAACCCTTCTCCGCGCTCGATGCGGAAACGAAAGAAGCCGTGATTCAAAATCTGCTCCCGTACTTCCGCAAAAAAACGACCGTGCTGGTCACGCACAGTCAGGCCGAAGCAGCGCGGCTCGCAGACGAAACTATACGGCTATAACCCCCGCGGCAAAAAGTTTTCGTGGCAGCAGACACGAATCCAGCGCGTGCGCAGGAACGGTACCCGCCTATAAAAAAGCAAAACACGCTTGACAGAAGCGTGTTTTTGAGGGATAATAAATAAATAAAACAATCGAACAAATCCACCCTGAAAGGACAAATCCATGCTGGACGTAAAATTTATTTGTGAAAATCCCGAATTAGTCAAAGAAAATATCCGCAAAAAATTCAAAGATTCCAAACTTCCGCTGGTAGACGAGGCCGTCTCTCTGTACACCCGCAAGTGCGCGGCAAACACGCGCGCGGGCGAGCTTCGCGCCAACCGGAACCGGCTTTCCAAGGAAATCGGCATGCTGATGAGCAAGGGTCAGCGCGCGCAGGCCGAAGAGAAAAAAACGCTCGTCAACAGTCAGGCAAAGGAACTGGCCGGTTTGGAAGCGGAGGAAACGCAGCTTGAAGCGCAGCTGCGCGACGTACTGATGAAGATTCCGAATATGATTGACGCAAGCGTGCCCATCGGACGGGACGACAGCGAAAATGTAGAAGTCGAGCAATTCGGCGAGCAGACGGCCGTAGATTTTGAGATTCCTTATCATACCGACATTATGGCCAAATTCGACGGCATAGACAAGGATGCCGCGGGCAAGGTCGCCGGCGAAGGCTTTTACTACCTGATGGGCGACATCGCGCGCCTGCACAGCGCGGTGCTGGCCTATGCGCGGGACTTTATGATTAACAAAGGCTTTACCTACTGCATTCCGCCCTATATGATCCGCGCGGGCGTGGTCACCGGCGTGATGAGCTTTGAAGAAATGGACGCGATGATGTATAAGATCGAGGGCGAGGATCTTTATCTGATCGGCACCTCCGAGCACTCGATGATCGGCAAGTTCATCGATACCATCACCCCCGAAGAAAAGCTGCCTCTGACGCTGACCAGCTACT
>CATWNM010000042.1 GCA_958352145.1 uncultured Eubacteriales bacterium
GATGCGCCGTTCTTGGTGGCCGCAAGCGCGGCGGGCGTGCTTGGAGGTGTTCTCGGCCGCATGCTGGCGGGCAGGCTGCGGGAGCGGACCGTGCGGCTCTTGTATCAAGGCGCGCTCGTGTTTATCATGGCTATGTGTGCGTACAACGTTGTAACGGCGTTGTAAGCGGATTTCACCGTGAAATTACTGTATCGCATTGCGAAACGCTGCCATCTGGCTGTCAATCCATATGGAGCGCATGTGCGTGGCGGGCTTCCAAGGGTGAAAACCTTTGATGAATTCGTTATAAAACGCGGTATCAGCGGAAAGGCGATATTTTCTACTTGAGTAATGATATTTCAATCGAAAATGAAAATATAAAAATTCCCGGAAACACTGTATTTTCAGCGTTTTCGGGAATTTTTATATTGGTTGCGGGGACAGGACTTGAACCTGCGGCCTCCGGGTTATGAGCCCGACGAGCTACCAACTGCTCTACCCCGCGATATTACTGGTGCCGGAAACCGGGCTCGAACCGGTACGAGTGTTACCTCACGGGATTTTAAGTCCCGGGCGTCTGCCAATTCCGCCACTCCGGCACGATTACCTTTCGGCAACGTATCTATGATAGCATATCTGTATTAGATTGTCAATACTTTTTGATAAAAAACAGGCATTCCATTTGATGGAAAGGCGGTTTCTCGTTTTTTTGATTTTTGCGCTTTGTTTCGGAAAAGCGGGGAACTGGATTGACTTTTTTTCACAAATGCATTATAATCCAGTACAGAGATGTCCAATAATTCAAATATAACCGGATTTTTTTTGTTCGTATGGTGATTTGTGTTTTTTCACCGTATAGGTTCAGTTTTTTCGGAGGCGTCGATGAACGAATATAATATTTACCGGCTGGGAACGGAAAAATATGCATTTATTAATTCACATGTTGAATATGAGGGAACGTTTTGCATAGAAAAAGCGGGAATCACCTATCCGGATAAGAGTTATTACATAGACCGCAAATGCATGGAAAGCCCGTTTTACAAGTATATGTACGTTTTTGAATATGTAATTTCGGGAATGGGCTATGTAGAGTGCGACCATGAAGTTTATAAGGTGAAAGCGGGAGATTTTTATCTTTTATCCAGCCGTCATCTGCATAAATATTACTGCGACCCGGAGCATCCATATACCAAGATCTGGATCAATGTCGGCGGGCGGCTGCTGAATGAGATGATGCTGCTTTATAATTTACAGAGCGGTATCGTTATCAAGCAAATGGACTGTCGAAAGACCTTCGATGTGATTCTGGATGAATGCGCGCGGATCGACGCGCACACCAAGCAGACGATTTATCGAAACGTTTTTAAGTACATTGTTCGCTTGCTGGATCAATTGACGTGCGATTCGCTTTGTGATGCGCATGCGCCCGCTTCCTATAAAATCCGGGATTTTATCGATTCAAACATACAGTCTAATATCGGGCTTGGCGATATCGCCAACAAGTTTTTTTTCAGCAAGTCCTATATTATAGCCTGTTTCAAAGACGAATTTGGACTGTCGCCCAAACAGTATATTCTGCAAAAAAAGATTGAAACGGCTAAAAATATGCTCGAAGAAACCGATATGAATATTCAGAAAATCGCGGAGATGCTGCATTTTTCAGACAGCCATCATTTTTCCAATACATTTAAAAAGCAGATGGGCATGACGCCGATGGAATACCGGCGCAAAACGCTTGGATTGACTTTGGGAGGCGCAGGTAAGTGAACATTGTTTTGATTGGAATGCCGGGATGCGGAAAAAGCACGGTGGGCGTTGTGCTGGCCAAGGCAGAGGGAATGCATTTTTGCGATACCGATCTTGTAATTCAGCAGAGGCAGGAAAGGAAACTGCAGGAGATCATCAACACAGACGGGATCGAAGCGTTTCTTCGCTGCGAGGAGGAAGCGCTGCTTTCGATCTGCTGTGAGGATACTGTGATTGCCACAGGTGGAAGCGCAGTTTATTCGGATCGTGCCATGCGATGGTTGAAAAAAAACGCAGTAACCGTATACCTGCGCGCCGAAGCGCGTGAGATCGCTTTCCGTTTGGCAAATTTGAAAGACAGAGGCGTGGCGATCGGCCGCGGAATGAGTATTTACGACCTGTATCGCGAGCGAGCGCCGCTCTACGAGCGGTACGCCGATATTGTGGTGGACGAGCGCGGCGCGTCGATTCCGAAAACAGTGGAAAAGCTTTCGGCGCTGCTTGCGCCGTATCGGACAGCAGGGCGGCAGATGGAGTGCTGAACCGGTGCGGATTTATTTTCTCAGTTTCTTTTTATTTTTCTGAAAACCATCATCATACGGTCACAAATATGGTTTATACTAGTAAATGTAGAGGCGCTACAACAGACCGCCCGCCGCGCTGAAATGGGCGGAAATGTGCATTGCCTACCCCCCTATGGGCAATGCACATTGGGCGCGGACAAGCTATTTTTAAAAATATATATTTTTTCAATATAAGGGAGCGGAATCCGCTCTTTTTTTGTCGTCCGCGGAGCGTTGGCAGCTTTGCGGCAGGGCGTTTTTCGCCGCGTTTTAAAAATGGATTCGCTTGCGGATCCGGCAAGCCGGGCAACGGTGTTGATTGGCTTTTTTGACGGACGAAAAAACTGCGTCCGTCCTTTCTTTTCATCTGCGCCATATTTTTACGCCAAAGACGCACGAATCGGCTATTTCAGCGCTTTTGCCCGGTTTTGAATTTGTTTTGTATAGTTGATAACGGTATGATCGTATTCTTCGTTCATAAATTTTGAGGTGATGATAAAATCCGCCGAGGCTTTATTGTTTGCAATCGGAATATCATAAACCTGTGCGATGCGCAGCAGCGCTTTGACATCCGGATCATGCGGCTGCGCGGTCAGCGGATCCGAAAAGAAAATCACGAGATCGATCTTTCCCTCGACGATCTTTGCGCCGATTTGTTGATCGCCGCCGAGCGGGCCGCTGTTGTACCCTTTGACAGGCAGACCGGTCGCATCGGTGACCATGCGCGCGGTCGTACCTGTACCGCACAGAAAATGCCGGGATAATATCTCCCGGTTTTGTCCGCACCAGTCGATCAGTGCGGCTTTTTTTGAATCGTGCGCGATTAGCGCGATGTTTTTTTGCTTGCCGATAGTTAGGACGAGAAAATCATCCTGTATCATATATCCTCCAAAATTGCAGTTGTGTGCGCCGGATTGACGTAAGACGACGATGTAACTATTTTAGCGGCGGGAGAAATCTATACGGTTTCTGGAACCGCCGTTTAGAAAATCTTCAATGTTTTTAACGATTTCATCGAGGCACCGGCGTCTTGCCTCAAGCGCGCCCCAGGCCATATGCGGCGTTAGCAGAACGTTTTGCAGGGCTCGGATCTCATGGAACGGGTGCGTCGTTGGAAAAGGCTCGATAGAATAGACGTCCGAGGCAAATCCGCCGAGATTACCCGCAAGCAGCGCGGCCGCAACGGCCGCTTCGTCGGTGACTGCGCCGCGCGCTACATTGATGAGGATTGCATCCCGTTTCATCTGCGCAAGCTCAGGCGCGCCGATCAGCCCGCGCGTTCCGTCGTTTAGCGGGGTGTGCAGAGAAACGACGTCGGACTCGGATAAAAGCGTGCTTAGCGGAACGCAGGAGAGCGTTTCGGACGGCGTGCGGGTAAAAGCGAGCACACGGCAGCCGAATGCTTCGGCAACTTTTGCTACCTGCCTGCCGATTGCGCCCGCGCCGACAATGCCCCAAGTTTTTCCGCAGAGTTCATGGTAGACGGGGGAGAGCAGATTTGCAACGCCGCTTTGCTGATATACGCCGGCTTGAATGGCTTCCGTATAGGCGCCTAGCTTTTCGAGCAGCGTCAGCGCCATCAGAACGGTAAGCTGCGCCACGCTGTGCGTGGAATAGCCCCGGACATTGCAGACGCCGATTCCGCGTGCGCGGCAAATGTCGAGATCGATGTTGTCGTATCCGGTTGCGAACTCACAGATCAGCTTCAAATGCGCTGCGCCTTGCAGATTGTCCGCTCCGAGTTTTATTTTGTTAACAATGGCGACATCTGCGTCCAAGAGACGCTGCGGCGCTTCTTCCGGTTTTGTATTTTGATAGATCGTCAGTTCGCCGAATTGCCTGAGTTTTTGAAAATCCAATCCTTCGCCGAGCGTAGCGGCGTCTAAAAGAATCAGTTTCATGACAAGTCACTCCGTTTTTGACTGAACAGCCAGTCGCACAGTCCTTTTGTATCGGCCATTCGCGTCCAAATTCCATGTCCCGCGCCCTCAAACGCGTCAAAGCGTAGATTGCGCATGCCCGCGCCGATCAGCACTTTCTGCATCGCCAGCGCGCTTGCATAGGGGACCGCTGCGTCCTTGGTTCCGTGGAAAATCCAGATCGCCGTGCCGGTCATCTGTGCGGCCTGTGCGGGTGAACCCGCGCCTGCGACAGGGATCGCCGCCGCAAAAGTATGCGGATACCGGGCCAACATATCCCAGACCGCGAACGCACCCATAGAAAGGCCAACGGTGTACAGCCTCGTGGGATCTACGGACAGGTTTGTCCGCGCGTCTGAAAACAATTCGATCGCAGCCTGCATATGTGCGGTCTGCGGCAGGGAATTCGCATCGAACGTTTCGCTGTCCCAACGCTCGACGCCGACCCATTTGTCAGTTTTGGGACAGCAGGGCGCCAGTACGATCGCCGCGTCTTTGTATTGGCTTGCTTCAAAGTTTCGCAGAAATTTCGCTTCAGCGGTGTAAATATGCGAGTTGTCGTCGCAGCGCACGCCCGAACTGTGCATATAAAGCAGCAGCGGATACTGCTTTGAACGATCGAAATTTTGCGGGAGATAAAGCTGATACAGCAGCCGGACGCCGTTTTGCGCCGGATATACCAGCGCGTTCCAGCCCGCGCTCAGACGCTCGGGAATCTTGGAAGTTTCGGTATAGTTCAACGTTTGATTTTGCATCATGTACCTCGACAGTTAAAAATGGAAATGTATTGTATCCATAATAGCACAAATTTTGGAAAAGTGGAATATGGCGCCGGAAATTTTTTGGAAAAATATCAGCGTATTTTCTGTTTCAAACGCAGGCACTCCGTTTTCATATCCAGCGTTGCCGGCGTGCATTCAAGCAGCGTCGCAGCTTCGAAAATGCTGTGCCCATTTTGAAGCGCCGTCAGCAAGTCTTTGTCTGAAATCAGCAGTTCCGCGGCGAAGAGATCGGCTTCATATTCCTGCCGGCCGATTTGTGAAAATATAGATGCGTCGGTGAAGCCGGATGCCGCGTAAGGCCGGTGCAGGATATGATGGCCGAGTTCATGCGCGCATACGGCGGCGGCTTCCTCCCTTTGCAGCGCGGCGTTCAGCGCAATAAATGCGTTTCGGAGCACGATTTTGTAAAGTCCTTTCAGCCGGCCGAGTTCGCAGACCATGATTTCCGCGCCGCACATCGCCGCGAGTTGAAACGGATTGCCGGTTCCAAAGCGGCTGCGTACGGATTCCGCTGTCTGCAAAATTTCATTAGCTGAATGCATAAGATCACCTCCAAAAAGCAGTATAGCAAAAGAGCAGACCGATAAATGGGACTTGAAGCCGAATAATCGGAATTTTATTCCCCAAATGCCTTTTCTTTTGTCGAGCCCGGTGCTATAATAATGTCTACCGAATAAACCGTAAAACGGTTTATTCGGTAGAATTTAGGCTTTGTTTGGTACGCATGATAATAAAAGCATTCTGCGGCGTTTTGTTTCCGAAGGCAAAAAGAGGGGTCTTGATATGAACAAAGATTTGACGGTGGGCAAACCCGAGTGGGTCTTACTTCAATTTTCGCTTCCGCTGCTCGGCAGCATTATTTTTCAGCAACTGTACAATATTGCGGACAGTTTGGTTGCCGGAAAGTTTATCGGCGACAACGCGTTGGCTGCGGTGGGCAATTCCTATGAGATCACGCTGATTTTTCTTGCGTTTGCGTTTGGATGCAATATCGGCTGCTCTGTCATTGTGGCACGTCTGTTCGGCGCAAAGCAATACGTGAGGCTGAAAACTGCAGTGTATACGACGCTGATCGCGACCGGCGTGCTTTGCGTTTTGCTGATGATTTTGGGATTTATTTTCAGCGGCTGGCTCCTTCGCGCAATTTTGACGCCAGATGAAATCTTTGCCGACAGCCTTTTGTATCTGATTATTTATATATGGGGGCTCCCGTTTCTGTTTTTTTACAACATTTCGACCGGCATTTTTTCCGCGCTTGGCGATTCCAGAACGCCGTTTGTTTTTCTTGCGGCATCTTCAGTCGTGAATATTTTGGCGGATATTTTGTTTGTCACGGCGTTTGATATGGGCGTCGCGGGCGTCGCGTGGGCGACGTTCATTTGTCAAGGCGTAAGCTGTGTGCTTGCCGTGGTTTTTGTATTTCGTAAACTGCGAAATGTCGGCGGCGGACGCGCTCCGCTGTTTTCATGGAAGCTGCTTGGCGAAATTGCGGTGGTTGCGGTGCCGAGTACGCTTCAGCAGGGATTTATTTCGGTCGGCAATATTTTGATCCAAGGCGTTATCAACAGCTATGGCACGGTCGTGACGGCGGGCTATGCGGCTGCGATCAAACTCAACAATCTGGTCATCACTTCTTTTACCGCGCTTGGAAACGGCATGTCCAATTTTACCGCTCAAAATCTCGGCGCCGGCAGGATAGACCGTGTACAGAAGGGGTACCGGTGCGGACTTGTCTTAATTTATGCTCTGGCGGTTCCTGCGGCGCTGCTTTATGTTTTTTTCGGGGGAACTTTTTTGCGGCTTTTCTCCGACGCGCAGACCGGCGGAGCAATTGCGGTGGGACTGCGTTTTCTGCGCATTGTCGCGCCTTTTTATCTGATCGCCGCGGCAAAGCTGATTTCGGACGGCGTGCTGCGCGGCGCGGGGTCTATGTTGATTTTTATGATCTCTACGTTTACCGATTTAATTCTGCGCGTCCTGTTTGCCTATATTCTGTCTCCTGCTTACGGTTCGGACGGTATTTGGTATGCCTGGCCTGTCGGCTGGGTATGCGGCACGCTGATTTCGGTCGTAGCCTGCCTTGGCGGCGTTTGGAAACGCAAATGGCGCGCGGCGGACGGCTTCCGTGTCGGTTAGCCTGCCGCCCAAGCGTAAAGAAAAGCGATCTCCGCGCCTTGACGGAGATCGCTTTTTTTGAATGCGCTGAAAATGCAGGGTTAGATATAATACGGATTGGGCTTCAGTAGAAGGACGATGAAATCAATGAGCGCACCGATACCGAACAGTCCTACGGTGAGCAGATAGAGTATACCCATGCCGATTTTTCCCTCGTAAAACTTGTGCGCGCCGAAGGCGCCGAGGAAAAAGCACAGGCACAGCGCGACCCACTTGTTTTTTGGTTTCTTAAACATGGTGCCGTTGATATTGGTGTTTGTGTTGGTATTTGTGTTGTTGATGACGATGTTTGGTGTCTGCGTATTTTGCTTAAATTCCTCGATTTGCCGCCCGCAGTGTGTGCAGAGCATTGCGTCGGCTGCAATTTCTTTTCCGCAGAACTTGCAAAATTTGGTTGCGGTTGTGGTATCAGACATAGAAATCCCCCTAACGATATTGACATTCAGTGAATGTCATATTTTTCTCAAGTATAGCATATAATTTTCATGTTGACAAGTAGTAAATGTCAAAAAGGATGAAAATTATGTTCATTAACAGAGCGCACGACGGCACAAACAATCTGTGCGGAAAAAATGTCGCCTCGTTTCGAAAGAGAATGGGGATTTCCCAGCGGGCGCTGGCCGAGCGCTTGCAGCTGGCCGGGCTGGACATTGATAAAAACGCGATACAGCGCATCGAATGCGGGAAGCGGTTTGTAACGGATGTGGAATTGGCCGCCTTTGCGTATGTGCTTGATCAGAAGTATGAGGATTTACTGAGGTAAAAACGGTGTATACCGCGCCTTTGCGCGGTATACACCGTTTTTAATTTAATCAGTCGTTTGCAGCGAATTTCGGCTTAATACATGCCGCCCATGCCGCCGCCCGCTGCGGGAGCCGCCGGTTCCGGTTCAGGCTGGTTGGCAACGACCGCTTCTGTCGTCAGAACGGTGGAGGCAATAGAAGCGGCATTCTGCAGAGCGCTTCTCGTGACCTTTGTTGGATCGACGATGCCTTTTTCCATCATATCGACATAAACTTCGTTGTATGCATCGAAGCCATAGCCGTCCTTGCCGTAGTTTTTGACTTTGTCGACAACGACAGCGCCGTCATGTCCTGCATTTTCCGCGATCTGGTAGAGGGGCGCTTCCAGAGATTTGAGCACCAGTTTGATGCCGACCAGTTCGTCGCCGTCCGCGCCGTCGCAAAGCTTGGCCACGGCAGGAATCACGTTCAGATATGCCGTGCCGCCGCCCGGAACAATGCCTTCCTCCACGGCCGCTTTGGTTGCATTGAGCGCGTCTTCGATGCGGAGCTTCTTTTCTTTCATTTCCACTTCGGTCGCTGCGCCGACTTTGATAACGGCTACGCCGCCTGCAAGTTTTGCAAGGCGCTCGCTGAGTTTTTCCTTATCGAATTCAGAAGTGGAGGCAGCGTGCTCTGTCCGGATCTGTGCAATTCTGGCCTGGATGGCGTCTTTCGCGCCTGCGCCGTCTACGATAATGGTCTTTTCTTTGTTGACTTTGATCTGTCTTGCGCGGCCAAGCTGCTCTACGGTCGCGTCTTTGAGTTCAAGTCCGAGGTCGGAGGTGATCACTTCGCCGCCGGTGAGAACTGCAATGTCCTGAAGCATTTCCTTGCGCCGGTCGCCGAAGCCCGGAGCTTTGACAGCAACGCAGGTAAACGTGCCGCGCAGGCGGTTCAGCACCAGCGTTGTCAGCGCTTCGCCCTCTACGTCCTCCGCGATGATCAGGAGCTTCTTGCCGGACTGCACGATCTGCTCGAGCAACGGGAGAATGTCCTGAATGTTGGAGATCTTTTTGTCGGTGATTAGGATATAGGCATCGTCCAAAACCGCTTCCATCTTATCCGAATCGGTTGCCATATAGGGAGAGAGATAGCCGCGGTCAAACTGCATGCCCTCGACCACTTCGCAGTAGGTTTCGGCAGACTTTGATTCCTCAACGGTGATGACGCCGTCTGCGGTAACTTTTTCCATTGCGTCGGCAATCAGCTTGCCGATCACTTCGTCGCCGGAGGAAATCGTACCGACTCTTGCGATATCGGCGGAGCCGTTTACTTTTTTGGAGTTTGCGACAAGCTGTGCGACCGCTGCGTCGACCGCTTTGGACATGCCTTTGCGGAGGACCATCGGATTTGCTCCGGCAGTGACGTTCTTCATGCCTTCATGAATCATTGCCTGTGCAAGCAGCGTTGCGGTCGTCGTGCCGTCGCCCGCCGCGTCGTTCGTCTTGGAAGCGACTTCCTTGACCAGTTGCGCGCCTATGTTCTCCGAGGCGTTTTCCAGTTCAATTTCTTTCGCGATGGTCACACCGTCGTTGGTAATCAGGGGTGCTCCGTATTTCTTGTCCAATACGACGTTTCTGCCCTTGGGGCCAAGCGTGATCTTCACTGTGTCGGCCAGTTTGTCAACGCCGCGCACCAACGCGTCTCTTGCTTCTATGCCGTAAAAAATATCCTTTGCCATATCTTTCTGCCTCCCTTACTCAATCGTCGCGAGAATATCGCTTTGACGGACAATTACATATTCGTCGTTGCCCAGTTTGATCTCGGTTCCCGAATACTTGCTGGTGATGACTCTGTCGCCGGTTTTGACGGTCATCGTGACCGGATGCCCGTCCACGGTTCCGCCCGGTCCGACAGCGATGACCTCAGCAACCTGCGGTTTTTCTTTCGCCGTACCGGGAAGGATAATGCCGCTCTTTGTCGTCTCCTCCAGTTCAACCATTTTCACGACAACGCGGTCTGAAAGCGGTTTCAATGTCATAATATACCTCCATAATGAAGCCCGCGCGGGGCAAATTTTAAAATCCGTTTAGCACTCGAAACCTATGAGTGCTAACTATGGTATATTGTATCATATAAATTTCAAAAATCAATACCTTTTTTGAAAAAAATTAAAATTTCGCAAAATCTTCACAAAAGCGGTAAAAATTAGCGGAAATCGGAGATCGCTTCGGTCATTTGCGGCGCTTTGGCTGAATATATTCTTTTTGAGGTGATGCGTGATGCCGGCGTTGATTTTAGCACTTGAACAGGTCAATCAATATATTTTGTCGGTTTCGGCCGCGTTGCTTCTGCTTGGCGCGGGCTTGTATTTTACCATTCGGTTTCGCGCTTTTTATATCCGGCACCCGCTGCGCGCACTCCGCGCTATGCCGCTGGAAAACGGAGCGGGGCAAATGCTGCTTTCGCTTGGCGGTACGGTGGGCGTAGGCAATATTTCAGGGGTGGCGCTGGGGATTTTGTACGGCGGCGCTGGTGCTGTTTTCTGGATGTGGGTGGGCGCTCTGCTCTCGATGGCCTTAAAATATGCCGAAATCATCCTTGCCATGGCGACGCGCAAATCAGACAAAACGGGTTTTCGCGGCGGCGCGCCCTATTATATAAAAGAAGCGTTTGGAAAAGCCGCGGCCGCCTTGTTTGCGGCGCTCTTGATTTTCGACAGTGCGGCGATGGGCGGCGTGATTCAGAGCAGCGCGATCTCAGAAGCGGCGCAGTCCGGTTTTTCGCTTTCCCCGGTGGTGACCGGTATTTTGATTTCTCTTGCGGCGGCTTTGGTTTTCTTATTTCGAGTTAATGTTTTTTCGCTTTCCACCTATATCGTTCCCGCCATGAGCGTGGGATATTGTTTGGCCGCTTTGCTGATTCTGTTTGCAAATGCTGCGAATATTCCTGCCGTGCTTTCCTTGATTGTACGGGATGCTTTCCGGCCCGCGGCGGGCGCCTTTGGCGCGCTTGGTTTTCTTTTGTCTCCGGCGCTCCGGCAGGGGATCGTCAAAGGATTGTTTTCAAACGAGGCGGGATGTGGCACGGCTACCATGTCGCATGTTTCTTCGAAAGAAACAGTCCCTGCAAGACAGGGACTGTTTGGGATATTTGAGGTGTTTTGTGATACGATCCTCATGTGCACGCTGACGGCTTTTGTTATTTTGCTGACGCTCGGCGACGATCTTGCCGGGATCGGCGGCGGGGGCGTTTTGATCTGCGCCCGCGCCTTTGAGCGCTTTTTCGGCGCGGCCGCTGGCGGAATACTCAGCGTATTTGTCTTTTTGTTTGCGTTTGCAACGATCGTTTCTTTCGGGTATTACGGCCTGCAGAGTCTCGCGTATTTTACGGGCAGCACGGCGGCGCAAAAGGCATATTTGGTCTTTTACTGCCTGTCGCTGTTTATCGGCTCGGTAGCGGCGCCGGCCGCTGTATGGACGGTTTCCGATTTTCTTCTATGTGTGATGATGCTTTTGAACACGGCCGCCGTACTGGCCTGTTCAAAGAAAGTCGTCGCCGAGCACAGGCGGTTTTATGCCCACATCGGAAAGTATTCGCAGAGCGCGTCCAAGATGCGCACGCGTTCGCTTTCGGGCACAAAAAAGGAGATGCCCATGTCGGAAAACGCGGTCAGAAACGGGCTCACCGAATAAAGCCTGCAAAATTGTGCGAAGTGACGGGAAATGCCTTTGTCTCCAAGGATACCCATGCCGTGTATGGTGATTTTTGAAAATATCCGTTTTCGCTCTGCTTCAAGCTCGCAGGCGGTGCCAACGATCAGAAAATCTCCGGCGAGCGAGAGTGCTTCCAGACGGCCGTTTGCTTCCAGAATGCGTCCGAGTACCACGGGCATCTCGGCGCGCGTAAACAGTTATAAGTAAATATCGGATTTCGAAGAAAATCCGCGTATGTCGGTAAGATACATAAATCGTTCTCCGTATCGTAGGGGGCGGGAAGAGAAAAGAGACGGGCAGGGCGGCCGTATGCCGCCTTGCCCGTCCGTTGCCGGGATGCTTCCTGCATATTCAGCCCACTATCAGAATACGCGGAGCGTGGATTTTGGTTCAAGGTCTGCGGACAGAGTGTCGAACGCTTCTTCGCTGAATGCGCGCTCGGTGATATATGCATCCTCCAGCGTTTGTACGGGTCCAAAACGCTGGACGATCTCGGAAACTTCTCGATCGGTACGGATATACCGGCGGCAGCAAAACACAGAGGAGGGAAGCGCGCTTTGCTCATCGGCCGGCGTAAAGACCGGAGCGAAGCTTCCGTTTCCGTCCCGAAGAATGGAGACGATGTCGGTGCATACCGCGCTCGCCGTAGGCTCGGCACCCGCGCCCTGACCATAGAACATGGTGTCGCCCAGTGTTTCGCCGTGTACGATGATCCCGTTGAATACGCCGTTTACATGCGCAAGCGGATTTTGCTCAAAAACTGCGAACGGAGCGACAATACAGCAGGGCTTGCCCCCAGACGCGGTCATGCGGCCGAGCAGTTTGACGGACGCGCCTGCGCGCGCAAGCAGCTTTACATCCTGCGCGTCAATATTTCGGATCCCGAGGGTTTTCACACGACTTGCCTCGGGCAGCACTCCGGTCGCCATCGCGGCGAGGATGCAAATCTTGCGGCAGGTGTCGATGCCGTCTACATCGGCCGTCGGATCCTTTTCGGCAAATCCTTTTTTTTGCGCTTCGGCCAGCGCTTCATCATAGCTTTTGCCCGCTTCGAGCATCTCGGTCAGAATATAATTTGTCGTGCCGTTGAGGATGCCGCTGATTTCGGAGATTTCGTTGGAGACAAAGTCTTTGCAGAGCGGACGGATGATCGGAATTCCGCCGCCGACGCTGGCTTCAAAGGCGTAGGTTACGCTGTGTTTGCGGGCTATGGCGAGCAGCTGCGCGCCGAAAGCCGCGACGACCTCTTTGTTGGAGGTCACTACGCTTTTTCCGGCCTCGAGGCAGGCTTTTGTGAAATCATAGGCGGGATGCGCTCCGCCCATCATTTCGGCGACCAGCGCGATTTCCGGGTCGCGCCGGATGCACTCAAAATCATGAATAATTTTGTCCGCGTAGGGCGTCCCCGGAAAATCGCGCAGGTCGAGAATGTACTTAATGTGAATTTCATCTCCGAGGCGTCCGGAGATCAACGCTTTGTTTTTTTCCAAAAGATCGGCGGTGCCCATACCGACAACGCCGAGTCCGAGTATTGCGATGTTTGTCATTTTTTATCCTTTATTCATCAGAAATATTCAGAATTGAATGCGCGCAGCCGCGCTTATTTGCAGAATTCGTCGATATAGCGGGAGATCGCATCCGATATGATCCGGATCGCTTCATCGGGACCGCTGACTTCGTTGACGGCGGTCTCTTTATTTTCAAGCGCTTTATATACGCTGAAAAAGTGGCGCATTTCGTCAAAAATATGTGCGGGGAGTTCGGAAATGCTCCGGTACTGGTTGTAGGTTGGATCATTGAATGGGATCGCAATGATTTTCTCGTCGTTTCGATCGTTGTCGATCATGGATATGACGCCGATCGGGTAACACCGGACAAGCGTCATCGGTTCGATGGATTCGCTGCACAGCACGAGCACGTCGAGCGGGTCATTGTCGTCGCCGTAGGTGCGCGGGATAAAGCCGTAATTGGCCGGATAGTGCGTCGAGGTATACAGAATACGATCCAGGCGAAGCAGGCCGCATTCCTTGTCGAGTTCATATTTTTTCTTTGAGCCTTTGGTGATCTCAATCACGCATTCAAAGTCCGCCGGCGTAATGCGTTTTGGATTCATATCGTGCCAAATGTTGCCCATATCGCTTCCTGCCTTTCCAAAACCGGTTTTAGTATATTTTACCATAGTATCCGGCATTTTTTCAATCCTATTTTAAAAAAAGCCGAAATCTATGGAATTTTCATAAAAAAAAGGATAAATCGAGGCGCGGGATGTACATGTCTGCCGGGCTTTGATTGCAAAATAATGATTTCCGGCATAAGAAGCGCCAAGTGCCCGCGCCGCGGGGCTTTTACGTAAAAAGAGAGCCGGTATCCGGCTCTCTTGGGCGGAAAAAAGACACTCGCGGGCAAAGTGGAGGAATAGTTTGCCGCCCATTCTTAATATATGCGGCGCGCTGGAAAAGGTGCAGGACGGGGACATATTTTTGCGTGCGCCGTTTTGCGCCGAGGCGTTTTGACTGACGCGGTCCAAAAATGCTGAAAAAAATTCAGTTTTTTTGCAGCAGCCCATTGACTTTAGCGAAGTAGAGTGCTACAATAATAAAGTAAAATTCCGAAAGGCGGGTTTGCGTATGGATAAACTGCACAGTGAAGCGGTGGACGGCCTGTTTCGGGCGATTCTCACGCTCCGTACGGTGGAGGAATGCTATCATTTTTTCGAGGATGCCTGTACGATCAATGAAATCCTGGAAATATCGCAGCGTTTCAGCGTGGCACGGATGCTGGACGAGGGGCGCGTGTACAGCGAGGTTTCAAGAGAGACCGGCGCAAGCACGGCTACGATCAGCCGTGTCAACAAATGCCTGAATTACGGCAGCGGTGGCTATCGGCTGGCGCTCGATCGTCTGCGCGGCGGGGAGGATAAGGATGGCGCTTGAAAACGTTCTGAAATATGAAGAGACGGTTGTATTTCGCCTGCGCGCGCTGTATAAAAAGTACGGCTATTCCCAGTTCAAAATGAGTAAATTCGAGGAATATGATTTTTACGTGCGCAATAAGGATTTTCTCATCAGCGACCGGATTATCACATTCAACGATACCAATGGGCGGCTGATGGCGCTGAAACCGGATGTGACGCTTTCTATCGTTAAAAATGCGGCGCCGCTCTGCGGCGCTACGCAAAAGCTGTATTATAATGAAAATGTTTACCGCGTATCAGACGGTACGCATGCGTTTCGGGAAATCATGCAGGCGGGGCTGGAATGCATCGGCGACGTCGATTTGTATAGCGAATGCGAGGTTGTTTCACTCGCTTTGCGCAGTCTTGCTACGATTTCGGACGGCTATGTGCTCGCGCTGTCGCATACGGGTGTCGCCTCCGGCCTGCTTGCGGACAGCGGGCTGGATGGCCGGGCGTGCGAACGTGTGCTCGCTTGTCTTGGTGAGCGCAATCCGCACGGCATTCGGGAAGCGTTTGCCGGCGCTTGCGGCGGCGAGGAGGCCTGCGAGCGACTCTGCGTGCTTTCGCAGATGTACGGAGAGCCGTCGGAGATATTTGCGCGTCTTGAGCCGCTTTGTACAAATGGTGAATCTCGCGCAGCGGTTTCCGAACTTCGATCGGTCTGCAAAGCGCTTGCGGCCGAGGGGCTTGCCGGGCGTGTGCGCCTTGACTTTTCGGTGGCGAACAATATGGATTACTACAGCGGTCTTGTTTTTCGCGGATTTGTGGGCGGCGTGCCGGCCGGCGTGCTTTCGGGCGGACGCTATGACCGTTTGATGCAGCGGCTCGGCAAAAAGGCCGGCGCAATCGGTTTTGCCGTGTATTTGGATCAGATCGAGCGGCTCGGCGGCGGACGCTCGCCTTACGATGTGGATACGCTGCTGCTTTATTCAGAAGAGGAGGACGCTGCGCGCGTACTCGGCGCCGTCGGCAGGCTTTCGGCCGAGGGGAAGGTATTTGCGGCGCGCGCCGTGCCGGACGGGCTGCGTTATCGCAGGCTGGTCAAGCTTGCAGGAGGGAGGATCGAAGTCGTTGAACACATGGATTAATATCGCGCTGCCCAAAGGGCGGCTTGGCGAGAAGGCTTATGCCGCGTTTGAGGCAGCGGGCTACGACTGTCCCTCGATCCGCGAGAACAATCGAAAGCTGATCTTTGAAAATCCGGCGGCAGGCGTGCGTTTTTTCTGGGTCAAGCCGTCGGACGTCGCGATCTATGTCGAGCGCGGCGCGGCGGATATCGGCGTATGCGGCAAGGACATTTTGCTCGAGTATGCGCCGCGCGTATATGAGCTTTTGGATCTTGGGATGGGCCGGTGCCGCATGGCGGTTGCCGCAAAGACCGGTTTTTGCGATGATCCCGAACGGACGCTGCGCGTAGCAACGAAATTTTCGACGATTGCGCAGCGCTATTATGCGGAAAAATGCCGGGACATCGATATCATTCATCTGAATGGTTCGATCGAGCTTGCGCCGATCCTCGGGCTTTCGGATGTGATTGTGGACATTGTGGAAACGGGCGCTACGCTGAAGGAGAACAACCTTGAGCCGGTCGAAACGATCGTAGAAATCAGCGCGCGCCTGATTGTCAATCAGGCGAGTTTTCAGTTTAAAAGTGAAAAAATTATGGAAATCGCTGCCGCGCTCGACGGCAAAAAGGCAGGTACAGTATGATTAAAATTTTTAAATACGGCGAGGTAGACAACAGTGCGCTTTTTGCCCGTACGGACGCTTCTGCGAACGTGGAGGACGCGGT
>CATWNM010000043.1 GCA_958352145.1 uncultured Eubacteriales bacterium
AATAATTTACGACAACCCGGGGGAGCCTGAAACGGTCTTGTAAAATGGTCGTCATTCGTTACATAGTCTAGGCCGATCTCAGCGGCATAGGCTCTCAGATCTGTATCAAGCGTTTCCCAATAGCTACGGTTGCCGCGATAGTAAATTTCACGATACAAGGGCAGCAAATACGGATATTTTTTCTGTATGTAATCCATAATAACGGTTTTGTAACCGCCTCTCAGATTGAGATTTTCTAACCAAATCAAATTACACTGCCTTTTTGCTATCTGGATAATTGCTTTTATATCTGTAATTCCGGGAAAAATGGGGGAAACAAAGCAAGTGGTACGAACACCTGCGCAGTGAAATGCTTTCATAGCGGCAAGCCGCCGGTTAATCGATACTGCTTTATCCATGTCATTCTGAAAATCTTCGTCCAGTGTGTTGATAGACCATGCGACGCGGGCATTGGGAAAGGTTTTTATTAAATCTAAATCTCGCAATATTAGATCGCTTTTTGTAGCAATACTGATTTTGGCTCCGCTGCCTTGAAGCTGCATTAGTATGGTTCTGGTGCGTTTATAGATTTCTTCCTGCGGAAGATAAGGATCGGTGACGGATCCGATAAACAATTCTTTTTCCGCATATTTTCCAGGATTTTTGATTTTCGGCCAGAATTTTATATCTAAAAAAGGTCCAGTAAAACGTTTCATAAACGAGGCATAGCAGTATTTACAGCCATGCGTACACCCTACGTAAGGATTGATAGCGTATTCGCATACAGGCAGATTAGACTTTGATAAAATATTCCGTACACAGATTTGATTAATAATCGGTTCAGGCATATTAAGTTCCTTTCCGAAAGGATTTCTGCGCCCCTTGTGTAATTATATCGTTTGGCTTCACATTCCCTAATAGCAAAGGGGAGGCTGGGTCATGGTATTTGAAATTTTCAAAGGCTTTACGGGAATTTTGGTTTGCATAACAGTATTTACAGCCATTCAGGCAGGTATCGTATGCACCTATATCCCGACTTTCGATACAATGACAGCCTTGCCGCATTCCTTTATGTTTCAGGTCTTTGAATAGAATTCCATTGGCATTTCCCAAAATATCAAGAGTCATACAGCCAGAAGTATGAATGCCATATTGAGTAAAATCTCCATTTGTACCGCAAGTCTGAATCACAATTCCGTGTTTTTTGGCAATAGAGCCTAAGCCCTGCGCCAAAGTATCCACATCTCTATCAGACAAGGGAATAATTTCCGGCATATTTTCCTGCAGCTTTTTATACATTTCCACAAAGCTGAAAATGCAGCGGTCAATATAAGGAGCTAGTACACTAGCCATTTGTGCAAAAGTTTCCAGGTGACGTGCAATCGTATAATCTTTTGTCAGCAAAACTGGGTCGTAGCGCCATGCCACGCGTTGTTTCCCAACCAGCTTTGACAACTCCATCAGCGTTTCCATGCTTTCGTCAATGGAAGGCACTCCCGGCTCGATCTCCTTGCCATAGGCAGTAATGGTATAGTGGAAATACGCGTTGAAACGATCTGTGATTTCATGGAGCCGGGGCAGGATATGTATATAGTTCTTGGAGCAAAATACTACGCAGTCTACTTTATCCGGGGTTAATTCATAACGTGTCACTTTGGTTGGAAAAAGTGGATTACGCGAAAGTACATATCCCTCTGAAAAACGGCGAAGCAGCCATTCTGGATAATATTGTACGGTATCTGTGCGACCTCCGGTATTGATAATCACTTCTATACCTCCTAAATTTCATCAAATCTGTGTTTCATATAATAAGAAAATAAATCAGTTAGCCGCACCAGTTCGGCAATATCCGCTATGGCCAATTCGGCCATAGCGGATATCTCTGCCTGCGCGGCGGGTGGTATAATTTTCTTCGTATATTCAATACCCGTGCTTGTAAAATGGATAATTTTATTTCGGCGGTCCGTTGCCGATTCGGTCAGCGATACATATCCCTTTTTTAAAAATTTTTTGATAATGGCACTGACTGTTTGCTTTGTAGCAGAGAGTCTTTCACAAATTTCCGATTGAAGACAGCCGTTCGGCGCAAACCATATAATGTCCAATACAAACAATTCTTTTGCAGTCAGATTATATTTCCTTGCGTACATTTCATAAGTGGCGTACTGAACATCCCTTAGGTTGCAGTATTGATTGACAAATGTTCTCACGTTTTCTCGGTTCATCTGCATCTCCTTTTTAAAATGTTTTATAGTCCAATATTTGACCATATTTTATCACCAAACACAAGAGCTTGTCAAGCACTTGTGTTTCATGCGATATATGTAATAATTCATGAATTATTTTAAATTTACACATAAATATTTTATAGGTGTAGATAGTGGTTGTTACTAAAATTTGTATGTTCAAAAATGGCATTCTGCATAAAAAAGAGGATAAGAAATAACGCTGATGCATACTCGGTTTTTTATTCCCTATACGGCATTTTTATGGGTATCCGTCTTTGTTTTCATATTTAATAAAAAAACGGAAATACTATCCGAAAATGGGTTGACAGATAGTTGGACATGGACTAAAATAAAGGCGGGAAAATGTTTGTAAGAGGCGAATAGATGAAAAAAGAAGTTTTTGATATCGGCGGTATGAGCTGTGCGGCGTGTTCCGCGCATGTAGAAAAAGCAGTGTGTCCGCTTCAGGGCGTTTCTGAAGCATCCGTCAGTCTGCTGACCAACAGTATGACCGTGCTTTATGATGACAATATTTTGACACGGGATAAGATTGTACAGGCGGTTGTCAAAAGCGGATATAAATGCCGTCTGCATACCGGCGAAGAAAAAAAAGCCGACAACAAACCATTGTACACACGTCTTGTGGTTTCTTTGGTTTTTGCCGCGCTTTTAATGTACGTTTCTATGGGACATATGGCCGGGCTTCCGTTGCCAGCTTTTGCCGACGCGAGTAAGAATCCCGGAGGATTTGCGCTGACGCAGCTTGTGCTTCTGGTCCCCGTTCTTGCTGTGAGCGCCGGTATTTTTCGCGGCGGTTTTTTAGCGCTTTTGCATTTGTCGCCCAATATGGATACGCTGGTAGCGATTGGTTCGGGCGCGGCTGCCGTACATGGGGCGGTATATACGATTTTAATCTTTGGCGCGGTGAAAAACGGAAATATGCATATGGCGCATGAATATGCGATGGGATTGTATTTTGAATCTGCGGCGATGATCTTGGCTTTGGTAACGTTGGGAAAGACGCTGGAAGGGCGTGCAAAAGGCAAAACCAAGGAAGCTATCGATGCGCTCACCAAACTTGCGCCGGATATGGCGTCGGTTGAGCGGGAAGGGCAGGAGAAGACAATTCCGGTATCGGAGCTTGTGGTCGGAGATATTGTCGTTGTCCGCGCCGGTGAACGAATCGCCGTAGACGGCGTCGTGGCAGAAGGCGGCGGTGCAGTGGATAATTCGGCCATTACCGGAGAAAGCATGCCTGTAGATATTGACCAGGGAGATATGGTGCCTGCGGCCGCTGTACTTTTGGACGGCTTTATTAAGCTGCGAGCGGAAAAAGTCGGCGGTGATACGACGCTTTCCCGAATTATTGCAATGGTTGAGGAAGCGGCTGCTTCCAAAGCGCCGATCGCCAAAGTTGCAGATAAGGTCAGTGCAATTTTTGTGCCTGCTGTTATGTTGATCGCGCTGATTTGTTTTACAGTTTGGGTGCTTCTTGGGGAAGGAATTTCACGCGCGCTGGAATTTGCCATCAATGTGCTGGTGATTTCCTGCCCATGCGCGCTGGGATTGGCTACGCCGACTGCGATCATGGTCGCGACCGGAACGGGTGCCTCCAACGGCATTTTGATTAAAAGCGCGGCGTCTCTTGAGGCGCTTGGCGGCGTGAACATGGTGGCGTTGGATAAAACCGGCACCGTAACCGAGGGCAGTCCGGTGCTGTATGATTTGTATTCTGTAGATGCCGACAAGCAAGCGCTGCTCGCAAAAGCGGCTTCGGTCGAACGTTTTTCATCGCATCCATTGGCCAGCGCGGTTGTAGCCGCAGCGGAAAAATTGGAACTGGCGATTCCAGAAGCTGTCGGCTTCGAGGAACTGCGCGGCCGCGGTGCAGTGGCAACGATCGAAAATGCAGTTTGTGCGTTTGGCAATAAAAAACTGATGCAGGAACAAGGTGTCTCGATTCCGGAAACTGTGGAAAAAATTGATTTTGGCGGAAAAACGCCGATTTATGCTGCGGTGGGTGGCACTTTTGCGGGTGTTTTGCTTCTGGGAGATAAGATCAAAGCAGATTCGGCTTTTGCTGTCGGTGAGATGAAAAAACACGGGATTCGGACTACGATGCTGACCGGGGACAGCGAGGATGCGGCGGCGGCAGTGGCGCGTGCGGTTGGTGTGGATGCATATCGAGCCGGACTGTTGCCGGATGAAAAGGAAAAGGTCTTGCAAGAACTGAAAAAGGATGATAAAATAAAAGTTATGATGGTGGGCGATGGAATCAACGATGCGCCGGCGCTGACTGCGGCGGATGTAGGTGCAGCGGTGGGCGGCGGTACGGACGTGGCCATTGGATCTGCGGATGTTGTTCTTGCGCGTAATTCTCTGACGGAAGCGCTTTCGGCCATTCTTCTTGGCCGCCGGACATTGCGTATTATTAAAGAGAATCTGTTTTGGGCGCTGATTTATAACAGCGTCTGCATTCCGATCGCAGCCGGCGTTTTTTACCGTCCGTTCGGGATCGCCATAACACCGATGATCGCGGCAGCGGCTATGAGCTTGTCTTCTGTGTCGGTGGTAACCAATTCTCTGCGCCTGCGCCGTTTTTCACCGCCAAAATTTATTGCGACCGAGGAGGATAACGACATGTTTGGAAAAGTGAATTATACAATGCGAATCGAGGGGATGTCTTGTTCGCACTGCAGCGCGCGCGTAAAAGCGGCGCTGGAGGAAATTCCCGGCGTTTCCGTAAAAATAGATCTGGAGAACGGGCAGGCGCGGATAAAATGCCCTGCGTCCCTTGAAGATGCAAAACTTTCGGCGGCGGTGACTCAAGCTGGCTATACGGTGGTCTCCATTGACCGTGTTTAAAAAATTCGTCGGCTGGCTTCGTACGTTCTGCACTTTTATCGCGCTTTTATGCATAATTTTGCTAAGTGGCTGCGGATTTTATGATGTGCTTGGCATCGATACGCATGATTATGCCGCGGAACCGGTTGTACGGCAGATCGAAACAGATGGAGAAATCGCGTGCAGTATACGTGAGATGGTTGCGATCATGTTTCAAAATACGCCTTTTCTCCAAGAATTTGATACGCCATCCCAGGCGGCGGAACTTTATCGCAATGGAATTTTATGCTTCATTTTATCACGTAATTACGCAAAATATAGCGCAAATGCGGAGTTGATTGAAGAAACTCAAGCTGCCTATCCTAGCTATGAGATTACAACGGTGATTCCCGCTGTGGATTTTGAGAGCACGGTGTATCGGTATTTTGGCGGAACGGACAGCGTAGATAATGCTTCTACGCCGCTTTTTATGTATCTTGGGCAGGTGGACGTTTATGTTTCGGTTGGTATCGGTGTGAATAATCAAGCAGAAGTGATTATCGAGTCTCTGTATGAGACCGAAAATACCTATGTCTGTGACTTTTATAATCAAATGGGGGAGATTTTATCCGAACGGTATCGCCTTTTGCTGATGAAGCGCGAGGACGGCAGTTTTTATATGCGAAAACTATGCGTAGCTGAGTGAAAAACAAAACCGCCTGGAAAGGCGGTTTTGTTCAAAAAAATTATGGAGATACTGTGCGCTTGTCCCGTGCAGTCAAGTTGTATTCTTCAAGCTGCGTATCCGCACGATAGATTTCCAGACTGCTGAGTGGCGCTATGGTATAATCGGGCACGCCGCTTTGCGTGTCGTAAACGTCTAAATATAAATACGAATAATTGTTGAGATCGACGCCTTCAAACACATACCGTCTATAGGTGTAAATGCCATAAGCTGTGTGTTCGCTGTATGTATCAGATCGTATGCGCTCCGTGCCGTCGGCGAATAGAGAAACATCAAGCGCCAACGGTTCTCCGGTGTTTGCGCCGAGCGTTTCGTTGAGTGAATTGTTGTAGCGTACTGTAATAATCAATGTGCGGCAGTCTGGAATATAAATTGGTTGATGAGAGAAAAAGTAACCGGCGTTGTCGTAGGCCACGATGGGCTCCCAACTCAGCGCGTGTATTTGTCCGTCTGCGTAATCTGCGCGCAGTGTTTCGGTCCAAATGATGCCTTTTGCTTCGGCAGGATAATGATTCAGCGTGTAGATGCGAAAAAACAGCAGTCCGCATACCGTTGCTATTATGACAATGCCGATCCATTTGAAAATTTTATTAAACATCGCAGCCTCCGCATTTGGAATGATCTTATTATATAACATGGCGCGCGTCCTGTCAAATGCTTTTCTGCTTTAGTGTGAAAATACAAAATTCTGTTGAATTAATTGTGCATTTTTCTTGACAAGCGTTTTTGGACGGTGTATAATGTCATATGTTGCATTCCTGTGCCCGCTGCTTTGGAGGATGGTATGATTTTAGATATATCCGCGCTTCTGTCCGGAGAAAAGCATCGGTTGGATTTTGAATATCCGCTGCATGTACAGATTGACGCAGAAGATCATTCAGTCAATTTATCGAATGTAGAATTTCCAGAAGCCGGTAATGTACGGGGGTATGTCACGGATAATGCCGGATATATGCGTTTATCTCTAGCGGTTGTATTGCCGTACAGAACGATATGCGCGCGGTGTGCAAAACCTGTGCATGGAAATTTTGTTATGAATTTTGAGCGTACAGTCGTACCTGAGGGAACGATTGAGGATCCTGAAGAAAAAGAAGACGATTATGCCGTTGCCGTTAATGGAAAACTGGATGTTGACGCGCAATTGATTGAAATTCTTGGAATTGAATTCCCCCCGAGAATCCTTTGTAGAGAAAATTGCCGAGGACTTTGCCAGCGCTGCGGCAAGGATTTGAATGAAGGGGACTGCCACTGCCCAAAAACGGAAGTGAATCCTGTGTTTGTGAATCTGTTAGAGCAGTTTGAGGCAGAGCAAAGTAAAAAAGAAGAAAAATAAAAAGAATATAAAGAGCAGCACGAAAGTGCCATGTCAAGGAGGTGTATTTTAATGGCGGTACCGAAGAGAAAAGTGTCGAAAGCGCGCAGAGATAAGAGACGCTCCAATGTTTGGAAGCTTGCGCTTCCCGGAATGGTCAAATGCCCGAAGTGCGGCGAATACAATCGCGCACATCGCGTATGTAGCGCATGCGGCTACTACAAAGGCGAGGAAATCATAAAAAAAGAAGCTTAAGCATGCTGAAAAATGGAGCGGCCGATATGACCGCTTTCGATTGTTGAAAATTGTTCGTTTTCTGACAGAACAGTCGCGTGTATTTTTTCACCGCGCCACACGCGCGACCCAAAAGGTGCGGTCAGGCGGCGTATAGCTGCTTTGACCGCGTTTTTTTGTATGGAATTTTGACAGCGGAGTTGCTTGTATGCGCAGGCACTTTTTCGTTTTTTTGAGCAGAACTGACATGATGCAGTAAATAAATGTGTATGATCATTTTTATCAATACCAAAAAGTAGGAAATGATACACTGTGCAAATACAGTATATCATTTCCTACTTTTTTCAGTTTGCTTTTGTTTCACAGTAAATGCATCTGTAAATCCGGTTTTCTTTGTCCGTCAGCTTGAAAATATGCACAAGTTCCTGCTCGACGGAAGTGATGCAGCGGGGATTTTTGCAGTACAGTACATTAGAAAGACGTTCCGGCAAATCGATTTTTTTCTTTTCCGCCAGCTTTCCATTTCGGATTATATCTACGGTTACATTTGGATCAACATAGCCGATAATATCAACATTGACGTCAATCACAGCATCTATTTTGATGATGTCCTTTTTGCCCATTTTCCGGCTTTTTACATTTTTGATGATGGCGACTGAGCAATCGAGTTTGTCTAGATTTAAAAGACGATACAGTTCCATACCTTTTCCTGCGGTGATGTGGTCAATCACAATGCCGTTGCTGATCGAGTCGATATTCATGCCTCCACCTCCAATAGCATAAGAATCAGCGCCATACGGATAAACTTCCCGTACAACACTTGCTTGAAATAACAGGCCCTTGGGTCGGAATCCACCGCCGCAGCGATTTCGTTGACACGGGGCAGGGGATGCATGATGCAAAGATCATGTTTGGCGTTTTGCAGCTTTTCAGGCGTCAGAATATAGCTGTCTTTGAGACGTAAATAATCTTCTTCGTTAAAGAAACGCTCTCGTTGTACACGCGTCATATACAGGATATCAAGGTCCGGCAGGGCGCTTTCCAGATCGGTTGTCTGTGTATATTCTATATTGTTCTTTTTTAAAATATCTTTTTTAACATAACTGGGCAGTTTTAATTCTTCCGGTGAAATCAGAACAAATTTTACGCATTCATACCGGGACATGGCGGCGATCAAAGAATGAACGGTGCGGCCAAATTTGAGATCCCCGCAAAAACCGATGTTCAAATGGTCGAACCGTCCCTTTTCTCGATGGATCGTCAATAGATCGGTCAGCGTCTGCGTCGGATGGTTGTGCCCGCCGTCGCCGGCGTTGATCACCGGAATCGAAGCGGCTGCGGCGGCTACTAAAGGCGCGCCTTCTTTGGGATGCCGCATGGCAATAATATCCGCGTAACAGGAAATCGTTTTGGCTGTATCAGCAACGCTTTCTCCTTTGGCGGCAGAAGAGCTTTGCACTTCGGAAAACCCGATCACATTGCCGCCGAGTTCGTACATGGCGGCTTCAAAGCTCAGACGCGTTCGTGTAGACGGTTCAAAGAACAATGTCGCCAGTTTTTTTCCGCGGCATTTCTCTGCGTATGCCTTTGGATGCGCAATAATGTCGTTTGCTGTTTGAATCAGGGCGTCGATTTCAGCCGTGGAGAGTTCTAAGATATCATTCAGTCCGCGCATGTTTGCCCTCCGATCCAGCTTTCATCCGATGGATTGTTGCGAAATGCAATGAGCCGTTCAATATCTTTTGGACGAATGTAACCGGTTTTGGCGGCCACTGCCGCTACGGTGTCAAAATCTGTCAGGCTGTAGTTGATTACATGCGCTTGCGACAAACGCTCTATGCCTTTTTGCATGCCGTAGGTAAAAATGCTGACGATGCCGAGTACATCTGCGCCTGCTTCACGGAGCGCTTCTACAACTTCAATCACACTGCCGCCGGTCGAAATTAAATCTTCGACTACAACAACTTTCTGCCCTGCTTCAAGTTTTCCTTCAATTCGGTTTTGTCTGCCATGATCCTTGGCGCCGGAGCGAACATACCCCATTGGCAATTCAAGGATATGCGCTGTAATTGCCGCGTGCGCGATGCCGGCCGTGGAAGTTCCCATCAAAACTTCGGCATTCGGATAATGCATCCGAATCAGCGCGGCCAAACCGTTTTCTACGTCAGTTCGCACTTCCGGTGCAGTCAGCGTTAATCTGTTGTCACAATATACCGGACTTTTAATGCCGCTCGCCCATGTAAATGGCTGATCCGGCCTGAAAAATACAGCTTGAATGCGCAGTAAATCTTTTGCTATTTGTTCATTTAGATTCATTTTTTGCTCCTTAACTGAGAAATTCATTTTTGCAGCGAACGTAAGCGGCGACTGGATCGCTTGCTGCGGTAATAGGTCTGCCGACTACAATAAAATCGGAACCCAGTTCCTTGGCTTTTGCTGGCGTGGTCACACGGACTTGGTCGCCGCGGCTGTCATTTGAAAAACGCACGCCGGGCGTAACGGTTAAAAACGTATGGCCGCAGACTGCATGGACGGCTTCGGCCTCCAGCGGGGAACAGACGACGCCGTCGAGTCCTGCCAAACGCGCACATTTTGCGTAGTGCATGACGGTTTCCGGCATGGATGCCGGAATCAGGAGATCGCTGTGCATTCGTTCCTCGCTGGTAGAGGTCAGTTGGGTCACGGCAATCAACAACGGGCGCGCACCGTTCGGACGCGTCAAACCCTCGATCGCCGCTTCCATCATCGGAATGGTTCCACCCGCATGCAGATTGCACATGTCTATGTCGAGTGCGGACAGGACAGCCATCGCGCTTTTTACTGTGTTGGGAATATCATGCAGTTTTAAGTCCAAAAATATGCGGTGCCCGCGCGCTTTAATCTCCTTTACGATGCTGGGGCCTTCGGCGTAAAAGAGTTCCATACCAATTTTGACAAACGGCTTTTGTGTGCTGAAAAGATTTAAAAAATCAAGGGTCAGGCTGCGGCTGGGGAAGTCGCAGGCAACAATCACGTCTTTTCCCATTCGTGTGCGCCTCCTATTATTTCAGAGAGATTGTTGATTCCGTATTTTTCCATAACGCCGGGCAGGTCGCCGATGATGTCTCTGCAAACATATGGATTGACTAGATTTGCAGCGCCGATTTCTACGGCTGTAGCGCCTGCCAGCATCATTTCAAGGACGTCTTCCGCTGTAGAAATACCGCCCATTCCGACAATCGGTATTTTTACAGCTTCGTATACCTGATAGACCATACGCAGTGCGACCGGCAGAATCGCCGAACCGGAAAATCCGCCGGTTTTATTTGCAAGAACCGGTTTTTTTGTATGAAGATCGATCCGCATGCCGAGCAGTGTGTTGATCATACTGATTCCGTCTGCTCCCGCTGCTTCGCAGGCCGTGGCGATTTCGGAAATATTTGATACATTCGGAGAAAGTTTAATTATAATTGGTTTTTGGGTTACGCTGCGCACTGCGTGGGTGACCGCAGCTGCCGTCTCCGGTGCAGTGCCGAAACTCATACCGCCGCCGTGTACATTTGGACAGGAAATGTTGACTTCGAACCAACCAATCTGTTCTTCGTCGTCCAGCGAAGCGCAAACGTATTTGTATTCATTTAAAGAAAAACCGCTGATGTTGGCCATGACCGGTTTGTTAAAATAGGTTTTCAGCCGAGGCAATTCCGTGGATTTGACTGCTTCTACGCCTGGATTTTGCAGTCCGACCGCATTGAGCATGCCTGAAGCACATTCTGCGATTCTGGGCGTCGGGTTGCCAAAGCGTGGCTGTGCTGTCGTCCCTTTAAAGGAAAAGGTGCCAAGACAGTTTATGTCATAAAGTTCCGCAAATTCGCTGCCATAGCCAAAAGTACCGCTGGCGGGGATAATCGGGTTATCCAAAGGTATGCCGCACAGCGTGACGCGGGTATCTACCATAGAATCTCCTCCTTTATGAGAACCGGGCCGTCCCGACAGATACGTTTGCTGCCGTATTTTGTTTGGCAGCTGCAGCCCATGCACGCGCCGAATCCGCAACCCATGCGTTCTTCAAAGCTGACCTGTCCCGAGGTATCCGTTGCGTCGCATACAGCTTTCAGCATGGGTTCTGGGCCGCAGGCGTAAAAATAAGAATATTTGTCGGGCAGCGCATCGGTTACAAAGCCGCATATACCATAGCTCCCGTCAACAGTGGTTACTGCAACTGAAACGCCAAGCTTTCGAAATTCCTGCGCCAAGAAGATTTCAGAGCGCCGGTTGAAGCCAAGAACAACGGATGGCAGTTTACCTTCCTCCAACAATGTTTTGCAGAGCAGATATAATGGCGGAACGCCGACGCCGCCGCCGATTAAAACCGGTGTCTCTCCGCTCGTTTCGGAATCATATCCGTTTCCAAGCCCTACTAAGAGATCTAGCGTATCGCCGCGCTGCATTCTGCTCATCTGTTCGGTTCCTGCTCCGACTGTTTTGTAGTAAAGCGTCAAGTATTGTCCTTCCCGATCACAGACCGAAATCGGACGCCGAAGAAAATGTCCGTTCAGACGAATGTTGACAAATTGGCCGGGCGCCGTTATAGCTGAAGTATCGCCGCATAAAATCATACGGTAAATTCGATCGGCAACTGAAATGTTGTTTTCAATGGAAAAAATGGATTGTTTCATTTTTATTTACTCCATACGACTTTCCCGTCGCATACGGTCAAAACGCAGGTTCCGAACACTTTTTCTTCGGCAAACGGCGTGCTTTTTCCTTTGGATAAAAAGTTGTCCGTGTGGAGGATATATTCATTTTCCAAGTCATAGACACAGAAATTTTCCTGCATATTGGATGAAATCCCGAAGCGTTTGACCGGATTGTCATGCATAAGCTCTACAAGGCGGCTCACTGGGAGAATTCCGGTTTTTACAAGCTTGGTATAAAGGATTGGAAAAGCGGTCTCCAAGCCCACCACACCCATCAGGCTGTGTGCAAGCCCGCCGGATTTTTCGGCAGCGGTATGCGGCGCGTGATCTGTGGCGATCATATCTATGGTTCCGTCGCAAAGTCCTTCAAGAAGCGCAATGCGGTCTTCCTCAGAGCGGATGGGCGGATTCATTTTATATTTACCGTCGTCTTCCAGATCCATATCGCAGAGTAAAAGGTAGTGCGGCGCGGTTTCACAGGTGACGTCTATGCCCTCGGCTTTGGCTTTACGGATCAGCGCTACGCTCTCTTTGGTAGAGATGTGACAGACATGGTATTTGCACCCGGTTTCTGCTGCCAGTCGCAGATCCCGTTCGATCGGTTTCCACTCGCTTTCACTGCTGATCCCACGATGTCCGTGCAGTTTTGCATATTCACCGTCGTGAATATATCCGCCGCAAAGCAAGGCAGTATCCTCGCAGTGGGCGACTATCGGTTTGCCAAGCGCTTTTGCCTGCTGCATGGCATGCCGCATCAATTCCTCGCTTTGCACGCCTTTTCCGTCATCGGAAAATCCGGCCACATACTCGTTTAGCCCGGAGAAGTCGGCAAGCGACGTCCCCTCTTCGCCTTTTGTAATCGCGCCATAGGGATGGACGCGGATTTTTGCGTTTTTTTCGATCAGATCCAGTTCTACTTTTAAATTGCCGGCACAGTCGGGAACGGGGCTCAAATTCGGCATAGAAAAGACGTCCGTATAGCCCATTTTGGCAGCCGCCGTCGTACCGGTTGCAATGGTTTCTTTATAAAAAAATCCCGGCTCTCTCAAATGCACATGTGCATCGACAAAGCCGGGAAAAAAAATATATTTTTCAAAGCTGAATGTTGAAACGGGAATGCCCAACAGGGAAAAATCTTCGGAAAAAAATACAAAATCCTGTTTGCTGATTTTTCCGTTTTTAAAAACGTTTGCATTTTTGATAATATGTTTCACTGCCGCTTCTCCTTTGCAAAAAAATCTTGCCAAATTCGACAAGACAAAAAGCGGCGCAAAGATGCAACCGAATATAAAATCTTGCCGATATCTCGTATCGCCTTAAAGATCAATAAAATAATAGCATGGAAAAATACGTTTGTCAACACTTTCCTGAATTTTTCCTTTCAAAACTGCCGGTTGACTTTTAATCAGCCGGTAGTTTTGAATTGGTACCCGTTAATAATACAATTTGAGAATTAATGGGCAAATTGGATGCCGTCTGGTGCGCGCTTAATAAAACGTTGCGACCGGTTCTTCAGGCGGATTGGTTTTCTTGGCTTCTTTCACGAAAATAACCGGACCTTTTCGGCCATATAATTGGTTGAATCGAATTTCGATTTTCCCAGTCAGCACAGCCCAATCTCCGTTTTTTAGCTCTGCCCGTTCGTCACACTTGCAGACAAAGCCAGCATAAATCGTATCTTCAGCGCAGCAGTTCATGAGTCGGCGACCGCCAATGAACGTATCTTCGGGAAAGTCTTTTCCGACTGCGATAAGCGCTTTGAAAGATACGTTCAGACCGTCGTATTTTTGCATATCTTCTGTTGTATCCCGATACCAAAGCGCATAGTCGCGGTCCTCGATTTTCACGATGTTTGCGGAGAGGTCAAAGGGCAGGGGATCCTCGATATCGTCATATTCGGCATGCCCGTCAGTATACTCGTAAGCAATTTCGGTTTGCCGGCTGACTCCGCGGACGATTTTATGCAGCGTTTCTTTATCTGTTTGATCCGTGCAGCGGTTAAAAATCACGATTTCACAACTGCTCAGTTTATCATAGACTAAATTGCGCATATTTGCGTTGTATGACAAAAAGGTCGTGGCATCCGCAAACATCAGTTCCTGATACACGATCCAGTTGTCCGGCATGCGCTGATAAAAGTCGTTTATCATCCACATGCCGTTGTATTCAACGATCACTTTTTTTGCCTGCGCTTTCATCGCTATGCGCGTGAGATTTTCTTCGTTGATTTCTTCTTCGGAGTCCAGTATCTGCACGGTCACGTTTTTCATATACGGCGCAGATTTGTCATACGCTTCCTCTCCGTCTTCGCATAAAATGAGAAGTGTCGGTTCTTGGTCGTTAAAACGTCTATCCGTCAATGTATCACGAATGAATGTGGTTTTTCCTGAATCCAAAAAACCGGTAAATAGATAAACCTGTATTTCCATTTTTATACTCCAAAAAGACGCTGCAATGCTTCTTTTTGAATGTTTGCGCCAATTACGCATATTTTTCCGATGGTTTCCGCAGCACCAAAACGAATGTCGGACTCGCCAGGCACAAAGTCAAAATGAATCCATTGCTTTTCAGCAGATACGATACCTTTGGCACGAAGGATAGTGCCAAAGGTCGGATCCTCCAATTTGCCAAGTATTTCCCGGATTTCTTCCTCGGTGTACCGGCGGACGGTTTCAAAGCCTACTGAAGTGAATACTTCATCCGCATGATGATGCGCATGCTCGTGATCGTGGCCGTCATGACAGTGGCAGTGTTCGCCGTGTTCGTGTGCATGTTCTTCATGTTCATGCTGTTGGTCATGGTCATTGTGCGCGCATGCTGGGCAGCCGCAGGAAGCGCCATGCTCGTGATGTGCCTGTGATGCCGTATGGCCATGATGTGAGAAATCTTCGGCAAGCGCTTTTTCCATTGCAGAATCGTCTTCCATCGCATGCAGAATCTGTTCTCCGGTCAGATGTTCCCATGGCGTCGCAATTAAAGCGGCGCCGGCATTGATGCCGCGGATCAGTTTAATTGTTTCGGCCAGCTTATCTTCAGCAAGGGTATCCGTGCGGCTTAGAATCACTGTTTTGGCATGCTCGATTTGATCACAGAAAAATTCTCCGAAATTTTTCATGTACAGCCGGCATTTTTTAGCATCGACTACCGTAGAAAAGCTGTTGAGGGCAATATTGGGATTTGCTAAATCTTCAACGGCACGGATGATATCGCTGAGTTTTCCGACGCCCGAAGGCTCAATCAAAATGCGATCGGGCGAAAAACGTGAGAGTACTTTGGTCAGCGCTTTTCGAAAATCTCCAACTAAACTGCAGCAGATACAGCCGGAATTCATCTCGGTAATCTCGATGCCGGCTTCTTTGAGAAATCCGCCGTCAATCCCGATTTCGCCGAATTCATTTTCAATCAGCACCACTTTTTCGCCGGCAAGCGCGTCTGCCAGCAATTTCTTAATAAGCGTTGTTTTTCCTGCGCCTAAAAAACCGGATATAATATCAATTTTGACCATTATACGTCTTCCTTTATAGAATTGTTTTTTCAGATACTTTGTAGTATAGCACTTTTATGATTGTTTTTCAACCTTTATTTTAGAAGACAAAATATTGCAATTATTTTCTCCATGTGTTATGATAAGGATTATAAAGAGAACGGCATTATGCAAATTTCATGATTGCTATTTTTTAAAATCATAGTAAGGAGAATATCAATATGGACGTCACGAAAAAAATTAAATGGAGCTTTATTGCGCTTTCGGCAGTCAGCATTGTAATTGGAATTTGTTTGATAATTTGGCCACAGATTTCGGCATTGACCCTGTGTTATATTTTTGGCGCGCTGGCTGTGATACTTGGTCTCGTAAAAACAATATGCTATTTTCGCCGCGATGTTTTCGGTGTGCCGCTGTATTCG
>CATWNM010000044.1 GCA_958352145.1 uncultured Eubacteriales bacterium
CTTTCTCATTCTACCACTCCTTCCCCTCCTTGTCAATACCTTTTTCTCCTTTTTTAATCTTTTTTATTTTAAAAGAATACTTTCACAGGGAAAAGGAAACAATTTATCCGAAACACGGAGGTGATACCATGGCTACCTGCATTATCAGAACGGTCATTATCTACATATTGCTAGTGTTGGCAATACGGACGACCGGGAAAAGGCAAATCGGCGAGCTTGAAATTTCGGAACTTGTTTCCACTTTTTTGATATCTGAACTAGCTTCAATGCCGATTGGAAATCAAGAAATACCACTTTCTTTCGCCATAGTTCCAATTTTAATCATTATCTCGCTGGAAGTCATCATTTCGTTTTGCTCTACCCGTTCCAGCGTCATGAAACGAATTTTCCTCGGATCGCCATCTATTTTGATTCAGCGCGGCAAAGTCAAGCAAAAAGAACTTAGCAAAGCGCGCATGTCGATGGAGGAATTGCTTAGCCAACTCCGTCAAAATGGCGTTACTACGGTAGAAGACGCGGACTACGCCATACTTGAAAACAATGGAAAACTTTCCGTCATTCCGCGCGCGGCGGCGCAGCCAGTCACAACAAAAGATCTGAATCTGCAAGTCGGGGAAAGCGGAATCGCGCACGCAATTATCATCGACGGCACCGTAAAAAAGGAGGCGCTGCGCGGCGCCGGGAAAAGCGAAATCTGGCTGGAGGAAGAAATCCGCAAATCCAAGCTCTCGCAAAAAGAAATTTTTCTTATGTCGGTGGACGATCTCGGCAAAGTGTATATTATAAAAAAGGAGTAATATACTAATGAAGCATTTTGTAATCGCGCTGCTCGTGCTCGCACTGATCGCCGGCTTCTGCATCTGGGGGACGGCAGCCAGCACAGCGATTGTCGACGAGATCCTCGGCGAACTGCACCGTGCGCCGATCGATACGGACACAGTTCCGGAAAATGCGCGCGAAGTCAGCCAAAATGTCCTTTCACTCTGGGAAGAAAGATTTTTTACGATCAGTATGTTCCTACCGCATGAGCATTTGGACGAGATCAAGCAGAAAATAGTATCCCTGAACAGCTATGCGGCCAGCAGCGAAGCGGCCGAATGGCGGGAAGCGCATGCCATTCTAGAAGAGGCGCTTTATCATCTGCGTAACCTGATCCAAGCCAATATTGACAATATCCTATAAAGCGCTCGTGGCCGGCGGAAGAATATCATGCTATGACGGGTTATTGTGAAAATAAGGTACAACAGCGGCAAGGGAAACCGTTCCTTGCCGCTGTTTTTTACAAAGCGCATACCGTTGCAAATTATTCTTTTAAAAACGGGACACTTTCCTTTAAAATATTTAATATCACTGCTAATTGGTTATCTGAACAATGATCCAATATCTCATTGATTTCGTTTAGATAGATATTTTTTTCCCGATTCTTTTCTTTCGACGTATTCTGAAAAGGTATAATGTCATTTGCGGTAATTCCGAAGTACTCTATTAAGTCTATCAGCTTGCCAGGCTAAATCGGCGTTCTCCACGCTCACATTGACCCAAATAATTTGTCTCTGTTTATAATACTTCGGCTAATCGTTCAAGCGTTAAGCCTTTTAATTTTCTATATTTTCTTATGTTCTTGCCAATTTTAAAAGACAAATTATCCATATTATCATCCCTTTCTCACTTTGTATTTTATAGTGATGTTCCAGAATGCACGAGTTACAGAATGCAATTAAAATCATTGCATTTTACAATGATTTGACATTGGCAAAACAATTTGCGTGTAATAACATTGCAATAGGCAGTTGTTGCCAAAAAAGAACAAGGAGAAAAAAACGCTATTCAAAATCCTCAAATTTCAGATAACAGCATTGCGCCCCCAAAAAACGCCGCGCCTATCCAACCGAAATTGACAAAAAAGAAAAAGGTAATATTAAGTGGAATCGCCGTTATTGTAATTATTGCTTTTGCTGTCATCTTTAATATTGCCAGAGGTTCCGTTTTGATAGATTGGTAAGCGAAATGTTAGACAAATATCCTTTTGTTGATAATTCAAGAGTGTCAGATGGCAGCTACTTAAAAATTGCACCAATCCATATGATAAAGCCGTCGATGATATGACCTATGTCGAGTTATCGACATTCGACAAAAAACAAAGCGACTCGCTGGATGGAATTAAATTTATAAATGAGAAACTTGGGTTTACGGATGCGCTATATTCAAAAATGCTTCAAACGACCACTTTAATGGGCAGACAAACAAAAGAAAAAAATAAATATCGTGTTAACTGGACGTATCACCCAAACCAGGGGCTTGAAGTAATGTACGAGAAGAAATAGTGAAAAATGAAATAAAGAGACGGTTGGTCGCTGCAGCGCCGCATTTGTTTTCAAAGCACAAATGAAAAAGGATTGGTACGCGCGTCCAGACTGAAAGGTGCATATAAAGCGGCGCAGGTTCGCGTTGTATGCGCATGTTTAATCATCATATTTGTCCATTATTATGAGACCGGCCGCAGGCTTTGAGGCCGGTCTTATTAAGTCTTAAGGCATGGTTTTTCGCGATTTTACCGTATTTCATTGACGAGAGGGGTATAATATGTTATAATAAAATAATTCTGGACATGTATACGGAGGTGATAGAGAATGGTGGAGATTGCCGCCGTACAGGCGCACAGCCGCGCGGCGCGTGCAGGTATCTCAGCCGGCGACATCCTGCTTGCGGTCAACGGCCACGAAATCCACGACGTTCTCGATTACCGTTTTTATCTTGCCGAGCGCCGCGTTGCGCTCGCGCTGCGCCGCGCAGACATGGATTTTGAAGCGGAAATCTGTAAAGGCGAATATGACGATATCGGGCTGGAATTTGCCACGCCCCTAATGGACAAAAAACACCGCTGCGCCAATCAGTGCATTTTCTGTTTTATCGACCAACTCCCGCCCGGACTGCGTGAAACGCTGTATTTTAAGGATGATGACTCCCGCCTTTCCTTTCTGCACGGCAACTATATCACGCTGACCAACCTGGACGAGGCTGAAATCGACCGCATCATCCGCATGAAGATCACGCCCGTCAACATCTCTGTGCATACGACGAATCCGGAGCTTCGGATCCGCATGATGAAAAACCGCCGGGCAGGCGAGGTGCTATCCTATCTTCAAAAGTTCAAGGAGGGCGGCACGCATATGCGCGCGCAGATCGTGCTGTGCCGCGCCGTCAACGACGGCGAAGAACTGCTGCGCACCATGCGCGATCTGGAAACGCTTTGGCCCAATCTCGACTCAGTCTCCATCGTGCCTGCCGGGCTGACCAAATTTCGCGCGGGACTGTATCCGCTTTCCGCTTACACAGCCGACGAATGCCGGGAAATCGTGGCCGACGTGACAAACTTCGGCGACGCTTGCCTTGAAAAATACGGTACGCGCCTCTTTTTTCCGGCCGACGAACTGTATATCAAGGGCGGCCTTCCGATCCCAGACGCCGCCTTTTACGAAGAATTCACCCAAATTGAAAACGGCGTGGGCATGCTCGCTTCGCTTTCCTCAGAATTTGATCTGGAACTCGATTTTCTGCCGGACTACATCGCCGCGCTTGGGGACCGGCGGCGCGAAATATCGGTCGCGACCGGCGCGGCGGCCTATGCGTTTATAAAAAGCCTCTGCGACCGGCTCTCCCTGCTTTGCAAAAACCTGCATATTCACGTATACAAGATCACCAACCATTTTTTCGGAGAAGAAATCACGGTTTCCGGGTTGTTGACCGGAACGGATATCGCACAGCAGCTTTCCGGGCAGCCGCTCGGAGAAGCGCTGCTCCTCCCCGCCGCTACCCTGCGCGCGGAGGGCGACCTGTTTCTCTGCGGTATGCCGCGCGAAACGCTTTCGCAAAAATTAAACACACCGATCTTTTTTACCGAAAACAACGGCACGGATTTCATCTCCAAAATTTTCGGAATTTCGATCTGACGGAGGGTATTCCATGATGAAAAAACTTTTGATTACATGCGTTTGTGTAGCGCTTCTCACACAGTTTTTTGCCTGCAAAGAGCGCAGCGAGCCGAATGCCGGAACATCCGGCGAACCAGCGTCCGAAAGCACGGCGGCAGGGCAGCCGCTTGCCCCCGTCTACAGCGTGGAGACGGAAACGCCCGATTTCGGGGCTTCCATGCAGATTTCCTACGACGTTTTGAAAACGGGAGACGAAGCTTTGGATGAAGCTCTCCTGACTCAGGCAAAAAATGAACTTTCTAAATATATCCCGAACGTATCCTCGATTTCCGCGGAGGGCGGAGAAGCGCAGTACAGCGTTACAGCCAAAAGCGTCTATGCGGATGAACGGCTCCTATCCGCCATCTTTACCGGCAGCTATACGGTCTATTCGCTCGGCGGCAGCGCAGACGAAATCAGTGGCGACATCTTTTACACGGCCAATATTGATCTTCGGGAGCGAGAACTGCTTGACGGCGGCGATATATTTGATGATTTTTCGGCGTTTGTCCGGGCGTTCACCGACGGAAAATTCGAAGGCGGCGCACAAGACACGGATTATGCCGCCCTAATTGTGCCGTACCGGGCAGAATACGGCATTTATCCCTACGTCTGCTTTGATAAAGATTATTTTTACGTGAACATCACCGAAACGGGCGTAACCGAGACCAACACGCTCTATAAAATTCCCCGCGCGGCCGCGGCCGCGTTTCTGGACGCGGATTTTCGATAAAACGGCAGAAAAAAGGACGGATCAAAAATGGCAAAACCGATTGTAGCGATTGTCGGACGGCCAAACGTCGGCAAAAGCACGCTGTTTAATAAACTGATCGGCGAACGCCGGGCGATCGTAGAGGATACGCCCGGCGTAACGCGCGACCGCATTTACGGCGAAAGCGAATGGCGCGGACGGACATTTGTCGTCATCGACACCGGCGGAATCGAACCCAAAACCGATAATATTCTTTTAAAACAAATGCGTATGCAGGCGCAGATCGCAATTGAAACGGCAGACGTGATCGTTTTTTTGTGCGATATCCGCGCGGGTCTTGTCGCCGACGACCGGGACATCGCAGTCATGCTTAAGAAAAGCGGCAAACCGGTCATCGTCGCCATAAATAAAATTGACCAGATCGGAGGTCTGCCGCTTGGCTTCTATGAGTTTTATGAGCTTGGCTTCGACAAAGATCCGATTGCGCTCTCCTCCGTACACGGCAGCGGCACGGGCGATCTTTTGGACGCGATTTCCGACGCGCTCCCGGCGCCGGAAACACAGGACGAGGAGGACGACAGTGTCAAGGTAGCGGTCATCGGCAAACCGAATGCGGGCAAGTCCTCGCTGGTCAACCGAATCCTCGGCGAGGAGCGTCTTATCGTCTCCGATATATCGGGCACAACCCGTGACGCGGTCGACACGCTTGTGGAATGTCCGCAAGGGCGCTACACGCTGATCGATACGGCCGGCATCCGGCGCAAAGCCCGGATCGACGACGTGATCGAGAAATACAGCGTGCTCCGCGCCCATACGGCGGTGGAACGCGCCGACGTATGCCTGCTTCTGATCGATGCGGCGGAGGGAATCACCGAGCAGGACGAGCACATCGCCGGCATCGCCCATGAGGCCGGAAAAGCCTGCGTGATCGTGGTCAACAAATGGGATCTAATCGAAAAGGACAACGACAGCGTAAATGAATTTACCAAAAAAATCTACAACGCGCTTGCCTATATGACCTACGCGCCCATCCTATTTATCAGTGCAAAAACCGGACAACGCGTCGGCAAACTGCTTGAACACATCAATTATGTCAACGAGCAGGCCAAGCTTCGCATTTCCACCGGCATGCTCAATGACATGCTGGGCGAGGCAACCGCAAAAGTCCAGCCTCCCTCCGATAAGGGCAAGCGACTGAAAATCTATTATATGACGCAGGCCGGCATCGCGCCGCCCACTTTTGTGATTTTTGTCAACAATGCGGAACTTTTCCACTTTTCCTACCAGCGGTATATCGAAAACTGCCTGCGCGAGACATTTGGGTTTCGGGGTACGCCAATCCGGTTGGTCATCCGCCAGCGCGGGGACGCCTGACGTCCGTGCAGTACGGCAAAGTTTCCAAGGAGAATTTATGTTTGTCGATCATGTGAAAATTTTTGTCAAGGCCGGCGACGGCGGCAACGGCGCCGTCTCTTTCCGCCGGGAAAAATATGTCGCGGCTGGGGGCCCGGACGGCGGAGACGGCGGCCGCGGCGGCAATATCATTTTGCGGATAGATGAAGGTACGAATACGCTGCTCGCCTTTCGCTACAAGCGCAAATTCATCGCGCAGGACGGCGAAAACGGGAAAGCCTCGAAAATGCATGGCGCAAACGGCGCCGATCTGGAAATCGCGGTTCCGCCCGGAACGCTTGTGCGGGATACCGAGAGCGGAAAGATCATCAAGGATATGTCTAACTGCGAACCGTTTGTGCTCTGCCGCGGTGGCCGGGGCGGATGGGGCAACAGGCATTTTGCCACGCCGACGCGGCAAATCCCGCGCTTTGCCAAAAGCGGGACGCGGGGCGAGGCGCGGGAGGTCACGCTTGAACTCAAGATGCTGGCCGACGTCGGACTCGTCGGATTTCCGAACGTGGGAAAATCCTCCATTCTTTCCCGCATCAGTGCGGCAAAGCCGAAAATTGCGGACTATCACTTTACGACGCTCTCCCCCAATCTTGGCGTCGTCCCGGCGGGCGAGGGACGCGGATTTATTGCCGCTGACATTCCCGGTCTGATCGAGGGCGCCTCCGAGGGACACGGTCTTGGCCATGAATTTTTGCGCCATGTCGACCGATGCCGCCTGCTTTGGCATGTAGTAGACGTATCCGGACTCGAGGGCCGCGACCCGGTCACGGACATTCAAACGATTAACCGAGAACTCGCGCGTTACGACAGAGAACTGGCCGCGCGGCCGCAGATCATCGTTGCAAACAAGAGCGATCTTCTGGAAAGCGCAGAACCAAACCTCGCCGCGTTTGAAAAATTTGTGTCGGACAACGGATGGGCGCTGCTCTACGTCAGCGCGCTGACCGGGAAAAACCTGGACGGGCTCGTAAAGCTCACCGCCGAGCGCCTTCGGACACTGCCTCCGCTGACCGTGTACGAGCCGGAATATACGCCCGAGGACAGCGTCCTGCCGCGCGGCGAACGCGTTACCACCATCCGGCGTGAGAACGACGTATACTATGTCGAGGGCGAATGGCTGTACAATCTCATGGGACAGATCAACCCGGATGATTATGAGTCCCTGTCTTTCTTTTCGCGCGTACTGCAAAAGGCCGGCGTCATTGCCATGCTGGAGGAAAAGGGCGCAAAGGACGGCGATACCGTCAACATTTACGATTTTGAATTTGATTTTGTTAAATAATTCAACAAAAATTCCGAGAACCGTCAAAACGTCGGCTCTCGGAATTTTTTGCAGACAGGAATTTTTTCTTTCCTTATTCTGCATAAAAAGGGGCGCTTACGCAAATAATAATGCACTTGAACATAAGGAGGCATTGTTTTTGCGGTTTCTGAAAATATTTTCCGCTCTGGTACTCGTATCGGCGTTGCTGTACTCGATCTGCTTTGCTGCGGACGGCAGCGTATATCACGATGTTCTGCGCCTGCATATCATCGCAGACTCGGACAGCGCGAAAGATCAGGAAACAAAGCTGCTGGTACGAGATTTCATACTGGAAAACTACTCGTCAAAGCTCTCGGGATGCGAAAATCGCAAAGAGGCTGAAGAAAATGCGCGGACGCTGCTTTCGGAAATGGAAAGCGCGGTAAATGCGTTCCTTGCCGGGAAAGCGGATTATACCTGCCGGATCACATTGGAAGAACGATATTTTCCTACCAAAACCTATGGAGAATTCAGCCTTCCGCGCGGAAACTATACCGCGCTCTGCATCACGCTCGGAAAAGGCGGCGGACAGAATTTCTGGTGCGTGCTCTTTCCCCCGCTCTGCTTGAGCGCGGCTACTGCGGATACGCACGAAATGTTCTTATCCTGCGGTCTAACCGAGGAAGAATATTTGCTGATGCGCGCCGAAAAGCCAGTGTATAAACTGAAATTCCGCTTTTTGGAATGGCTCGGCGGCGAATAGACCCAAAGCGCCGGATGCATGGAACGCCGCGCATCCGCAGGCTGTAAAAAAAAGCTGGCAAAGGTAGCTACTCATAAAACAGTATCAACAACCAACTGAAATAGGGTAGTTGCCATACGGATTGCAACAAAAAGCGGGTAAGAGGTCAAAAACTTCTTGCCCGCTTTTTCTGTGTCGCGTGGAATGATAGAACGGCATTTTGGAGCTTTCGAGGGATATGATATTGCCTGCTCCACTTCTGTCCTCTGTAAACCGCATAAATACAGGTTTTTTCTACCCTTAAATGTCCACGTCGGCAATGATTTAGTCAGAGTACTATTATAGAAAAAACTGCTTCAGCGCCGACGACTGAAACAGTTTTCCTTATCTTGCTACATAACGATCTTTAGGGATACATAACCTAAAAGCCTTAAGACCATAACTGCTTGCGAAAATACGTCTTCCTTTTATGGTTATGTAAGGGGTATATATGATGATATACTCTTCCATGGATGCACCTCCTTTCAAAAAGAAGTGTATCCCTCTTGAATAAATCGCTTAAATATGCTATACTATAACTTGCTACAGTATATTGTACAGTCGGCACATATCTACCGATTGACAAGAGGGCCAGCCACAGAAGTGTGTGCTGGCTATTCTTGTTTTATTTCAACTTTCAGATTTTCTAAAAATACAGGTAGCATGTTTTCAATATATAATTTGATATAATCTATGTCCTTTTCTGTAACTCCATCCGGAATATAGAATCGGGCAGATTTTTTCCCTAATGTAGGAATCTCAAAATTGTATCCGGTTTCCTGCTCCTCAACCTTAATTTCTTTTTTGGCGTGTTTGCTAGACTGTGCCGCAGGAACTTCCTCATAGCAATCATCTGAATCAGACAATTCTTTGTCTTCGGTCAAGTCAAAACACAAAACCCCATTTTGCAACAGTCCCAAATAAGATGCACTTTCAATAAAGCACTCGGCAGCGTTATCTTTTACTTGCTTTATAATACGATACTCATTAAGTAAAATATTAGATAGTTGGCTTTTGGGTGGAACTACTTTATCCTTGAATCGATCTATTAGTTTGGCATAAAGCGGAGGATTCCCAAACGATTCAACAAGGAGTTGCTTAGATTCAGCTTCTCCGTTTGAAGGGTACAGAATACGCTTTGCTATATCAGTAAGCTGCGCCGTACTGCTTCCAGTTGTAATAAAGCCATATTGTTTAGATGCGCTAATCTTATTTTGAAAGGATTTCGTGGTAGGACTGGTCAACCCGAGAAGTCCCAATATGCTGGCGTAAGGTACAGCTTTTCCCCCAAGAGAATCTATTTGTCTGATGAATTCATAGCACTCAGATATTGTAATTGCTGGATAAAGCGCACTTTTCTCCCGAGGTCTTTTTTCTGATGTATTCTTTTCGTTTGCCATCGCCATACCTCCTTTTATTCTATGAGCCTATTATAATACGCAACTTTAAAAAAGTCAATAGTCAAACTAAAACTTTTTTTAATCTCATATTTAAGTTTGGATATTAGCTTTTTGAAGTGCGGACAGATTACGCAGTAGAGCGCCATTTTTAAGGGTAGGAATATGAAGTCCCTGTTGCTTTTGTTTTGCGCCTACAAAGCCGCATAGCACAAGGCTCTACCACTACCTATCGCGTAACACATCATCATAAATTGAGGGCGCAAGCGGTTTATCCGTTTGCGCCCTCTTGACTACCTAACAGCAAAGGCAGGAAAAGCCGTCAAGGACGCGAAGCGCGAAGTTTATCCTTGACGGCTTTTCCTGCCTTTGCTACTTATCATCTGTCAAAGCGAAACTTGGGTAGTGCTTCCATTAAGGACGCTTTCAAATAGTCTTGAATATCGTCGTTGATACTCCCTTGAAAGTAGGACAGATATTTGATGTAGCCGGTATAGGTTTGAATGACGGTGTTCACCGCTTCCGGCTCTCCTACGGCTGCCTTTACAATCGTTTCATAGGGCAGCAAATTGTACTTCCTATTCTTCATTTTCTAACACCTCCATTTCTTGTCGCAGTAAGCGCAATGCCCTTTTTCGTCTACGGAAGATCGTGCTTCTGCAAACTCCAAATAGCCATCCAATTTCGGTATCACTGTAACCGAGATAGTACCGCAAAAACAGTACTTCCCGCCGCTTTTCCGGCAGATGCAAAAGCGCGGCGGCTAACTGTTCGCTTTCCACAATGACCGTTTTCCCATGAACCGTAAAAGCGGTAGGCACATCGTATTTCACGAAGTACTCGTCTGTTGTAGTAACAGGCTCAAAATCAAACTCACAAAGATAGTCAAGGGATACTTCAAACTGCTGCTTTTTCCGTATTTTCTTGTAAACGCCCAGCGCCGCATGATAAAGGACAATCTTACAAAAGGCGTTGAAAGTACGCTCAATATGCTCCCGATACTGCTCACTATTCATCATCTTTCTCACCCCCTTTCTGCCAAAATGGGGGTGATGACAACAAACGCCCATGCAGCATAAAACCACATGGGCGTTGATAGTATGAATTGAAAAGAGCAATTATATGACTTGTGTGTTCATCTTCATGGGTGCAAAACCCCATATGAGCGCAAAAGATTTTTTTGACCGTAGGTTATGAGAAATAGCAATCAACATATTTATACCCCCAAACAAAATAGCAGAGCCGATAACCGCATTTTTGATCTGCGTGTTATCGGCTCTGCGTCTGTGCGTCTGGCTCTTTTCAATATTTACTTGAATTGATCGATATGACCTGACTGGATTGCCGCAAGATTACAAGCAATTTTTTCTTCCGACCAATCCCACCAGTGCGTTGTCAATAACGCCGAGATTGTTTCATCGGAAAAGCGTTTTCGGATAGGTTTGGCTGGAGCGCCGCCCACAATGGTATAAGGCGGGACATCTTTTGTTACAACAGCCCTTGTGCCAATAATAGCACCGTCCCCTATGGTAACTCCGGCAAAAATTACAGCCTCATATCCAATCCAAACATCGCTTCCAATAACAATATCACCTTTGTTGTTCCATGCTTCGGTTATATGACTAACATCAAGCCCCCATTCCTCAAAGAAAATAGGAAATGGATAAGTTGCAAGAGAAGTCATGCTGTGGTTGGCACTGTTAAACAAGAAACGAGCACCGCAAGCGATGGAGCAAAATTTGCCGATAATTAACCTGTCATGGTTAATAGGATAATGGTAAAGAACGTTGTTCTTTTGAAAATCAACAGGATCATTTACAAAATCGTTATACATAGTATAATCACCCACAATAATGCTGGGGTCGGTAATAACATTTTTCAAATATACAGTTTCCCGGTCTTTTGACCGAGGATATATTTTTTGTTTGTCCATCATAATTTGTTGTCCTCCTTAAAAATCAAGTTATTCAACCGAATAACAGATAGTTGTGTATTTTTGACGTTTACTAAAGTTTCCTGTTTGCATTTTGGGCAATACAGCGGAAAATTGATAAGTTCAGTATCTTGACGCACTTTAAGTCTGGTCTTATTTCCACATACAGGGCATAGCAGCCATACCATTTGCTTCATCAAAGACTTCCTCCCTTGTGGCTTGTTTGAATGAGTGTTTTGCGTTCCCACTTTCTGCTTACAAAATAAAGTAGACCTACAATAGCAGGAAGTACTGGAGAAATTGCCTGCCCATAATAAATGCCGGCGAAACCCATATTAAGCGCAAAAGCCAAGAGCCAACTTGCAGGCAGACGCACGATAACCGCGTCCAGCAAGGCGTTAATCATAGCAATATTTGCCGCACCTACACCAATAGCAAAGGAATCCAGGGTATACATGGCGGCATAAATTAGACTATTGACGCTGCAACAGATACGCAGATAGTAAACTCCATCATTCACCACCTCCGGGCTGGTGCTGCCGAAAAGTAAAATCAATGGTTCAGCAAAAAGCTGTACGCCTACTACGACAACAAGTGTTACGGCAACATTCATCACTAAACTGATTTTCACTACCTTTCGGGCACGGTCGATTTGTCCAGCCCCCATACACTGGCCTACCATTGCCGTTACTGCCTGTCCAATAGCCCAGCAGGGCATACCAGCAAAGGTGTTAATCTGCAATCCCACATTAGAGGCAGCAGATACGGCGGTGCCAAACTGATTGAGCATCCCCGCCACGAGCAGATAGGCGGTATTGACTACAACCATTTGGATTGCTGTGGGCAGACCGACTTTTACAATGGCGGCTAACTTATCCCATCGGAGCGTAAACTTTCTGTGATTTTCCATAGAGAAAAATATTTTGTGCCGCTTCAAATAGAATAGCGAAATCACAAAGGAAATCCCTTGCGCGGTGATTGTTGCGTAAGCTGCTCCCGCTGTTCCCATTCCAAAAGGGCCCACCAAAATAATGTCTAAAACAACATTGATAATGGTAGCAATTCCCACAAAATAGAGTGGAGATTTAGAATCCCCCAGTCCCTTTAATACAGAGCAGACCGCATTATATCCAAAGACGAATATAGTCCCACAGCAAATTATTTTCATATAGTCGCAAGCGTCTTGATATGCGTCTGCAGGAACGTTTAACACTTTGAAAAGCGGTTGATAGGTTGCCAAGCTAACAATCGTTACGAGCAAGGAAGATACCAGCGAGAGTAGAGCCAACATCTGAAAAGACTCCGACTGTCCCTTTTTATCATTTGCTCCTTTGTATTGAGCAATCAATACGGCTCCGCCCATCGTCATACCAATACAAATTGAGTTGATAATGTAACAGAGTTTAGAAGCGTTACCAATGGCCGCAAGTCCTGTATCACCTACAATCTGTCCGACCACAAGCATATCTACCACATTGTAAAAAGATTGCAGTATATTTGCTAAAAGCAACGGGAAAGCGAAAATGGCCAGCTTTTTTGGCACACTTCCCGTCAACAAGCTATGTTCTTCTTTCATTTTGTTTCCCTCCAAAAAGAAAAGGGCACACAATACCGTGCGCCCTTTGCGTAATCATTCAAAAATGAGCATAACAAAAGGCCACAAACAAAACATTGTCTGTGGCCTAAACAGTCAATTATCTATTGTCAATCTCAAAAAAGGGTATAAAAACCAAAGACAGTACTATATCTGTCTTGGCCTTTCCGATTTAGAGATCAACTTTCCGAAAAGGCTCCGCACAATGTTTCGTGGTATAAACTTGTGTGGAGCCGAAATCAATGCAAAACTTCCCGAACAACATCGTACCAACCCTTTCTTTGTATTTTATTTATTATACAACTTTGATTGAGAGTTGTCAATTTGCAAGAGCGATTATAGACGAAAAAGTGGCTGCAATTTTTTGCGTCTAAAATCAAAGAAAAGAGCAACAAAAGCCGGTTGCCGAACGGGATATTGAGTGAGAGAACACAAAAGGGTTTGGGGCTATCCCAACAAGAGAAAATGCGGCGCATTTTTACGGAAAGGGTACCCCTTTCCTATGCTTGCTGCGGAAGTAGCAAGCGGCAAATGGGTACTCATTTGCTGTGCTTGCTCCCTACTCAAAACAAGAAAGGACGGGAAAGGAATGGAACGGAAGCGAAAAACCAAAAACGGTCAAATCGTTGTAAAAAATCCGCTGTATCAAGAATTGCCGACACACGAAATCACAATGCAATCCGGCAGGACGCTCTATCGTTTTACAGGCAGCTATGACGGGAACCGAAGCCTGCCCCATAAAGTTTTACGGCTTATGGCAGGGTCGCCTATTGATGAAAAAGACAAGGAGCGTTAAAATGGGTACAAGCAATCCTGTATTGGCAGACTGCCCGCCGATGAAAGGAGCAGAAAATATGTTAAGGCAGTCTGACAAGATTACCGCCCTTTATTGCCGCTTATCCCGCGACGATGAATTGACGGGCGACAGCAACAGCATTGTAAATCAAAAGGCGATTTTAAGTAAATACGCAAAGGAAAATCATTTTTCAAACCCCTTATTTTTTGTAGACGACGGGTATTCCGGAACGAACTTTAACCGTCCGAGTTGGAGCGAACTTTTGGAACGGATTGAAAACGGAGAAGTGGCAACGCTGATTGTCAAAGATATGTCGCGGCTTGGGCGCGATTATCTGAAAGTAGGCTTTTATATCGAAGTCCTGTTTGTGGAAAAAGGTGTGCGGTTTATCGCAATCAACAACGGCATTGACAGCGCAAACCAGCAGGACAGCGACTTCACCCCGTTTCTCAATATCATCAACGAGTGGTATGCGAAAGATACCAGCAAGAAGATACGCGCGGTGATGAAATCCAAAGGGGAAGCTGGAGAACATCTCTGCACCAACCCGCCCTATGGCTACAGGAAAGACCCGGAAAACAAAAAGCGGTGGATTGTGGACGAGGAAGCCGCCGAAGTAGTCAAGCGGATATTCGCCCTTTGTCTGGACGGTTACGGGCCATCGCAGATCGCCCGTATTCTGAAAGAGGATAAAGTCATAACGCCGACAATCCATTTTCAGCAGACAGGCAGGGCGACGAGGAACGCACCGCCGGATAATCCTTATCACTGGACGGGAGATACCATTGCCGACATTTTGGAGCGTCCAGAATATCAAGGGCATACGGTAAACTTCAAAACCTACAAACAGTCCTACAAAAGTAAAAAGACTTGCTACAACCCCGAAGAAAAATGGCTTGTGTTCGAGAATACCCACGAAGCGATAATTGACGCTGACACATGGACGCGGGTACAGGAATTACGGAAGAATAAACGCCGCCCGACGAGGACAGGAAAAAC
>CATWNM010000045.1 GCA_958352145.1 uncultured Eubacteriales bacterium
ATTGAAAAAAAAACCGCCCGCGGGCGGTTTTTTTTTCAAATACCTATTGACACATAATACTGTGCGTAGTATAGTATTATGCAAAGAGAGGTGTTCGAATGGACATACAGATGAAACGGGGGTTTTTGGAAAGCTGCGTCCTCGCCGCGCTGCTTGAAGAGGACAGTTACGGATATAAAATCATCCGCAGGCTTTCGGGGCGCGTCGAGATCACCGAATCCACGCTGTATCCAATCCTGCGGCGGCTGGAGAGCGCGGGCGCGCTCTCCGCATATTCGGTCGAACATGACGGACGGCTGCGCCGGTATTACCGAATCACGGACGAGGGGTGCGCGCGGATCCGCGGATTTCTCCGCGATTGGGAAAGCGTCCAGCGCGCCTATGAATATGTCAGGGGGGAATATTCAAAATATGAAGAAAACTGAATTTTTGAGCGCGCTGGAATCGCATCTCGAAGATCTGCCCGCAAACGAACGGCGCGCATCGGTCGAATATTATTCGGAAATGATTGACGAGCGCATGGAGGACGGCATGGATGAGGAGGACGCCGTCGGCGCGCTCGGCAGTCCAGAGCTTGCCGCAAAGCAGCTTTATGCCTCCCGCGCCGATTCGCCGGGTGCGAAAGAAAACGATGCGGACGCCGGCAGCGCGCAGGAAGATACGGCAGGCAAAACCAAACCGCCAAAAGAATCTCGGGATACGATGCGCACAGTTTTGCTGATCCTCGGATTCCCGCTCTGGTTCCCGCTTCTGATCGCCGCCGTAATGATTTTGTTTGCGCTCTATGCCGTTCTTTGGTCGGTTGTTGTTTCGGTCTGGTGCGTGTTCGCGTCTCTTGCGCTAGCAGCGGCGGTCTGCATTCCGGCCGCGGCCGCCGGGGGGCTTGCGCAGGGCTTTGCCGCCGCTTTGTTCTATGCGGGCTGCTGCCTGACCATCAGCGCCCTCTCCATTTTTGCCTTTTTGGGCGCGCGGGCGCTCACAAAGCTCGCCGCGCGGGGGACTGCGCGTTCCTTTACTTGGTTTTTGTCCCTGTTTCGCATGAAAACTCGGAGGTAAATCACAATGACTTCTGTTACAAAATCCATTTTGATCGCCGTGGTGCTTTTGATCTGCGGCCTGCTGATCGCCGCGGGCGCTTTTATCCTTGCCGGCGGCTCGCTTTCCGCCTTTGAAGTCGGTTTCAACACAGCGGATCTGACTGAAATCAGCCAAAGCTATCCCGCCTCCGCCGAAAAGATCGAAACGGCACTGGCCGTCACCGATCTGCGCGTCTTTCGGACGGAGGGAACCGAAATCACGCTGCGCTATTACGACGACCCCGAAAATCCGTACTATACGGCGGAATACGCCGGCGACGTGCTGTCCTTTCGTCGGTCGGCGCGGAAGATGAATTTCTTCGGCATCTCCTTTTCAAGCGCCCGTGCGTGGACGGCGGAACTCGGCATACCGAAAACCTTTTCCGGCTCGCTGGATCTTTCCTGCTCTACCGGTGAGATCGAGATCGCCGGACTGGATGTGGCGGGCGATCTCTTGCTAAAAGCTTCCACCGGCTCAATCCATCTGGAAGCGCTGGCTGTTTCGGGCGAAATATCGGCCAAAGTATCGACCGGCAGCATCCGCGCAGAGAATATTCAAGCGGCCGCCTGCACGATGACCGCCTCTACCGGGAAGATCCGTCTTGAGACGGCAAAAGCGGATACGTTCGACCTCTCCGCCACAACGGGGGAGATTCTGGTCACGGACGCGGCTGCCAAAGAAATCCGTTTTCATACGACGACGGGCGATATCACCGCCGAGCAGATCACCGTGGGCCGTCTAATGGAAACGACGGCGACGACCGGCGATATCGAATGCAGCCTGCGCAACAAAAGCGGGGAATTTACCATCGAAAGCAAAACCTCGACCGGGAACAGCAATTTGCCAAAGCAATTTGGAAGCGGCGATAAAACGCTGTACGCCAAAACCTCAACCGGGGATATTGAATTCCGCTTTTCGGACTGATATGCGTTCATGCAAAACGCGTATTTACAGAAATTGCCGCGCCGCAAAAAGCGGCGCGGCGGCAAATTTTAATGAAAGCGCCGGATAGTATGTCCGGCGCTCAGCCCTGTCAAAAGGTATTCACACAAACAAAATACTATAAAAATTTCATAAAAAAGACGGCAAAGCCGTCTTTTTTACACCTTGTGGCCGCGCGAGTGACGCGTAAGCGGCGCGAAGATGCGAGTGAACGCGGTCTTTTCTGCCGAAAAACGGAGTTTTTAGACAGTCTCAAGCGCCGGACGGCTCGCCCGGCGCTTTCGTCAATTTTCCACCGGCAGGCAAACCTAAAAATTACAGCGTTTCTTTGCGGCAGTCCTGCGCCGGGTGTTTCGTAAGGCAGGACAATTTTACACCCGTCACGATTTCCCCGCATGCATCCGGGTCGTCGCGGATAATTTCGCCGACAGAGGGCGCGCAGATACAGCCGGAGCGCGGGTTTTTGATGCTGATTACCGGCGCCGTCAGGGTCGCTTCCACGTCGGATTTTTCAAAGCAGAGGTCGGCCTCGGTCAGTTCGCAATCGATCAGCTTTAGGCCCTTGCAGTAGCAAAACGGCTGCGTGCCGCTGATTTTGCAGTTTTTAAAGGTGACGTCCTCGCAGTACCACGCCAGGTACTCGCCCCGGATGACGCTGTTTTGAACCGTTACATGCTTTGCATGCCAAAGCGCGTCTTTGGTATCGAGGGTGCAGCGGTCAAGCCGCGCGTCTTGTATGTATTGAAACGAATATTTGCCTTTGAGGCAAACGTCCGTAAAGATAAGATTCTGCGCACGCATCATAAAATATTCGCTTTCGGCATTGCACCGCTCCATTTCGATTCCCCGGACCGACCAGCCGAACTCAGGCGAGCGAATGTCGCAGTCCCGCATGGTCACCCTGCTGCATTCCCGCAGCGCCTTGATTCCATACAGCTTGGTCCTGACGATCTCGATCTGGTCGGAATACCACAGCGCCGCACGGCAGAGCGGCGTCATTTCCGAATCCTCGATCATAAGGCCGCGGTCATGCCAAAACGGATAGCGCAAATTGCAGAAGCAATGCGAAAGACAAATATCCGCGCTTTCCTTCAGCGCGCTTTCACCGTCGGCAGGCCCGTCGAAGGCGCAGTTTATCAAAGATATGCCGCGGCTCGCATAGAGCGCCCGCTCCGCATCAAACACTTGATTTTCAATCGTTTCCATAACGCTTCTCCTTTCAAGCGGATTTTTTCAGGTGTGCCGCCGCGCTTTACGGGCGCGCATGCAGCCGTTGATCCCATGTGTTGATATCGGGATCGTCGCCGTTTTTCGGCACGCCTTGCGCATAGGCGCGCGGCGTTTTGCCGGTTTCGGCCAAAAAGCGCCGGTTAAAAGTCCGGATTGAAGAAAAACCGGCTTCCATCGCGGCGTCGGTCATGCTCCGCCCCTCTTCGATCAGGCGCTTGGCCTCCGCGATCCGAAGCGAGCCCAGAAAATCGGGCAGGCTGATTTTGAGCTTCTGGGAAAAAATATAGGAAATGTGGTTGCGGCTGACGTTCAGTTCCGTGGCCAAAAGATCGAGGCTGATCTCGGACCGGTAGTGTTCCAAACAGTACGCGATGATGCGCCGCTCGGTCTCGGGCGGCGTGCGTTTGTTTTCCTCCATGCCGGTGCGCGCAAAAAGCTCTCCGAAAAAAACCGAGAAATACCCGGCCAGCATCTGCCGCTGATAGGGATGCTTCGTTTTGTTGCAGGCGATGATCGTTTCCACAAGACCGGTCAGCACGCACCCGTCGGTTGGATGGACGGCAGCGGCGCGCGGCGAATGCGTGCGGATCAAGGGATCATAGGCCGCAAGATAGCGCCGGGGAACAATCAAAAGATAAGCGTCTACGCTGTTTTCATCCGAATAGGAATGAATGACGTTGGGCAGCGCGATCGAAAAATCGCCCGCGCAAAGCTCGTATTCCTCGCCGCCGATCACGGCGCGCACGCGGCCGCTTAGCATACAGACAATTTCCGCACTGTCGTGAAAATGCGGCAGAAAAACAAGCGTGTTTCTTCGCCAAAGATAAAGGGTATTGACCCTGTCTTCATACGCAATGCCCAAAGAATCACCGCCTTTTTTATCAAAATTGCCAAATCGGGTTAAAAATCATGATTTTTGTCTACTATTTGTCGCTGGGTTGTCTTGCATTATAGCACAGGTTCCCTATAATGTAAAGTGAAAAAATGAAATTCGGAGTGTTATCGGATGAACAAGGTGAAAACGAAAAACCGTTCCGCCGAAATCGAAGCGCTGATCCGCGAAATGACGCTGGAAGAAAAAGCGGCGCTCTGCGGCGGCGACGGGCATTGGCATACGAACGCCATCAAACGGCTGGGACTGGATCGAGCGATGATGACCGACGGGCCGCACGGCCTGCGCAAGGTCGTGCAGGCGGACGGCAAAACGGTGCAGGTTCCGGCCGCCTGCTTCCCGACGGCGTCCGCGCTGGCCGCCTCCTGGAACCCGGACGTGCTCGCGGCCGCGGCGGGGGCCATCGCAGACGAAGCGCGCGCCGAGGGCGTTTCCATGGTGCTGGGGCCGGGCGTCAACATGAAGCGTTCGCCGCTGTGCGGGCGGAATTTTGAATACTTTTCGGAAGATCCGTATCTTGCCGGAAAGCTGGCCTCCGCCTACATACAAGCGATGCAGTCAAAGGGCGTCGGAAGCTGCATCAAGCATTTTGCCTGCAACAATCAGGAAACCCGGCGGTTCACCGTTTCCGCCAACGTGCGCGAACGCGCACTGCGCGAACTGTATCTGCCCGCGTTTGAACTTGCAATCAAAGCGGCGAAGCCCGCCGCGGTGATGGAATCGTACAACCGCATCAACGGCACGCACGTTTCCGAGTCCAAATGGCTGCTGACCGATATTCTGCGCGGCGAATGGGGCTATGAGGGCATGGTGGTGAGCGACTGGGAGGCGGTAAACGACCGCCCTGCGTCTCTCCTTGCGGGGCTCGACCTCGAGATGCCGGACAGCTTTGGCGACGGCAGGACGCGGATCATCGAGGCCGTAAAGGACGGGCACATATCGGAGGAAACGCTGAACACCGCGGTGCGGCGGATCCTGAACTTTATTTTTTCCTATGCGCCGGATAAGGACGCCGCGCCCCGCGATCCGGAAAAGAGCTATGCGGCGGCGCTGCGCTGCGCGCGGGAATGTATGGTTTTGCTGAAAAACGACGGCATGCTGCCGCTTGCGAAAGGAAGCCCGCTCGCCGTGATCGGCGGGGCGAAAACCATGCGCTATCAGGGCAGCGGTTCGAGCAAAGTGACCAGCAGCCCGAAAAACGACGCGCTGGCCGCAATCGAGCGGGAAAACGGCCTGCCCGCAACCTATGTTTCGTTTGAGGAGGGCGCAGAAGCAGCCGTCAAAGCGGCAAGGCACTGCGGACGCGCGCTGCTCTTCCTCGGTCTGCCTGAATCCTTTGAGGCGGAAGGCGCCGATCGCCGGCATATGCGTCTGCCCGATACGCAGCTTGAAATTGCGGAGGCGGTCGCGCTGGCCGTGCCCGACTGCGCGGTCGTTTTGACCTGCGGAGCGCCAGTGGAGCTTCCGTTTGCGGAGGCGGTGCGCTCGATCCTTTTGACCTATCTCTGCGGCGACGCGGCCGCCGAGGCGCTCGCCGAGCTTCTCTTCGGCCGGCAAAATCCCTCCGGCAAGCTGGCCGAAAGCTTTCCGCTTTCGCTTTCAGATACGCCCGCATTCCTAAACTTTCCCGGCGACGGCGACGAATGCGACTATGCCGAGGACATTTATATCGGCTACCGGTATTATGAAAAGCGGGGTGTCCCAGTGCGCTATCCGTTCGGACACGGTCTGTCCTATACAAGCTTTGCCTACCGTGATCTCACAGTATCCGGCACGGCCGTACGCTTTACCGTGAAAAACACCGGGCCCTGCGACGGCTTTGAAACCACGCAGGTCTACGCCGGCCAAAACACGCCGAAGCGCGCCCTGCCCGTCAAGGCGCTCTGCGGCTTTCAAAAGCTGTTTTTGAAAGCGGGCGAGGAAAAAGAGGTGGAAATTGAACTTTCGCTGCGTCCCCTCGAATACTGGGACGCGCGCGAGCGGCGTTATATCCTGCCAGACGGCAGTTGGACGGTCTATGTGGGCGCAAGCAGCGCCGATATCCGCCTGCGCGGCGCACTGGAAATAAAAGGAGACTCGCCGGGCGCAAAACCGGTTGACCGCAATACGCTGCTCTGTGATATAATGAGAGAAGAATGCTATGCGCCCGTGCGCGAAATCTTTGCGGGCGCGATGCTCTCCAACACCGATTTTGCCAAGCTTTGCGGCGAGTACGGCTGCACCGAACAAAATCCCGCTTTGCGCCCGCGTTTGGGCTTTGCGCTGCGGCAAGCGGTATATTTTAACCCCGAATTCAGCGAAACGGTCTTGCAGCGCACGATCTGCGCCTGCAACGAACGCCTTTTCGGGCATGTAAAGGAGGACGTATGATTTACTTTTCCGCAAACGGTTTTTCCAAGGAGCCATCCGGCGCCGTGACGGCGCTGACGGCACCCGTATTTGAGGCAAACGGGCGGGAAATTGCCTTTTTGGAGGAGGACGGCGGCTTCGCTTACCGCGCAGGCCTCCTTACGGCCAAAGACGAAATCGAGCCGCTCGGCGGCGGGCTCTATCTTGTGACGCGCACGGTGGAAAATACCGGACGGACCGCGCGCACGGGCAAGCTAATCGCCGAAATTTGCGACCGGTTCGCCGCTCAAAAATCCTGCATTCCCTGCGTGATGTTCGACGGCAATGAAAAAAGCGGCGGCAAGGAGCCGCACGGATTTATTCAAAACGGAGAACCCTGGGTATTCTCTTATGACCGCTGCGGAATTCCCTCCTGCACAGAGGCCGAGGATGAGCACACCGTCTGTGCGCTGTTTGCGTCCGACAAAAACGCAGACAGCCTTGTATCCGCCTGCGCGCTGCTGCCCGGAGAGGGCGGCGCGCTCCGGCATCGAATCTACTATCCGGTAACGGAAGCGCCCCTTTCCTATATCGACCATGACGTTATGGGCGAGCGCTATGACACCTATCTGACCATTGCGCCGGGCGAGCGCTTCACGGTCGAATTTTATATTTATATTGGGAAGCCGAAATGGAAGAATTTCGGAATGGCTTCCCTGCTTGACCGCATCCATACGGTTTTTCCGTTCCGGCACGAGCCTGCGCTGACGGTTCGCGAAGTGCACGATGCGGCGATCAACCACTGCAAAGTTTTTCTCTGCGATTACAACGGCGCAAAAATGTTCTGCAACGCCATGCGAAACGACCCGAACAGCGACGGGCTCTATATGCCCTATCCCGTGTACGAGGCGGGCTGGTCGGGACAGTGCCTAAAACAGGCGCGCATGTTTATCAACGAATACGCAAACGGCGGCGCACGCGAATATCTGGAGACCGGTCTTTCCTGTCTGGACGCATGGGTAAAAGCACAGGGAGAAAACGGACTGTTCCCGATCAACTATGCGCGCCATATCTCCAAAAACTACGTTCCCTGCGACGTCTGCAACTACGGCTGGGCGGCTGCGGAAATGTCCAAAAGCTATACGCTGCTGCACACGCTGGGAATCGAGCGCCCGCTGTATCTGGAATTCGCCGAGCGCCTGTGCGATTTTTTCCTTATGCACTATGACGAAAAAACCGGATTCGGCCTGAAATGGAACCTCGACGGCACCAAAGCGGCCGACGGCGGCTCGATCGGCGCATTTATGATTATGGGGCTGATCGAAACCTACAAGGCGGGCGGCAAGCCGCGTTTTCTCGACGGCGCGGCGCGCGCGATGGAACTCTACGCGGCGCGGGATATTGACAATTTCGTCTGCACGGCCGGCGCGATCGACTGCGCCTGCCTCGACAAGGAAACAGCCTATCCGTTCATCGTATCAGCGCTCGACCTGTATGAGATCCAAGGTAAAGCACGCTATTTGGAGATTGCAGAAAAGGCCGCGTACTACTTCCATTCCTGGACGTTCTACTATGACGCTCTGTACGATGGTGACTCTGATTTTGAAAGGCTCGGGTATTATACAAGCGGCGGAACGGCAGTGTCCACGCAGCATCCGGCGATCGACCCGTGGGGCGCGATCGTCATTCCCGATTATATGCGTCTGGCCGCCTATACGGGCGACGAACGCTGGCGGGCGCGCGCCCGCGCGCTCTGGTGCAACTGCATTTTGTGCATCACGCCGCCAGGCGGCATGACGCTGCACGGGCACAAACGCCCGGCCGGGCTCCAGAGCGAAGCATTCTTTCAGACGCGCTGGACGCGCTACCGCAAAAGCTGCGAGGAGCGCGGGCACTTAAACGATATGTTTGTCGGATGGCCGGCCGCATTCCGGCTGACCACCATAGACCGCATCGAGCGCGAACTCGGCGGCGATTTTTGCGTAATTGAAAAGGAGGAAAAATCGAATGTTTAAAAAAAGAACTCTGGCTTTTGCGGCCGCGCTGCTCATGCTGATTCCGCTTTCCTCCTGCGGCCAAGGGGAAGCGCCCCTTCAAACGACGGACAGCACAGCAAGCGAAGCGGAAACGACCGCCGCGCCGCTGTCCTTTGAGGGCGCGGACTTCGGCGGCAAAGAATTCCACATCCTGCTCACGGCCAACGGACCCGACACGGTAAACGATTTCGAGGCCTCGGAAATGATCGGCGAGACGCTCTCGGCTGCTGTAGAAAAGCGCAAAGCGCAGGTTGAGGAACAGTGCGGCGTAACCCTTGTCACACACACGACGTTTAAATACGGCAACCATGGCTATAACGAACTGTACGCCAACTACACGGCGGGCGATACCGATTATGACGCGGCAGTCATCGCGGCCTACGACGTGGTGCCGCTTGCGTATACCAACGCGCTGTACAACCTGTATGATCTCGACGGCATGGATCTTTCCAATCCGTGGTGGGATGCCCGCGCGACCGAGGAACTCACGGTAATGGGGCAGATGTATTTTACCACGGGCGACATCGCCTTCTGGGATGACATGATGCAGTACTGCGTCGCGTTCAACAAACAGATGTGGGCCGATTACAACCGGGACGACGTATTTGGGTACAGCGCGTATGAACTGGTCGAGCGCGGCGAATGGACCTACGAAGCGCTTGCGGCGCTGGCAAAAGGCATTACCGAGGATTTGGATAACTCAGGTACGTACGATATGGCCGACCGCTACGGCATTTTGACCTGGGACGATACGGTCTACGGCGTGCTGAACAGTGCGGGGCAAAAAGTCATTACACGAGACGATAACGGCCGGCTCGTATTGTCTCTGACCGAGGGCAACGAGACCGCGATCGCCGCGCTGACACAGTATACCGATATTTGCTTTGGCGGAGACGCGATCAATTACCAGCGTTTTTCCGGTGGTGAAAACGATATGTTCATCGAAAATCGCGCGCTCTTCTTTTTGACACGCCTTTCGGTTCTGTCCAATTACCGCGATATGGAGACCGATTACGGTATCTTGCCTTTCCCCAAATACAGCGTGGATCAGGATCGGTATTACACCACGGTTTCGCCATATCACATGAACTTTGTCTGTGTGCCGTCGGTATGCGAAGATCCGTATATGAGTGCGGTCGTTTTGGAAGCGCTCGGCTATTACGGTCAGGAAACCGTAACACCCGCCTATTATGAAGCGACGCTGACCGGTCAATACTTCCGCGACGAGGACAGCGAAAAAATGCTGACGCTGCTCGCGGACTCACGGTGCTACGACATTGGTTTCTATGTGCAGCCCGACAATATCAACAAGGAACTCATCTACCTTTTCCGTCCGGGCAGTTATACGTTTGCCTCCACATTCGCGTCACATTACACGGCCGCGTCCAAGCGAGTCGAGGCAATTAATTTGATGTTTGAGCAGATTGCGTCTGGAGAATAAGAAATGAGGAAAATGATGAAATCTTTGCTTTGCTTTTTGCTTTTATGCCTTGCGCCGATCGTTTCGAACATCGGAGCGACGGTTGCCGAGACAGTGAATCCTGTTGTGTATGTCTGCGATTCGGGTTCAAACACGGCGGATGGTCTTACGCCCGAAACGGCCAAGAAAACGCTTGCTTCAGCGTATGACGTCGTAAAATCGGGCGGCACGGTCGTCGTCTGCGGCCCGCTGACGTTGGAGAATACGGCGCTCACCCTGCCGAGTTCCACCGGTAAGGTGACGATCACCAGTCTGCACAGCGGCGTCGACTACAGGCAAACAAGTAGCGCGGTTCTTACGCTCAAGGGCTATACCTATCTTGGCGGCGATACTGAATTCAATAATATCAAAATTCACGACGGCAGTACCTTTTATTTTAATCAGCTGGTCTGCAAGGGGCATTCGCTCACAATCGGCGAGAACGTCGTCTGTACGCGCAATTCCGGCGAGTATATCACGATCGTCGGCGGTATGTATATCAATTCAAACTCACTGACGGCGGAGGCGGTCAGCTATTATGACTATACGATCACAGTAAACAGCGGCACCTGGTATATGATCAACGGGTCTAACAAGCGTACCTCCAATGAGAGCGCGGTGGGCGCGACCGGCGGCGTGCGTGTGGTTATTGGCGGAGGTTCCTTTACTGGAAACGCGGCTAATCAGGCCGACGCGATGATCTCCGTTGGGGGGTATGCTGCTCAGGACGGCGATTATGAGCTTGAGATCAGCGGCGGAATTTTCAACTGCCCGATTTATGCGATCGCGCGTCCTGGCAACAACAGCGGCCGTTATACTGCATATTATGAGGGAGACGTCCGCGTCAAAATCACGGGGGGAGAATTCCGCGGCAGCACGATTTCGACCGTGCAGTCCGAGATGGCCTCCTATATCGGCGGCAACTATACGCTTGAGATTACCGGCGGAAGCTTTACTGCGCTTCAGAGCATCAGTGCTCCGCGCGTTCGCGGCACGTCAGCCTGTGAAGTGCCGGCATCGCTTACATCAAAGCTGTCAGGCTTCGATGTGGTCGGGGATATCAGCGTCAATGACGATACTTCCGTACCGGTCAACATTTCCGCGGGCGACGGTGTTGTATTTGTTGGCGGAAAGGAAAATGGCGACGGCAGCAGTTCGCTCTCGCCCATGTCTTCGCTTTCGAGCGCGGCGCGCGCGCTTGGCAACAGCGGCGGGACCATCGTCGTGTGCGCGCCGTTGCGTGTCAAGGATGCGGCGCTGCCGGCAATTGATGGCGATTTGACGGTGACCAGCGTGTATGGAGGCGTGGATTTTCGTGAAGCAAACGGCGCGGAGATCGAACTTGCCGGCGCGATCACGCTTGGCAGCGAAACCCTGTTTGAGCATGTCGATTTTGAAAGCCGGAGCAATGCCGCTTATATCTTCTGCGGCGGAAGCACGGTAACTTTCGGCTTGGATATCCACTGCACCACGAATATGGACGGCGGTGTGAGCGAATATATCGGCATTTATACCGGAAGCCGTCTCCAAAGCTCCAGTTCCTCTACGCTCGGCGTCGCGCCGACCAATCTGGTAATTCAAAGCGGCGCGTGGGAATTTGTCCGCGGCGGAAATGAGCGCGCGCAGGGCGGATCGGCGACGCTCCGCACGGTTATCGGAAACAGTGTGATCAGCATTCACGGCGGCAGCTTTTACGACAATGTGTGCGGGACCGGCAAAAACAGTCAAAACGGCAATATCACGCTGAACATTTCAGGCGGCAAATTTTACGGCTGCATTTTCGGCATGTCAACGCCCGCAAATGTGGATAATGATATGAGCACCGTGACGGGCAACATTACGCTGAACATTTCGGGCGGCGAGTTTCACGGCGATATAGCTGTGGTGCAGAATCCTGCAAAAAATACGCTGAATGGCAGCTATACGCTGAACATCACGGGTGGTGATCTGCGCTGCGTAGGATCTGTGACTGGCACTTCTGGCGTACTTGGAAACAACTCTTCATCCATTGTTTCATCGCTTAATCTCACTGCCGCATGCAGCGGAACTATGACGTATCAAAATCCGATTATTGCTTACGGCGCAGATCCGAGCGTTTATTATTACGGCGGTTGGTATTACTATGTACGTGCGTCGACCAACGCAGGCAAGCCGTGTATCTCGCTGTCGCGCGCAGCAAACCTTGCGGACATCGGCAATACGGCGGCAAAGGTACTCTGGACTGCGGAAACCGGTTCAGGCGTCAGCAGCATTTGGGCGCCGCAGATCTACTGCTTTGACGGCGACTGGTATGTTTATTCGTCGGTTTCCTCTTCAACCTCTACACTGACACAGCGCGTGCCGCTCGTTCTCAAGGCGGATTCCACCGATCCGATGGGCAGCTATACAAAGCTTGACGGTATGGGGAATCTGGATTCGAGCGTCTGGTCCTGGCTCAGCCCGCGAATCTTTGAATACGGCGGAACCCGCTATTACATCAGCAGCGTCTTTATGTCCCAGTCTGACAACACGACCTCGCGTCACAAGCAGACGCTGGTGATCGGCGCGCTTTCTTCTCCCACTTCGTTTGCGGGGAGTGTAACCGCCATCGCAACGCCGGATAAAGCGTGGGAGGGCTATGATATTATCGAGGGGCCGTTCCCGGTCTATGGAAGCGACGGTACACTGTATATCGCCTATGCGGCAAACTATGCGGACGGAGACGACTATTGCACGGGACTTTTGAAGCTTGTCGGAACCAATCTGCTTTCGGCGTCCTCCTGGCAGAAGCTGGACACCCCGATGCAGCAGCGCGACAATCAATATGAAATTTTCGCGCCTGGAGCTACGATTTTCACGCAGTCTCCAAGCGGAAGTGAGGTCTATGCGGTCTATCATGCAAAGCTGCATGCGAATAACCGGTATAACCGCAGCATCTTTTTGCAGAAGCTGGAATACCAGGACGGCGTTCCTTATCTCGGCGCGCCGCCGTCTTTGGACACCGTCTTTACCATGTCGGTCAATCCTATGCCAGTTTCGCAGCGAATCAGCGGTTTTCAAACAAACCTGAACGCAGAATAAGCAAAATACAGGGAAGCGCGCCCCATCCTGCGCGCTTTTAGTGAAAAAAACGACGCCGCCAAACGAGTTTGATTTGTTTAAACATACGGCCAAGCGGGTTCGCGCATCATGACGCGGACCCGCTGCTTTTTTCGGCGGCGCGCCCTTTTGTCCAAGCAAAGCGAGACAATAGCGCAAACTGTAAGATAGTCAAAACGCTCCAGCCGCCTTGACAAGCGCTTTTTTCTTATGATATAATAAAAAAATTTCAATAGACCTTTCGGAGGAGAAGTATGGCAGATTTATACCCGGAACTTTTAAGCAATTTCCCCGATGCGGAGCAAAGACGCTATAAAAATGCGCTGATCGCTCTAAAAGCACGCGCTTATGTCAAAGCAGGTGAAACCGTCACCATGCTAATGGGAGACCGGGACGGACATAAAAACGGTCCAAACAGGCTTGACGCCATAGCGCTTGCCAAAGCTGCAAGAGCGCTTGGCGCCTACCCGCTTATTTTAGATATAAATGATTTCAAAGGAATGCCGCTTTGGTTTGAAAACAAAGGATTTGAAGCGGTGCGCCAAGCGATTCTACATTCAGACGTTGTCCTCGGAAATGTATTTTATTTTGAAAAATTAGGCTTTGATATTGACGGGTCTCCAGACGCTTACTTGGTCGGCGAAAGAGAACAGCGTTGGGTAGCTTTTCAGTCCGACCTCGATCGTTGGGAAATCACCGAAGAAGAAGTTTCCGAAATCCCTTCTGTGACCAAAAAACTGCTTGCACGGATAGAAAACGGACATATATTTCGCGTAACCTCCCCCGCAGGTACTGATTTTACATTTGAAACATTAAGCGCAAAACAAATTTTAGGCATACTTCCGCTATACGGTGAAGTTGCGATCATGCCTAAATTTGGTTCCGGAGAGGGCATTGTCGTCGTAGACGGTCCAACACAAAAAAAGGTGCGTCCCGCCGCAGAAACGGACAGAGAACCTCTGCGTATCGTTTTTGAAAAAAGAGAGGTCCTATCTTACTCCGGAGATTCAGCGCAAGTAGCGCGGCTTGAAGCCTATATAAGCAGCGCTGAAATTCCAGGCAAATACGTCGATGAGGTAGGCATTCCCACTACACGAGTACAGGCCAACAATGCTTGCTGGCGCGACGGCACGCACAACTGCAATACGATCCACATCGCCATAGGAAACAACGGCAAAAGAAGCGATATCGTGCACGGCCAGCTGCATATGGACATGGAAGTCATTGATCCAACTTTCTATATAGATGGCGAAAAAGTTTTGACAGAGAAAAAATTTTCTCTATGATCTGAGCGGCGATAGCTTTCTCACGCTTTATATTCTCAGGAAAGAAAAAAGGGTTGAAAACGAAAAAGAAGACTTGAAAACGTAATGTTTTCAAGTCTTCTTTTGGCTCCCCCTGCTGGGCTCGAACCAGCGACATCATGATTAACAGTCATGCGCTCTACCGACTGAGCTAAGGAGGAATAATGGTGCACCTTCAGGGATTCGAACCCGGG
>CATWNM010000046.1 GCA_958352145.1 uncultured Eubacteriales bacterium
TCTCTCCCGGTAAAAGTGTGAGCGCTTCGTCGTAGCGTTTTGTCAAAACGTTCTTGCCGGAGTATGTGTATGGAGCTTCTATCACCGGATGATAAATCCGGTGAGAAAGGCGTCCATCTTTAAGCGGAATCATCGAGCATGCGGTTCGCAGGGAGTTTGGATCGCAGTCCGAAGCAAAAATCGCCGCGCCGAACTCTTTGTTTTCGCTGAGCGTGCAGCAGGGGATTCCCGTTCGGTCATAGGCGAAGATCCAGGGCTTACCATCTCGAAGCAGTCCCTGCGGAACATGTTCTTTGCAGCCTTCGTTTCCGTTATAGTTGACGCATGGGATCAGATAGCGGGTTGGTGCAAAAGCGGTTTGAACTTCAAAAATATCTTTAAATGTCAACGGGACATTCGCTGTGTTCTCAATTGTACGGTTGATTTGAATTAATCCGTTCCCCAGGTCGGTCAGACGATCGGTTACACGCAGACCGAGGCCGGACGAACGTATCATATCGGCTTCATATACTGCGTCCAACACAATCTCCTGATCGTCTATCTCTATTTTAGCCGGACCGAAGCTCAGCGCTGCGTGCGCCGCGTCTGTGCCAAGAGAAAATTTTTCGCCGTTTTTCTGTATGTAAAGCATACTTGAGGTCTCCTTGCCATTTTTCTTTTATCATAGCAAATTTTGACGGCCAACGCAATAATTATTGAATTTATGTATCATTTATGGTATAATTTCCGTAAATTTATTCACAGAAGGGGAATAGCCGATATGAAACTAATTATTGCTGAAAAACCGAGCTTGGCGCGCAATATTGCGTCCGCGATCGGCAATATGCAGAAACGAAACGGTTATTTTGAGGGCGGCGGATATCTTGTCAGTTGGGCGTTCGGACACCTTTTTTCCCTTTGTGATATTGAGGATTATCTGGAAAATCCGCCTGTGGACGGGAAGTGGACGATAAAAAATTTGCCTTGCTTCCCGGAAACGTTTCGCTTTGCGCTACGCCGCGGAGCGGATAGGCAGGCGGACACGGGAGTTGAGCGTCAGTTTTCTCTGCTGCGCGCGCTTTGCAACCGCTCAGACGTTGATACGATTGTCAACGCGGGCGACGCGGACCGCGAGGGAGAGATTATTGTGCGTCTGTGTGTGCAGCATGCGCTGGAGGGACAAAAACGGCTTGTTCGTCTCTGGCTGCCGGATCAGACGCCTGAAACTGTGCGCGCCGCATTGTCTGAGATGAGGGATGAGACAGAATATGACCGCCTTGCAGCGGAGGGGTTTGCGCGCACGTATATTGATTGGCTTTACGGCGTAAATCTGACTCGGTATGCGACGCTGAAAACCGGAACGCTGCTCCGTGTCGGCCGGGTTATCGTGCCGATCGTCAAAGCAGTCTATGACCGGGATTTGGCGATTCGCAATTTTGTGCCTGAAACTTACTTTGCGCCGCGAAGTGCGGAAGAAACGAAGGGCGCAGTGGTCGAATTGACCAGCAAGCAGAAATTTTCAAAAAATGAACGTACGCGCGCCGAAGCGCTCTGCGCCGCATACAATGCGGCGGGGGCGACAGTTACGTCTGTCCGGCGCAAGAAAGACGAACTTATGCCAGGAAAGCTTTATTCCTTGTCCAAGCTTCAAAATGTACTGGGCAAAAAGTATAAAATGTCTATGGGAGAAAGCTTGGAGATTGTACAGAACTTGTACGAACGCGGCTTCCTGACTTATCCCAGAACCAATTCGGAATACTTAGCGGATGCTGAACAGGAGAAAATCAAAAAAATTATTGAGAATGTCCGAGCGATCGGCTATCCGGTGGAATTTAAGTATAAAAAATCCATATTTGATGATTCTAAAATAGAATCACATTCGGCGTTGACGCCGACCTATAAAATTCCGGCGAAAAGCGACCTTTCAGAAACGGAGATGCGGGTGTATTCCACGGTATTCCGCCGTTTTGTCGCCGTATTTTGCGCCGAGGTCTGCCGCGCGGAAAAAACGGAGATCCGGATTGCCGTTGGAGAATTTGAAGAGTTCACGCTTAAAGGTACGGTGATTGTGGAGCCGGGATGGACAAAATATGATGATTATGCGCCGAAAGACAAATTGCTCCCTCCGTTTGTAAAGGGAGATACGGTCAATATTTGCTTTATGCCCGCTGAAAAAGAAACGACGCCGCCAAAGCATTATACGATTGAAACGCTGAACAATTATCTAAAGAATCCTTTTCGTGAAGAAAAAGCGGCGGCGAAGGAAAATGAATCGGAAAGCGACGAAGAGGAGTACCGTGCGATTTTCGAGGGACTTGAGCTTGGCACCGAGGCGACCCGTACCGGGATCATCGATAATGCGCGCAAAAGCGGCTATATAGAATTAAAAAAAGATGTGTACAGAATTTTGCCCGGCGGGGAATTTTTGATCGTCTCGCTGGAACAAATGGGCATTTCCATGGATAAATATAAGACAAGCGAGCTTGGGCGCGCGCTAAAAAAGATTTACCGGGGCGAGATGGATATCAGCGGCGGCGTGCGTCTGGCTGAAGAGGAAATCCGCGAAGTGTTTTTTCGGCCGCAGTCTTCTCCTGAGGAGGATACTGACGATGGTTTTTTAGGCGACGACGTATGCGCCTGTCCATTTTGCGGCGGCCGCATTCGGCGGACGAAATTCGGATATGGATGCAGCAATTACAAAGAAGGATGCCAATTTACGATAAATCGTGTGATCTGTGGCCGTGTGATTTCAAAATCGAATGTGCGGCTGCTTTTGACGGATGGAAAAACGTCAAAGATTCGGGGATTCATTTCAAAAAACGGGAAACGCTTTGACGCTGCGCTTCGCTTGGAAGGAACGGATGTAAAATTTGATTTTTGAATGACGGCGAGAGCGATCTCGCAGCTTAGGAGAAGAATATGGTGACTTATGAGAGTATCCGCGGCAATACGTCGGTAAAAACATATATTGAAGCGGCGGACGGCACACTGCGTGCGCTCGGTTATACGGAGCATAGTTTTGCGCATGTGACGCGGGTGGCGGAGACAGCCGGCTTTTTGCTGGACAGACTTGGCTATGGCCCACGCATGGCTGAGCTTGCGCGGATCGCCGGCTATCTACATGATGTGGGCAATTTGGTCAATCGGGTCGATCATTCGCAGAGCGGCGCGGTTATGGCGTTCCGTATTCTGGATAACGAGGGCATGGCGCCTGATGAAATTGCCGTGGTGGTTTCGGCAATCGGCAATCATGACGAGGGAACCGGCGCACCGGTAAATCCGGTTGCGGCCGCGCTGATCTTAGCCGATAAAAGCGATGTGCGGCGTTCTCGCGTACGCAATTCAGATCACGCCTCCTTTGATATTCACGATCGGGTCAATTATTCGGTGCACGCGACAAATCTGGAATTGGATACCGTCAAAAAAACACTGACGCTTCGTTTGAAGATTGATACGGCCTATGGCTCGGTAATGGATTTTTTTGAAATTTTTTTGACGCGTATGACGATGTGCAAAAACGCTGCACAGACATTGGGGCTTGCGTTCGGATTGGTTATCAATGGACAACCGGTGTTATGAGTATTTTAGAAAAACGATTTTTTACAATTAAAATATCAAGAATAAATATTCGGACAATATTCTCGTTTATTTTTACTATTGCTGAATGACGCTGGTTGTGCTATCATGTATACTGGTTTGGAATAAGCTTTTTTGTTTTCCATCGCTATGGGACATAAAATTACCGGATATTTAAGGAGAAGCTATGAGCATTTTTAATGTGTTTACCCTGCTCGGCGGACTGGCTATGTTCCTGTTTGGCATGAAAGTAATGGGGGATGCGCTGGAAAAGCGTGCGGGCAAACAATTAAAAAATATACTCGCAAAGCTTACCGCCAGCACGTTTAAAGGTTTTTTGCTTGGACTTGGGGTTACAGCTGTGATTCAATCGTCTTCTGCGACTACGGTTATGGTCGTGGGATTCGTCAATTCCGGCGTGATGAGCCTGCATCAGGCTACGGGCGTGATTATGGGCGCAAATCTGGGGACGTCGGTGACTGCATGGCTGCTCAGTCTAACCGGTATTCAGGGCGGCCCATGGTATATAAATATTTTCAAACCTTCGGCGTTTGCACCACTTCTTGCGTTTGCCGGAATCATATTATATATGTTCCAGAAAAACAACAAACGCAGGGATGTGGGGCTGATTTTACTGGGGTTTGCCGTTTTGATGGCCGGTATGGAGACGATGTCGGCTGCGGTGGATCCGCTTTCCGAGTCTCCCGCTTTTCAAAGTGTTCTTACGGCGTTTTCCAATCCGCTGCTTGGCATCCTGGTCGGCACGGTTTTTACCGCTGTGATTCAGTCCTCATCCGCTTCAGTGGGGATTTTGCAGGCGCTTGCTCTGACTGGAGTTGTCACGTATGAGGTAGCGATCCCGATTATTGTTGGTCAGAATATCGGTACCTGCGTCAGCGCGATGATTTCTTCAATAGGGGCAAATAAAAATGCGCGGCGCGCGTCTTTTGTACATCTATATTTCAATTTGATTGGCGCCATGGTTGTCATGTCGGTGTTTTACGGTTTGGATGCGATCTTCGATTTTCATTTTCCGGCGTATATTACGCCGCTTGGCATTGCGGTGGTGCATACGGTGTTTAAAATTTTTGCACTTGCAATTCTTATGCCGTGTTCTAGACTACTTGAAAGACTGGCCGTTCTCACTGTGCCGGACGGCAAAGATGAAGCAGAAAAAAAACAACTTTTGGATGATCGTTTGCTTGGTACGCCTACGGTTGCGATCGAGCGTGCGCGCAAGGTAGCGGTTGATATGGCGCTGTTGTCTGTCGATACGCTTCGCCGTGCTATTAGTTTGTTAAGCAGCTACAGCGACAAAGAGGCGATTGGCATTGCCGAGGGCGAAGACCGTGTGGATAAATACGAGGATGCGCTGGGGACTTATCTTGTCAAAATCAGTGCTTGTCCGCTGACCGAGCAGGATAGCCATGAAGTAACTAAGCTTTTGCATATAATTGGTGATTTTGAGCGAATTTCAGATCATGCGGTCAATATTTCAGAATCAGCGCAGGAGATGTTTGACAAAAAGCTGGAGTTTTCCGAAAATGCAAAAAATGAGCTTTCTGTGATGATTTCGGCTGTGGATGAAATATTGGATTCTGCCCTCAAGGCGTTTTGCGACGAAGATCTGGATGTTGCTTTCCGTGTGGAGCCGCTTGAAGAAGTCATCGACACATTGAACAGCAGGCTGAAAAAGCGCCATGTCGCACGGCTGCAGAAAGGCGAATGTACGATTGAACTCGGTTTTGTTTTGTCGGATCTTTTGACCAATCTTGAACGCGTTTCGGATCACTGTTCCAATATAGCCGGATGTGTAATTGAAATTGAACATGATACGCTGGACATGCATGAATATATGGAAAAGCTCAAAAGCGAAGGAAATCCTCGGTACACCTCTTGTTATGAAGCCTATAGGGCAAAATATATATTGCCGGCTAAAGGGTAAGGCGGTATTATGGGGAAAAAAGTATTGATTTCCGGCGCGTCGCGCGGCATTGGTTATGCGGCTGCGGCTGCATTTGCGGCAAATGGCTATTCAGTCACGGCGCTCTGGCATACAGCGCCGGAATGTTTAGAACTGCCATGCGCAGGTATTTGTCCTGTGCGCTGCGATGTGTCCAATTCGGCATCGGTCGAACGGCTGTTTGAACAGGTCGGCGATGTGGATGTTTTGATTAATAATGCCGCGATTTCAAAGAGCGTTTTGTTTACAGACATTACCGAGGCACAGTGGGATGAAATGCTCAATGTGGATTTAAAATCGGTATTTTTGATGACCAAAGCGTTTCTGCCTGGTATGATTCGGAAAAAGAACGGCAAAATCATTAATATTTCCTCAATTTTTGGCGTGGTTGGCGGGGCTTGCGAGGTACATTATTCTGCGGCCAAGGCAGGAGTTATTGGGCTGACAAAAGCGCTTGCAAAAGAGGTTGGCCCGTCAGGCATACAGGTTAACTGTATTGCGCCCGGCGTTATTGATACGCGGATGAATGCGGGACTGTCGGAGCCGGATATGGCGGCGCTCCGGGAGCAAACGCCGCTTGGCCGTCTCGGTACGCCGGAGGATGTTGCGCGCCTTGCGCTGTTTTTAGCCGAGGATTCGTTTATTACCGGCGAGGTCATTCATACAGGCGGCGGATTTTTACGGTAAAAACTGACGGTTTCAGTATTTATCAGGCTGCGAAAAAATAGAAAAGATATTTGGACAAAAATGCGCATAAAGCGCGGACACGTGCCGCGCTTTATGCACATGATCGCCTGTCCCGGATTGTGCATTTTCCGCTGGCAAATCAGATGTCTTTTGGCAAACTCATAATTTATATCAGATCGAATATAAAAACCATCCCGCAAAACGTATATCGTCTTTCGGGATGGTTTTTATGTAGTGCTGATATATTTCTGTTTTTTCGCGCAGATTATTTCACATGAAGAACGACTTTACCGACGTTTTCACCGCGTTCTAGAATTGCATGCGCTGCTTCCGCTTGGGTGATTGGCAGAACTTTATAAATGGTGGGCATAATTTCACCGGTTTCAATTTTCGGCCAAATGTTTTTAACAAGAGAGGCAAGCAGTTTTGCTTTGAATGCAGGGGCTTTGGAGCGCAGTGTACTGCCGATCAAACGCACGTTCAGCACATAGAGCTTTTTCAGGTCGACTTGCGTAATATCGCCGGCCAGTGTTGCAATCATGATCCAACGTCCGCCATAACGCATATACTGCAGGCATTTTCCTTGGATTTCACCGCCGAGACAGTCAATAGCGACATCTACCGGATGTCCCATGTCCCGTTGTTCCTCCAGCACTTTTAAAATATCGGTCTTTTTCGAATTGACGATAATGTCCGCGCCGAGGTGTTTGATAGAATTTGCGGCTTCGTCGGTGATAACTGTAGTGATTATGCGCGCGCCGAACGCTTTTGCCATAGGAATGATTACGCTTGCCAGTCCGCTTGCGCCCGCATGCATCAAAAGCGTATCTCCGGCTTTAAGGCCGCCTTCGATAAATAGATTCAGATACGCGGTGGCAAACGCTTCGGGTATTGCTGAAGCTTGCTCAAACGAGCAGTTTTTGGGGATGGGCATCAGCATGTCATATTTTACGGCTGCATATTCGGCATAGCCGCCGCCGCCAAGCAGCGCGCAGACCTTGTCTCCGATTTTCCAATCGGACTGTTTGCGCGCTTCCGCGCCCATTTCGGTAATGACGCCTGCAATCTCAAGCCCCATCCATTCAGGGCATCCGGGCGGGGGTGGATAGTCGCCTGCACGCTGCATAAGATCGGCGCGATTCAGCGCCGCGGCATGAATTTCTACCAGAACCTCATCGTCTTTGATTTGTGGGTCCGGTACGTCGCTCCAGATCAGTGAGCGGTCATTTTGTACTAAAACTGCTTTCATCGGTTTGGCATCCTCCTTAGAATCTATTCAAAGTAATCGCAGAAAATATTTGCTTGCCTTTGATTATAGAGCTTCGCTTTTTGATTGTCAACCATAAAGTGAAAAATATAATACAAACCGAAACTCAATTTTTTACACAATTACGTTTAAAAAATTACAATAAACTCAGTGAAAATCTAAAATGTTATAAATTAAGTTGAAGGATATAAAAAACCAACTATAAGGATGGGTGTAAAAAACAAAACAAAATTTAAATGATTTTGTTCACCAATTTCCTATGATGAAGCAATCTATGCGCTATTTTAGCAGAAGTATTTTGCGCAGGACATCAGTTTGATTTACCTTCTTCGGGTGCGGCGGAAATACCAAATTGCTTAACATATTCCGTAGGGGTATATCCAGTCGCTTTCTTAAACGAGCGCGAAAAATGATATACGCTGGCATAGCCGGTCATTTCCGCAACGGAAGTTATGGAAAAATATTCGCTGCATAGCAGGTCTTCTGCTTTTTTGATCCGAAGGTTTTGTATATATTGTTTTGGAGAAACGTCGTATTTTTCTTTAAACATACGCCGGAAATATATTTCGCTGATCAGCGCCTTTTGGGCCAACAGTTCGTTCGTGAGCGTAGAATCTGTGAAGTGTTCTTCTAAATATTTGACGGCTGGGGCAATTACGCTGAAATTTCTTTTGTCATCGGCCGGCCGGCTGTCTTTATCCAAGCGGCTGAGAATTTCATACAATGTTTTCATTGCGCTCAAATGACCGCTTTTCTGTTTAATGACCGAGATTTTTTCAAGCTTTGCGAACGCATTGATATAATTGTCCGTACTTTCGATTTGTAAGCTGATGAAAGTGTCGGGGGAAAAATCCGGCGTTGTCAGAAAATTGACCATTGGGAATTCTCCCGGTTCAGAACAGGATGAAGTGTAGCTTGCGCCCATGGGAATGATCAGCGCGTGGCGCTGATCCGATATATATTCGCGGTTATTATGCCGGTAAGTCATTTTCCCTGACTTGGCAAAACAGAGAGCATGTGATTTTCGGGCGTATTTGTGCCGTATGATAAATTTTGAATTGGTGACTGTCAAAACGCTGATGATTTTTGTAATCACAATCTGGCCTATATCCATCATTCTTTTCCTCTTCTTTTGCCGGAGACGATTTCAGCTTTTTTAGTATGATTATATCGGTTTTGTAAAAAAAATCAATACTTTAGCTCAAAAAGGGCAAAAACAGTATCGTTTTGGTCAAAAATGTATCAATTCATACATTGAAAAAATTTTTTTCCCCCTCTATCATAAAAGTGAAAAATGTTATAAAGAGGAGACCTGCTTCTATGAAACCGACTTTTTTGGGTCATGACCGTCCGTTGCTTGTGGACATGATTCTAGCAGAGACGCCTGGGGAAATTATTATTAACATACGCAATGCGCTTTATGACGGCGCAGACGCTTTTGGGATACAACTGGAAAGATTGTGTCCTGAGTACCGTACTGAAGAACATTTTCGGCGGATATTTTCATACATGGAGGATAAACCGCTGTATGTAACGAATTACCGCGGCGGACATAATCGTGAAATGACGGATGAAGCGCGCATTGAGGAACTGAAACTCGCGCTGAAATGCGGCGCTACGCTGATCGATATTCCGGGGGATGAATTTTCTCCTGCGCCGATGGAAATGACACAAGACGCTAAAGCGATCGAACGACAGAAACAGTTGATTGAAGAAATTCATGAGGCAGGCGGAGAAGTGCTTATGTCCTCGCATATTCGGCGTTTTTTGCCGGAAGAAAAAGTTGTGGAAATTGCTTTGGAACAACAGAGCCGCGGCGCGGATATTGTGAAAATGGTGACCGGTTCTGATACAGAAGAAGAACTCATGGCAAATTTAAACACGATTCAGGCGCTGAAGCGGGAACTCAAGGTACCGTTTCTTTTCCTGTCCGGCGGACCATATTGTAAGATACACCGTATGTTCGGGCCATACTTTGGCGTTTGTATGTGGCTATGCGTACAAAAATATGATACCTTTTCTTCTAAGGAGCAGCCTGTGCTGCGTGCCGTTCGCAATATTGTAGCAAATTTTGACTATAAACCCAATTTGCGGCAATAAATTGTTCGAAAAATGTTAAAGTTGTATAGAATAGTATCTAATTTTAATAGTATCGCGCATTGTTTCTCTGCAATTTAAGCAGTATAATATATTCACAACATTTGAAGTAGGACGATATTTCCATGTTTCCTGCGCAACTACCCCGTTTTTGTTTCTCAAATCAAAAACGAGGCTTTTGATAAAAGAACAGGGGGAATCGTCCCGATTTCGGCTTTTATATCATTTTATATAAAATTGTATCGAAATGAGCATTGAAACGATTTCCTTGGTTTGTTATAGTAAAAGCAGTAAAAATAGGCTTCTGTACGCGATGATTTGTTTAATTAGTACAAACATAATTGCGTTTTGAATTAAAATAACACATGAATGAGAACGCATTTATGATACATGCGAAAATCTGTTTGGGGAAAGGAAAGGCAAAAATGGCAAAAAAAGTAAAGCGCTTTGGATGCGCATTTGCAGTGACATTGTTGTTTTGCATGATTTTGGGCGCGATGTTTTGCGGGGCGGAAACAGATAATACAATATATCTGGACGCTGCGCACGGGAAAGATACGAATTCGGGAAAGACGCCGTCTGATGCATTGGCTACGATGGATGCGGCCGTCAAAGCGGCGGAAAACGGCGGGGAGATCGTTCTCGTATCGGATTATGTGATTTCAGCCAATTATGCGGAGCCGGAACATGCGGGCGAGATTGTCATTACCGCGAAAGATGCAAGTAAAAAATATGACGCGGCGCTGTCGTTTGCGGTGAGCGGCGAAACGCATTACCTATTGAACGGCCCTGTTGTATTCCGGGATCTGGATATTAAAATGACCAATTTTGTCATGTTTGCCGCACAGTTCCATCCAATTACATTTGATACGGGTCTGACCGTACAAAACGGCAGTAAGTATGCTTTTATTATAGGTGGTTATCAGACGCCGAGCAGTACGAGCCTGCCGCAGAATTTGGATTCGTATATTACGATTAATAGCGGAAACTTTTATAAAGTATGCGGGTTTACCCGCACAAAGGGTGCCGGTTCCATGAACTTTACCGGAACTTCATACATAACGGTGAACGGCGGAAACATAGTCGATTTGTATGGCGCTTCATTGTATAATCATTATTCAGGAAATACGGTGATTGAGGTCAACGGCGGTACGATTTCCACGGTATATGCAGGCGGCGATGTCACCAGACGGCTTTCCGGAACGGCGGAAATTATGCTTTCCGGCGGGATGGTAGGGCAGGTGAATGTCAATAACGTCGTTGGAAATGCGGTTTTGACGCTTGCGGGCGGTAAGGTTGGCGCGGCTGCGTGCACGTATTATAACGATACGATCGCCAAACTTGCCATGCAGGCTGGTTCTGTAAAAACGCTGAGATGCAATTCGGTTGTTTATGACGCGTCTTTGGTAGAGCGGTTGCGCGCCAATTTTGATGCATATGAAAATCTTGCAAAGCTATATGTCAAGGCGAATGCGACCGGGACAGGGGCGTCCGAAGCGGATCCGTGCGGAAGCCTGAAAGACGCATTTGAGCGTCTGCGCGAGTGCGGCGGCGTCATCTGCGTGATTGGAAAATGCGCGTTTGACTTTACGGAGAATCCTGGAAAGATAGACGCGCCGATACAAATCACCGGAATCGATCAGGGTGAAATTGCGTTTGGTTCCCATACAGATATAGTATTTGAGGGTGAAATATCTTTCGATCATGTGGCGCTTTCTGGCAGCAGCGCGACGACACTGCGGATAAAAGACGGTGCGCTGTCGTTTGGCGAAGGCGTTACAGTATCGGAAACGTCTCTTTCGGTCTCCGGTGAAGGAAAATCTTCGGAGATTCGGATCGTCAGCGGCGCTTTTGACCGCATTACTGCCGGTGCGAACGGCGGAGACAAACATACCGTTTCGATAATTGGCGGATCTGTGCGCTATCTGTCGTGCGGTGGGACGGCTGCGATTTTGGCGGCGGATATTTCTATTTCCGGCGGCAGTATTGACGAGATTTCTGTCGGAAATTTGTGTGTGACGGACAGATTGGTTCTTCGTCTACGCGGCGGACAAATCACAAATGTAAATATAGGGAAACTTAACGCCGAAACTATTCTCGATCTGGGCAAGGCGGAAATTGGCGGCATGACAATAGCGGAAACGCTGGAAAAAGGCGCACTTCTTTGCAGTGCTGACGCTGATCCGAAATGGATTTTGGCAGTTGAAAATAAATTCCCGAAAAAAATTGACGCGAACCGCGTGTATCTTGCTGACGGCGGAACCGGGGACGGTAGCAGTGCGGCTTCTCCGGCAGACGACCTGAATCAGGCGATCACGCTGTTGGGCACCAGCGGTACGATCGTGGTTTGCGGTACATATACCATAGCAAACAATTATACGATACGGGCACATACGGGCAAAATAACGCTGACCTCGTACGATTATATTTCGGATTTCCGCACGGAGGGCGCGTGTATTTCCCTTGGAGCCGACTTAACGCTGGGCGGTGAAACCGTTTTTGAGAATTTGAATTTTCGAGCGCCTGCGGCGGCGGTGATTTATGCCAAGGGATATGCGCTGACCATCGGTGATGGAGTTGAGACCGAACTGACAAACAGCAATACGGGGTATATTGGCCTCGTCGGCGGACATAACACGCTGCTGAACTCGTACACGACAAATTTGACGATTAACAGCGGTTCCTGGGGCGCTGTGCGCGGCGGATATAATTCCACAAAGCTGATCGCGCAGGATATTCATACGCGTCTCACGATCAACGGCGGAACGTTTCATAGCTATATTGCAGCGGGATCCAGAGGAAATACAAGCGGCACGGTTGATATGATGATTACCGGCGGAACTTTTTATGGCGGCGTGTTTGGCCTCTATGAGGAAAGCGGCGCCGGATATAATCTGCGGTACGATATCTCTATAAGTATTGCCGGCGGAGATTTTCACTGTGCAATCGCGCCTGCCAAGAGTTTGTACACAGAACTGCACGGCACATATACGCTGAATTTGAACGGCGGTTCTTTCCTGCATCTTACCGATTTGCGCGGTTCCGAGGATTTTGCTGGTGATATGACCAGTGTGCTGAATGTAGGCGCGCATGTGGATTTGGACAAAGAGGAAACGGGCGAACTGACCTTTACAAATCCGATTCGTGCGAACAACGCCGATCCCTATCTTTTCTATTACGACGGTTTCTATTATTATACCCGCACGGGTTCGACATCGATCTCACTGGTAAAAGCGGCGAATCTTGCCGACATTAAGACAGCGATTGCCTATCCGATCCTTCAGCCGACTGAGGGACAAAATCTCTGGTCGCCCGAGATTCATTACTTTTCGCCGGAGGAAGTCGGAGAGGAAAATGCGGGGTGGTATATGTTTATCGCTTTCGACGATGGCACGACGGCGAATCAGCGTCAGCATGTTGTCAAGTGCCTGGACGGCGACAACCTGCTTGGCAGATGGGGCGACCCCGTCACAGGCGAAGTCAACAAGCCTCGTCATGTAGACTTTGTAGACGCGCCTTCATATAATGTCGATCAGCTTGGCGGCGGCATTTCGGTCATTCGCATCAATGGAAAAACTTATCTTACCTTTATCAGCGAAGAAGGCCGTGGTACCTCCGATTTCCATCAGACTGTGAATATTTGCCGGTTTGAGAATCCTTGGACGATCGTAGGTCAGCCCACGATGATCTGTGAGCCGGAATATTCTTGGGAAATGGGCGGTTACGGTCAGGATTCGTCTACGGGCGCATGGTATCCCAAGGTTGTAGAAGGTGCGGCTGCGGTATACGGCGATAACGGTGAGGTTTATCTGATGTATACCGGCAGCGGTTATTGGACGATTTATTATCAATTGGGGTATTTAAAGTTCCTCGGCGGCGATCCTATGGATGCGAAAAATTGGCAGAAAAATCCAAATTCAATTTTCTCGCTGTCCGATACGATCAATGGCTGCGGTCACGGCTCGTATATGACCGATCCGTTCGGCACCAAGTGGATTGCGTATCACGCGTATATCGGCAAAGACACCTCTTCGAAACGTTCGGCATTTTTTGAGCCTTACTATGTGACGGCGAATGGGGTAAGCATTGGCAATGGAAGCGGGCATCCCGCGCCGCTTGAGACCGAATATACCGTACCGGTCAATCCTATGGCGGTGCGCGAAAAGATCAGTGGTTTTACCAATCAGAATTTAAATGCGCAGTTTACGCCATCCCGTGCTTATACAAATCAGTTTGTGGATGTAACGGCGGATAAATGGTTTCACCAATATGTCAAGACCGCGTATGAATATGCGCTGGCGAACGGGACGTCGGCCACGCTTTTTTCTCCCGACGATAAGTTTACCGTGGCACAGGCGCTGACCGCTGCTGCCAATATTCACACGGTGTATTACGGAAAAAGCGTTCCGGCTGCAGCAGCAGGCGAAGCGTGGTATATGCCGTATGTCAATTACTGTATTGAAAACGGGATTATTTCAGCCGGTTTGTTTACTGACTTTAATAAAACCATCACACGCGGCGAGATGGCGGTTGTGTTTGCTAACATCTTGCCGGACAGCGAATATGCTGCGGTGCGCAACGGAAGCGTACCGGATGTGAATTCTGCGCTTTCCTGTTATCCTGCGGTCATGAAATTGTATAACGCCGGAATCGTCGATGGCGATTCCGGTTCGGGAAATTATCGTCCGGATGAAGAACTCCGGCGCAGCGAGGCCTGCGTTATTTTTACCAGAATTGCGGTTTCCTCGCTTCGTGTGAGATAAACACCTATGACTTTCTACGTTTTATCCACATACGTACGATAGACGGCACATTGCCGTTGTACGAATCAGTACTTTTGAAATTATCCTTGAAATTCATTTCAGGTTTCAAGGGTTAAAATTTAGGAGGGAAATGATGAGCACAAAGATGAGAATAGCAAGCGTATTATTGATTGTAAT
>CATWNM010000047.1 GCA_958352145.1 uncultured Eubacteriales bacterium
TCCGCTTTGCAGCGATACAGCCACCGAACCGTGCGTTCACTGGAATTTTTGGCATAGGTATAAGGCGCCGGATTCTCCACGCATTCGTCAAAAGCCATGGCGATTGTCGAAGCCAAATGCGATTGAATCTGCATACTTTCTTCCGGTCCCATAAAGATGCGCTTGCCGTCCATATGGGAAGAAAAGCTGACGCCCTCTTCGGTAATTTTTCGAAGCTGCGCCAGTGAAAAGACCTGAAACCCGCCACTGTCAGTCAGGATAGGCCGGTCCCAATTAAAAAATTTGTGCAGGCCGCCAAGACGATAAATCAAGTCGTCCCCAGGGCGAATATGCAAATGATAGGTATTGGAAAGCTCGACCTGGCAGTGCACATCGCGCAGGTCCATTGTGGACACGCCGCCCTTGATCGCCGCACTGGTGCCAACATTCATAAAAACCGGCGTTTGAATGACACCATGCACGGTTTCAAACTGTCCGCGCCGCGCTTGATTTTCCGTACAAATAATTTTAAACATGAATACTTCCTTACTGTTTATGGTTTATGGTTTATTCTCTGCCGAATTGTCTGTCCAGCGCGTGCTTCGTGAGATAAAAAACAACCGGACGTCCGTGCGGACAAACAGTAATGTCAGGAACCGTCAGAATTTTTTCTACAACATATTGAATATCCTTATCCGCATCCACTCGCCCGCCTTTCATGGCGGCTTTGCAGGAAGCTTGATAAAGCGCACGTTCATAGGCGTCCTGTTTGGCAATCGGCAAAATGCCTGTTCCGCTTGCCATCTGATCCGCCATGGAAGCAAATACCGCTTCCGCTTCGGCCAGTTGAAGTGCAGATGGGATTTGCGTCAGCTGAACGCGGCTTTGCGCCGGATCCATATCAAAATCAAATCCCAATTCTTTTAGCTTCTCGCTGTGTTCGACCACGGCGTCAAAGTCGTTTTTTGTCAAATCGATCACGACCGGAACAAGCAGAATCTGCGGCGCGGGCTTAAAATTGCGGAGTTTGCCACGCAAACTTTCAAAAATGATCCGCTCATGCGCCGCATGCTTATCAATGACGACCAGACAGTCTTTGATTTCTGTAAAAATGTAGGTATTGAACGCGACGCCCAGAATTCGGTATTCGGGAAGCGGCAGCGGCTCTTTTTCAGCCTCTTCCCCCTGCTCAACGGCACTGCTTTCAGCGTCCGGCGTTTCCTTTGACGGTGGTACAGGATCTGACGCAGGTATACTTACCTCGTCTTGCGGAGAAAATTTTATCGCTTCGCTGCGAATACGCTCCTGTTTGAGTTCTTCCCTGACGCGTGCGCGCCATGCGTCGGAAATTCCGGACGCAAACGACATGGTATTGGTTTGTTCAATCCGAAGCTGTTCAGCAGCGGCCGCTTTGCGTTCGGATGGCTCTAAAACGGGCAAAAACGCGTTTGCCACAGCGGACATGTTCGAAGAAGCCGGAGAACGCAGCAAAAGTTCCGGACGTTCCGTATTCTTTTCCAGCGTGCTGCGTACAGCATAATAAACCGATTCAAAGATCAGTTTTTCATTGGAAAATTTTACTTCCAGCTTTGCCGGATGTACATTGACGTCTACTGAAGCAGGGTTTAAGTCGATAAACAGAACGCAGCTTGGAAAACGCTCGGGCGCTATATAGGAAGTATACGCCTGCTCGAGCGCAGCCATGACGGTCTTGCTTTTTACATAGCGCCGGTTGATAAAGAAATTTTGAAAATTGCGCGTAGGCTTGACGTTATCAGGGCAGCCGATGAAACCGGTCACTTCTATGCCCGCATTCCGGCACTTAACTGGTAAAATACGCTTAGCAAAATCCTTTCCTAAAACAGCATAAATCGTATTTTCCAGACGTCCGTCTCCCGGACTTTCCAGCTTGATATTGCCGTCCGTAATCAGCCGAAATGCGATTTCCGGATGTGAAAGCGCAATTTTTTCAACCGCAGCGGCCACTGCAGCCGTTTCGGTAGAATCTTTTTTTAAAAATTTTCTACGTGCCGGTACATTGGCAAAAAGTTGTTCTGCCGTAATCGTCTTTCCGCATGGGCAGCCGGCCTCCTCTACTGAAAGGATTCTTCCCTCCTCTGCGTACAGCATCGTACCGGATGCTGCTTCCGCGGTTTTGGAGATGATGCGCAGCTTTGATACGGATGCAATTGCGGCCAGCGCTTCGCCGCGAAATCCCAAGGTGAAAATTGCATTCAGGTCTTCGGCAGCCGAGATTTTACTGGTGGCATGTCTTTTTAAAGCCAGCGGCATATCTTCCGGCGCGATACCGCAGCCGTCGTCGGATACGCGAATAAAGACAACGCCGCCGTTTTTGATTTCAACCGTGATATTTTTCGCGCCAGCATCGATCGAATTTTCAATCAGTTCCTTGACTACGGATGCCGGCCGGTCTACGACTTCGCCTGCGGCGATTAGGTTGGCGACCTCAAAACTAAGCACATTAATTTTACCCATAACCGCACAGCGCCTCCCTAACTCAGTTTCTTTTTCAGTTCAAAAATCAAATTCATCGCCTCTATAGGCGTAAGCGTATTAATGTCAGCTGCGCGCAAAAGATCCGCCACCTCTTTTTCTTCTTCTGCGTGCAGCATGGATATCATATTGAATTCTGATTCTATGACGTCCTCTTTCTCTTTCGACGCTCTGGGAGATGCTGCTTCGCTCTCAATCGCGCCGAGAATTTCCTTGGCGCGGCGAATCACCTCCGCGGGAACGCCGGCCAGTTTCGCGACCTCGATTCCATAGCTGTCATCTGCGGCGCCGCGCACAATTTTTCGCAAAAAAGTGATGTCGTCGCCGCGCTTTTTTGCGGCGATATTGTAATTGACTACCCCTTCAAACTCATTTTCCAGGACGGTAAGCTCGTGATAGTGCGTAGCAAATAACGTTTTTGCGCCTATTTTTTTGCTCAGCGTATATTCGGCGACCGCGCGCGCGATGCTCATACCGTCGTACGTGCTGGTGCCTCTGCCGATTTCATCATAGACGATCAGGCTGTTTTTTGTAGCGTTTTTCAGGATGTACGCAACTTCGTTCATTTCCAGCATAAACGTAGACTGCCCGGAAGCCAGGTCATCTGAGGCGCCGACGCGTGTAAAAATTTTGTCCGCGATTGAGAGGCGCGCGCTGTCCGCCGGCACAAAAGAACCGATCTGCGCCATCAGTACGATCAATGCGACCTGCCGCATATAGGTCGATTTTCCCGCCATGTTTGGACCGGTAATCAGCAACAGGCGATTGTGTATGGTGTCAAGTAAAGTATCGTTTGGTACAAAATACGAGTCTGAAATGAATTTTTCAACGACCGGATGCCGCCCGCCTTTGATCTCGATCCTGCCGTCCGCACAGAATTCAGGGCAGACATAGCGATTTTTGACTGCTACGGTTGCAAGGCTGATGTATACGTCCAGTTTGGCCAGCATAGCCGCGCTCTCTTGGATTCTGCTGGACTGCTCGGCCATAAATTCACGAATTTGCTGAAATATACTGTATTCCATAGCCGCAAGCCGGTCGGACGCACCGAGGATCGTCGCTTCCAGATCCTTGAGTTCCTGTGTGATATACCGTTCGCAGTTAACCAGCGTCTGTTTTCGTATGTAATGCTCCGGAACCATTTCAAGCTGCGATTTGGTCACTTCGATATAATAGCCGAACACACGATTGTATCCGACGCGCAAATTTTTAATGCCAGTGGCTTCTTTTTCTTTGGCTTCGATTCCCGCAATATAATCTTTTCCATTCGTTTTTACGGAACGCAAGCGGTCGATTTCTTCATTATACCCCTCCTTGATGATGTCGCCTTCGCGTATCGTCAGAGGTGGCTCGTCGCAGATGGCGGTGCAAAGAAGATTTCGGATATCCTCGAGATCGTCCATTTTTGAAAGGATCTCTTTGAATTCCTCTCCCTCGAGCGAAGCGATCATACGTTTGATTTCCGGGATAACCGAAATGCTGTTCAAAATTGCCAGCATGTCCCGAGCGTTGGCCGATCCATATGCGATTTTAGCCATTAGCCGCTCCAAATCCAGCACACCGGAAAGAACGGTATGCAGCTCCTCGCGCACCATAAAATTCTCATGCAAAGCTTGGATTGCAGATTGCCGCCGCAAAATTTCCGGGATATTGCGCAGCGGATGCAGCAGCCAGGCGCGCAGGAGCCGCGCGCCCATTGCGGTGCCGGTTTTATCCAAAACCCAGAGCAAAGACCCTTTTTTTTCTTTCGTGCGCATAGATTCCGTGAGTTCCAAATTGCGGTGTGTATTGACGTCAAATTCCAGATACTGCCCGTCGCAGTACACGTTCAATTCTTTAATAAAGGAAATGTCGGTTTTCTGCGTTTCACGGATATAGTCCAGCAGCGCGCCGATTACACGGATCATTTCTTTGCTGAGTCCAGATACATCGTACCCCGGGAACTGCGCGGCAACTTCTTTTGCGGCGGCCGCGCGTTCAAAACGGAACGCCTGCTCATAATTGGTCAGCACGTCGAGCCGTTCGGAAAGAAAATTATCTGTTTCGGCGGATACGCCTTTTGAAACATTAATCAAAATTTCGCTGGGCGCATATACGGCCAGTTCATTGATCATATGCCGGGCGCGTTCGCTGCCTTCAAATTCAGTCGCAAAAATCCGGCCGGTTGTAATATCCGCAAATCCGACTGCATAATTTTTCGAGCCCATATAAACTGCCGAAAGAAAATTGTTTTTCTGATCCGGAAGCATGGCGCTTTCGGTAATTGTGCCGGGGGTGACGATCCGAACCACCTCGCGGCGGACAAGTCCTTTGGCGTCCGCCGGATCTTCCGTCTGTTCGCAAACGGCGACTTTATATCCCTTTTCTACCAATCGGCCGATATACACATCCGCTTTGTGAAACGGAACGCCGCACATCGGCGCACGATCCTCAAGGCCGCAATCCCGGCCGGTCAGCGTCAATTCCAATTCCCGGGAGGCCGTATATGCGTCCTCAAAAAACATCTCGTAAAAGTCGCCGAGACGGTACATTAGGATATAATCTTTATAATTGTTTTTTACATCGAAATATTGCTGCATCATTGGAGTCAGGCTCATACTGTCATTTCCTCCGGCTTCATTTTCAGCGGCAGCCTCCGCAGGAACCGCAGTTCCCTGTACAGGAACCGGAGCGTTCTCCGATCACCTGAAAATTGATTTCCTCATTAACCTGCTTCATCAGCTGCGCGACCTGTTCCTCAGCTGCAACATACGCCGCATAGCTCGGATTTTCGGTGATTTGGTTATACAATTCGCCGATTCTGTTTTTAATCGCTTTCAAAATATCTTCGTCGCGCGTTTCCTTTTTATATTCAGCCGAAAGCGCGGCATTCTGCGCGTTGTATTCAAAAATCGCTTTCTGTACCGCTTGATCGTTTTCGTAAGCTTCCTTGGTCTTGGCAGCGGCCAATACCGCCTCGCTTTTGGCAATCAGTTTACCGAGTTCTTCGGCCTTTTTCAGTATTTCTTCCATATTCTTTTCCTCTTCTATCCTAGTTTTAATTTTCTAATTCCCCATAAAGCGCATAGGGCTCCGCGCGAACAATTCGAATCGGCGTAAAGCGTCCGGTCACAGAATCGGGCGCCTTAAAATGCACCAGCTTATTGGATTCGGTTCGACCGGTCATAAAATCCGGATTGTTCTTGCTTTTTCCCTCGGCCAGCACAACAGCAGTTTTCCCGATTAGGCGCCGGTTTATTTCCAAAGAAATTTCACTTTGCAGAGTGAGCAGGCGCTGCATCCGCGCGGATTTGTCCGCCTCTGAGACCGGATTGTCAAGAGCCGCCGCCGGCGTTCCTTTGCGAGGCGAATAAATAAACGAATACAGCATATCGAATCGCACTTCTCGCAGTATGCTGAGCGTCTGCTCAAAATCCAACTCGGTTTCTCCGGGGAAACCAACGATAATATCTGTAGTCAGCGCAATATCCGGTATCGCGGCTCGAAGCTTATGCACGATATTCAGATAACGCGCCATGTCATACCGGCGGTTCATCGTTGTAAGGATACGGTCGCTTCCAGACTGCATCGGCAAATGAAATTGCCTTGCGGCATGGCTGCTCTCGGCCATGGCCGCAATCAATTCGTCGGAAACGTCTTTCGGATGGCTGGTCATAAATCGCAGGCGAAAATCGCCGTCTATTTCGGACAGCTTTCGAATTAATTCTGCGAAAGAACAGCCGCCGTTATATGAATTGACATTCTGCCCAAGCAAGGTTATATCCCGCGTACCCGAAGCGACTAGCGCACGCACTTCCTCGACAATACAGGAAAAATCCCGGCTGCGCTCTCTGCCGCGTACATACGGTACGATGCAGTAAGCGCAGAAATTGTTGCAGCCGTACATGATGCTGACCCATGCTTTAATCGGACTTTCACGCAGTATAGGCAGCCCTTCCCGAATTGATTCTGACGTCTGCCGGATAGAAAAACTACGCTTTCCGTACTCCAGCGCCTCGCACAAAATCTCAGGAAACAAGTCAAGTGCCGCCGGTTCAAAAGTAAAGTCTACATAAGGATAACTGCGTTTTAGTTCCTCTATCCGGTGTTCCTGCGCGACCATGCATCCGCAGACGCCGATCCGAAGATTCGGATTTTTTGCTTTAAGATGCTTATATTGGCCGATCGTCGACAGCGCGCGCAGTTCGGCATGTTCACGGATGGCGCAGGTATTGACGATGATAAGATCCGCATGCGCCGCATCGGCCGCCTGCGCATACCCCATCGCATCCGCCATGCCGCGCAGCTTTTCCGAGTCCGCTTCATTTTGCTGGCATCCGAATGTTTCGACAAAGGATGTAGGTCTGCGCGCCGTTTCAGCAAAAAAAGCGTCGTTTTTTTGTCTAACCGTTTGTATGTATTTATCCATAGAATTCCTTATCAAAAATAATCGTATTCATTATTGTCTATTATAGCAAATTTTAGAAAAAGATGCAATAATTTTCCGATAAGAGCCAAAAACCGAAATTGTGAAGATCAGACCGCTTCGGCGGCATTTTTTTCGGGCGTTTCGTAAAAAAACAAAACACACAAAAAAGGCATGGCTAGCAGCATAGGATACGCATACCGGAGCAGCGCAATCGGCGAAAACATATTCAAGAGCCATATCACAGCCACTGGCGCAGATAATAACAGCAATTTATGATTTTTAGCATATACGGATATAGCCAATAAAATCCAGAGCGCATAGAATCCTCCGGCAGGCGTAAAAAGGAATGCAAACGGAAGACGGTTTAGAACCGTCTTGCCATTTCCGAAATTTTCATAAAAATCATAGGCAGCCGGCCATTTAACCGTTCTTTGAAGATAAAAACCGTCAAGCGTCTTCGGAAAAACTGAAAAATCATCCGGCACTTTAACTGCCGTATCCGGCGAATCCGGGGCGTGTATCCATGTTTCAATATATTTGTGATAGGTACGTGCGTCCGGGTATTGCAGTCCAGGATACCAGCAGCCAAGATTCAGCGAAAGAAATGCCTCTGTATATTCGTCCGGATATCTTTCGCCCAAAGAAAGCCAAAGGCGCCAAAAATCTTTCTTGTGTGCTTCATATGCGCCGGGATACAGTTGGTTTTTAATATCATCTGCCAGTCGTGGGGTATAGTTTAACAGGTATTGCTCAGGGAGAAATTCCGTCAGCGTATGGATTTCTTCTTCACTGAGTTCATCGTAGTGAAATTTCACCACTCTGAATACCTGCTGCAGCGGTACAGACATCGTCTCCGTCTTTGTACGAGGAAGCATGTCTACGATGGCGCAAAAGAAAAACTGTACACAGAAAAATAAAGCAAGCGACGAAACCGCAAGACTAAGAACTTTTTTTCTTACAACCGGTTTTTTAAAAAATAAAATCAGTGCGGCACAAAGCGTCAGCATAACCGCCTCTCCGTTTGCCTTCATCAGCGCGGCGGCAGCGATGGTCAATCCAAAAAAAATCATCTTTCGTTTAGACTTTAAAAATGCGTCTGTAAAAAACAGCAATTCCGCCGCAGAGGTCACGGCCAGTAAAAAAAGAATGGAATACGGCACGTCTTTTACTGCGTTGACGGAGAAAATTGCATTGACGGGACTGAGCGCATAAAAAATCACGAGAAGAAGCGCGCCGGCATCGCATTGCAGCCGAAACAAAAAATCTGCTGCTCTGGCAAGCGCAAATGAGAGCAAAAGCATCTGAAAGACGGAAAAAAGCGCCAGTCCCAATGTATAGGAAGAAATCAACTTGCCGAGAACCAAAAATGTGGCGACAATGGACGTGTGCAGCATGGGATGATCTGCAGAAATACGCCATTTCGCAAGCGCGGCGATTTGTGCCGGAACATCATAAGCAAATATGCCTGGATAATATGCAAGAAATGCTGGGATAAAGCACAAAAAAAACAACGCCCATAAAACAAAAAGACGGTTATAGCCCCGGTCAAGGAGAGTTTTTTTTATTGCAAAACGGCATTTTCCATAAATTTGTACTCGTTTTTCACACAGAAAAGCCATGAGTGCTGCAAATATAAGAGAAAAAAATAAAGCGAACAAGAAATATTCGGCCAGTCTCGTCGAATTCCATACGATCGTATCATATTGATCCAGCGACGCGCCGATCGGAATTGAAATACCTAGGACAAACCCAAATGGAACAAATACTGCCGCTGCGCGGACGATCACCCGCGTATAACCGTGCATTGCGCTCACCTCCGCCGATGATTTGAATATTTTCGTCATAAATTTATACGCTGATTCTATTGTATCAAAATTGTTTTGGTGACGCAACAAATTTTCGCACTAAACCGCGTGTAGTGCAGCATGGACGAAGCAAAAAGAAAGCGCCGTACGGAGCGCTTCCTTCTATATTCATGGTTGTATAATCTGTATAGAAATCGTCTGACCCGTATATTCTTCCCGATCCAACAATACAGTATAGACCAGCGTATATGCGCCGTCCGGCGTGGGCGCAAGGTCGGCGACAAGCGTCAGGTTAATTACGCCTTCAGTATATTCAGTCCGTGTTGCTTGTATTTTCGGCTCGGATACAAATGTCGACCGAACCGTCACAGCAACATAATTGTCAAAATCAACGTCGGAAAGCTCTCCCGTATACGATGCGTCGTCTTCTGCAACGGAATAATATGAATAATTGTTGGAACCGAGCAGCGATTCGGCAGCGGCTAGAAACAGCGCCGTATTCATGCTTTCTTTCGCTGTAGGCGCCAGCGAATCGCAGATCTCAGAAAAATTGATTTCCGCATTGTCTGTATATAAAATGTCTGACGTTAAAGCTTGGGTTTCTCCCTCTTGATAGTCTGCGGAATACAGATCGGCGGTCTTTTCCAAATCCCATTCAGAAGACTGGTCGATACCGGCAGATTCGTAGGTTATGGATGGCACATTGTAATAATAAAGCAGGCCTATGCAAACGACAAAAACAGATAGCGAGGCGGCGACATTCAATTCTATGCGGCGGCATCTTTTTCTCCGTACGCGTGCGTCGTCAGCTTTATCGTAAACATATTGTTTGAATTCTTCAATGCTGCGCATCTGAACCGCTCCCTTCTGTTAAAATTTTTTTCAGCGCCGCTTTGGCACGGTAAATCAAATTGTCTATTTGTTTTTTGTTTTTGCCTAAAATTCGCGCAGCGTCTTCATAAGACAAATCTTCAAAGAATATCAGATATACCGCCGCACGATAATCTTCGCTCAGTTTTTCAATCGCTTGATGCAAAATACGTTTGGATTCGTCTTCGATAAAATGCTCTTCTATGCGCTGATCATCCGAAAGTTCTAAAATTTCATCCGTCGGCACGGTTTTTTTACGTGCTTCCCTACGGATATAATCAATTGCCTTGTGCCTGCCAATAGAATAAAGATAGGTTTTGAAATCGCATTTTCCAAGGAATCTTTTTTTATGTACTAAAAGCTCGACAAACGTATCTGCCGCCAATTCTTCGGCAATGGAATAGTTGCCTACCAATTTATTTATAAACAGGATCAGACTGTCATGGTACCTATCCATGATCTCATCAAAAGCACTGTCTTCACCATCCAGAAAACGGCGGTAGCACATTGCACCGTGATCCATAGCTTCCTCCACCGCTTTGCTGTCCACTTGTTAGTCGAAGAAATGTATAAAAATCCTCACTTGATGCAGCAAAGCAAAAATTATACGTCTATTATACAGGATTTCACATCAAAATACCAGAGGAAAATCAAAGATTACCGCAAAATAAAAAAGCGCCGCCGTATCGTACTGAAAAAGGACAAAATACAAATCAATAGGCCTCGGGCAATTTTGATTTTGTCCGAGGCCTACGTCACTCTGTTTCATTTATCACAATTGCATCATATACTGCATCCAGCAGATGGATTGGATCCAAGCTAAGATCATTGCAAAGCGAAACAAAACGCTGTGCTTGTTTTTCATCCAAAAACGCTTCTTTAACGGAATAAATACATGCCGCTCCCTCCATCGCGACAACCGAAAAAGCAGTGTATGGTTTGGATTCTTGAGTTTTTCCTTCTTCTTTGATATAGGAATAGTTCATATTCGTCTTCAATTTTCCTCCCAAACAGTAATTGTACCATCATTATACCATCTCCTTGATGGAAATTATGTCACAATCTGGCGGGTATATGAAGAAATAGAATATAAATTTTTCCTAATTTGCTGCCGTTTTATGTTTCCGTCCCCAAAATACAGCTTTATTATTTGATTTTCAATGCGCGCATCGCATTCATCACCGCGAGCACCATGACGCCTACATCGGCAAATATTGCAATCCACATATTTGCAATTCCGACAGCGCCCAGAATCAGACATGTCAATTTAACAATGAGCGCAAACGAAATATTTTCATGCACGATTTTTAAAGTGTTTCTGGATATTTTCATCGCTAAGGAAATTTTTGCCGGATCATCGTCCATAAGCACGACGTCGGCTACCTCAATTGCCGCGTCGGAGCCAAGCGCGCCCATCGCAATTCCAATATCCGCTCTGGCAAGAACCGGTGCATCGTTGATTCCATCGCCGACAAAAGCCAATTTCTCTTTTTTGCCCTTGTTCAAGAGCAGTTTTTCAACGGCCGATACTTTATCGGCGGGAAGCATTTCACTTTGTACGATGTCGACCCCAATTTCTTTTGCCACACGCTCGGCTGTATTTCGGGAGTCGCCGGTCAGCATGATCGTTTGGCGGATCCCTTGATTTTTCAAATCGGCAATCGCAGCTTTCGACGTAGGTTTCACGATATCCGAAATCGTGATGCAGCCTGCATATGCGCCGTCTACGGCTATATATACGACTGTTTCTTCGTTTCGGGCATCCTTGAGCGCAACATTGAACTGTCTCATCAGTTTTTCATTCCCGGCATACACTTTGCGGCCGTCTACAACTGCCGAAACGCCATATCCTGCAATTTCTTGGATTTCGCGTACGTTGTTTAGATCAATATCCCGTCCAAACGCCGTTTTCAGACTGACGCTGATCGGATGACTGGAAGCGCTCTCGGCATAGGCGGAATAAAACAAAAGCGCTTCCTTGGAGAAACCGTTTTGCGGATACAAACCTGTCACTTCAAAAATGCCTTTTGTCAACGTGCCCGTTTTGTCAAAAACGATATATTTCGTATCCGCAAGCGCTTCCAAATAATTTGATCCTTTTACAAGAATTCCGTTTTTTGAAGCGCAGCCGATCCCCCCGAAAAAGCTGAGCGGGATCGCGATAACAAGCGCGCAGGGGCAGCTGATAACGAGAAATGTCAGCGCACGCGTCACCCATGCAAGCCAATGGGGGGCAAGTCCGGCCATGAGCCTGATGACAGGGGGAAACACTGCCAATGCTAATGCCCCGCAGCATACAGCTGGGGTATAATACCGGGCAAATTTCGTAATAAAATTTTCTGAGCGCGACTTCTTCATGCTGGAGTTTTCCACCAGATCAAGAATTTTTGATACAGTAGACTGACCAAATTCCTTTGTGGTTTGAACTTTGATTGCGCCGGACATATTAATGCAGCCGCTGATGACCGCGTCCCCTGTTTGAACATTTCTAGGAACGCTTTCTCCTGTCAGCGCGCTTGTATTCAGCGTTGTAGATCCCTCAATAATTATTCCGTCTATCGGAATTTTTTCACCGGGATTGACCAATATCTCTGCGCCTACCGGCACCTCTTCCGGATCCGCTTTTTCAAGCTTTCCATTTATAAATAGATTGGCGTAATCTGGCCGGATATCCATAAGTTCGGCAATATTCTTCCGGCTCTTCCCTACAGCGACGCTTTGAAACAATTCGCCGATCTGATAAAACAGCATAACGGCAACGCCCTCTTTATAGTCGCCGAGAAAGATCGCGCCGATCGTCGCGACGGTCATCAAAAAATTCTCATCAAAAATTTGCCCGTTCAAAATGCCTTTAAAAGCCTTTTTCAGAATGTCATATCCGATAATCAAATAAGAAATCAGATACAATGCAGTCTCAAGATACAGGTGCATTTCAATCATCTGGCTCAGGATAAAAACTGCCAACATCAAAGTAGCGGAAAAAATAATGCGGTATAGCACAAGTTTTTGTTTTGACGTCATATCCGCCGTTCCTCTTTATATAAAGATTTCACAATCTTCTTCTATTTTTTTGCAGCGTTTCAGTGCCTCTTTCATGACTGCATGCATATCCGCCCCCTCTTCAAATTCCACTTTTATCTTCTGCGTCATAAAGCTGAGCGCCGCATTTTTAATACCTTTTGTAGCTTTTACCGCTTCTTCCATTTTTGCTGCACAGTTGGCGCAGTCTACGGAAACGCCATATGTTTTATTCATGTCAATTCTCCTTAAAATAAATTTTAAAAATATAAGTTCGTTATTCTTCCACGTGTTCCATTCCCATACTGAGTATCGTTCTCACATGATCGTCATCCAGCATATAAAATATGATTTTTCCTTCTCGTCGAAATTTTACCAGTTTTGCGTCCTTTAAAATTTTCAATTGATGGCTGACCGCCGACTGACTAATATTCAGCAGTTGCGCCATATCCCCAACGCATAGATCGCTTTCAAACAGCGCATAAAGAATTTTGATTCTCGTAGAATCGCCGAATACTTTAAATAATTCGGCCAAATCATACAAATATTCATCAGCTGGTTGCTTTTCCAGCACCCTTTTTACAACATCTTCATGCGCAGCCAAAAATTCGCCTGTCATTTCCGATGCGGCCGTTTTATTTTTATTTTCAGATGGCATATGCGTCCTCCTTCATTCAAAACATTTTAATATATGTTCATATGTAATTATATTCATATGTATTGAGATTGTCAACCCCTTTTTGTATTTTTCTTTGCATTGCAAAAGCAAAAAATTAAGAAATAAATGTCCGCGCCGCTGCTATAGCAGCGGCGCGGACAACACTTTCTGATCTAAATAGTTTTACAATAAAGCAACCGCATAAACGAAAATTACCTATTAGATTTATCTTTTGCTGCCGTCAGCGTATTTTGAAGCAACATGGTAATGGTCATAGGGCCTACTCCGCCAGGTACAGGTGTTATATAGGCAGCCTTTTTCTCTACATGATCAAAATCCACATCTCCGCAAAGCTTTCCGTCTGCCATACGATTAATCCCGACATCAATTACAACCGCGCCCTCTTTGATCATGTCTTCCGTTATAAATTTTGGTTTGCCGACAGCGGCGACAACAATATCTGCCATATGAACAACTAGAGGTAAATTTTGCGTTTTAGAATGACATATTGTCACCGTAGCATTTTCTTTCAGCATCAGCATAGACTGTGGTTTTCCGACAATATTGCTCCGTCCGACAATCACACAATGTTTTCCGGCCGGGTCAATTCCATAAAAATGGAGAAGCTCCATGACGCCCGCAGGCGTACAAGGCAAAAAGCGAGCGTTGCCAATCATGATTTTCCCCACATTCTGCGGATGAAAAGCGTCTACGTCTTTTTCAGGATCAATCGCTAGAATAACGGCAGTTTCATTTAGATGTCTTGGAAGCGGCAACTGCACCAGAATGCCGTGAATTCGATCATCATGATTCAGACGGTCGATCAGCATAAGCAGTTCTTTTTCCGAAACGTTCTCAGGAAGTTCGTGTACCTCCGAATACATCCCTACTTCTGCACAGGCCTTGTGTTTATTGCGGACGTAAACCTGCGATGCCGGGTCGCTGCCAACGATCACAACGGCCAG
>CATWNM010000048.1 GCA_958352145.1 uncultured Eubacteriales bacterium
GCACTTTTTTTCACGAAAGAATCATTTGAACTGTCTGAAAATTTCGCTACGCCGGTTCTGCTCCGCATGTGCACGCGTATTGCACATTCGCAGAGCATCGTTGAAACAGGCACGCGCATGGACATCGCGAAAAAGCCCTATGTGAAAGACGGGGCCAAATACATTATGATGCCCGGCAATGCAAAGCGCCGCCATCCGATTGTCGAAGCACGTACCGCCGCTCTGACGGAATTTGCGGAAGACTGTCCGTACAACCGCATCGAAACAGGCGGCACGGACATTGGTATCATCACCTCCGGCACCGCTTATCAATATGTAAAAGAAATATTCGGAAACACGGTCAGCGTCTTCAAGCTCGGCCTCATCCATCCGCTGCCCGTTCGCAGTCTGCTGGAATTCTCGAAAAAAGTGAAAAAGCTGTATGTGATCGAAGAACTGGACGGTGTAATTGAAAGCCACTGCCGCTCTATCGGACTTAAGGTAACCGGAAAAGACATGTTTTCCTGCATCGGCGAGTTTTCACAGGCGACGCTCGCAAAAGCTTTTGGTTTTCCCGAAAAAGCGCACTTTACAACGGCCTCCAATATTCCTGTGCGTCCGCCGGTGATGTGCGCCGGATGTCCGCACCGCGGCATGTACTACACGTTGGCAAAAAATAATGTGACGGTGCTTGGCGACATTGGCTGCTACACGCTCGGCGCGCAGCCCCCGCTCTGCGCTTTGGATTCCACGCTTTGTATGGGCGCTTCGGTTTCCGGTCTGCACGGTTTTAATAAAGCGGGAATCGCAGACGGCAAAAAAGCCGTATGCGTAATCGGCGATTCCACATTCATGCACTCCGGCGTAACCGGGCTTATCAACATTGCCTACAACGGTTCCAATTCGACGGTGATTATCCTCGACAATTCCATCACCGGTATGACTGGGCATCAGCAAAACCCGACGACCGGTTACAACATCAAAGGCGATCCTGCCGGAAAAATCGATTTAGAAGCGCTCTGCCGCTCAATCGGCATACGCCGGGTTACCGTGGTGGATCCGTATGACCTTACGGCCTGCGAACGCGTATTAAAAGAAGAACTTGCGGCAGACGAGCCCTCGGTGATCATTTCCCGCCGTCCCTGTGTTCTGCTAAAGTACGTAAAACCCAAAACGCCTTTGCATGTTTCTCCCGATAAATGCAAAAGCTGTAAGAAATGCATGAAATTTGGATGTCCTGCGATCAGCATACATAATAAAAAGGCGGAGATCGATAAAACGCTTTGCATCGGCTGCGACGTATGCAAACAACTCTGTGCTTTTGACGCAATAGAAAGCGAGGTACACATATAATGGAAACGCAAAGCATAATGATTGTCGGCGTCGGCGGACAGGGGTCCCTGCTGGCAAGCAAACTGCTTGGCAGGCTGCTCGTCGACGAGGGTTATGATGTAAAAGTCTCAGAGGTGCATGGCATGAGTCAGCGCGGCGGTTCGGTCGTCACGTATGTCCGGTTTGGGAAACAAGTATACTCGCCGGTAATCGAAAACGGCGAGGCGGACTTTATCGTGTCCTTTGAAAAGCTGGAGGCAGCCAGATGGCTCTCCTGCTTGAAAAAAGAGGGCACGATCGTCGTGAATACACAGCAGATTGATCCCATGCCGGTCATTATCGGCCAGGCGGAATACCCGGATAGGATTCTCGAAGAAATACAAGCAAGCGGCGCGCATGTAGATGCAACGGACGCGCTGGCGCTCGCCGAGCAGGCAGGTTCCGCCAAAGCTGCTAATATTGTATTGATGGCAAGACTGGCCAAATATTTTCACATTTCTTATGAAAAATGGATTGCCGCAATCGAAAAAACCGTCGCCCCAAAATTTGTTGAAATGAACAAAAAAGCCTTTGAACTTGGCTATAATTATTAAAAATATGGAGGATGCCAACATGACAATCAGCCAGCTTTCGGTCTTTGCCGAAAATTCTCCGGGGATCTTGTATCAGATTACAGAGCGCATCGCCGCAGCCGGCATCGATATACGCGCAATTAGCGTATCGGATACACAGGACTTTGGCATTCTGCGCGTGGTTGTCAGCGATGCCGAACGTGCGAAGTCTGCGCTTGGAAACGGTGATTTTGTCGTGACCGTGACGCAGGTGCTTGGAATCGAAATCCCGGATCAGCCTGGCGGACTTGCCAATGTACTCGGTCTGCTTTCCGAAAATGGGATCAACGTAGATTATATTTATGCGTTTGTCACGATTTCCGGAAAAAGTGCATATGTAGTGATGCGCGTAAACGACAATGAAAAAGCGGAACAACTATTTGAGCGCAGCGGCATTCACATGCTGACGCAGGCGGAAATCGAAAATTTCTAAGTGTATCTCAGCCCACAAGTAGCCGCAGAAATTCGCAATGAATTTCTGCGGCTGCTTTTTTAAATGTAAACGCTATTGTATAACGCCGCAGGCAATTTTTGCGCCGGAATCGCCTGATGGCTGCGTTTTGAAATCATCCGCCCGCTCATGGATCACAACAGTTTTGCCAATCACGTCGGAGACCGTAAATCGATCTGTGAGCACCGCTCCCATCGCCATTCCCTGACATCCAAACAGAGGCGGCAGATCGCCAGCATGCTCCGGATGCGCGCAATTGCCCGGATTGTAGTGCATACCGGTAAACGGAAACGGCTCTGAGCCGTTTTCCGCGCAGGACGCGCCCTCATGGATATGCATTGCAAAAATAGGAGCGCCGCAAACGCCACTTCCCTCAGGCAGGCCTGTCACGGAAGTTACAATATACACGCCATTGTCCGTCTGATAAAAGCGCACAAGACCGCGAATTTTCGGATAAGCCGCCGAGCCTTTCAAAATTGCTGCGGCATCCACTCTTTCATATTCTTTTCCATCATAATGAATATACATAATTAACACCCCGTATCAGCATACGCCAAACGGGGTGTTGGGTTACGAAATTATTTTTCCGTCAGATTGTAAAGCATCTGGACGGTCTGCGCACGACTTAAGATTGCCGACGGCGCAATCACGCCCGCGCCGTCTCCGTTGAATACACCGGCACCGGTCAACGCATATATTGCGCTGCGCGCCCATACGGGAATAGCGGAATCATCTGCAAAAACGCTGACAGCGCTACCCTCTTCAAGTCCCAAAATATTGTTGATAACCACCGCAGCTTCCGCCTTTGTAATGCTGTCCTGGGGGTTAAAGCAAATTAAGCCGTCTTGTTCGCTGCCGTTTACATACCCCATCCTCTGCGCAGTGGCCACATACGGTCGATATTCAATGTTGATTTTGTAATTATCGGCAAATGAAGTATCGGTATCCGTCAATGTCTGGATATCCAGCGTCTTCATGACCATTGTAATAAATTCCTCGCGGCTCATACTGTCATCAGGACAAAATACCAATCCATTTTGATAGCGCATTGCGTCTACGACACCCGCTTCATAGAGAGATAGCGCCGCATTTTCGCACCAATGTCCCTTGGTATCCGTAAAACTTACCGACGTTTTGTCTACGTTCACAGACACAGTCTGCGTAGACGAATAATTGCCATACGCATCCCGAACCACGACGATAAATTTATCATCTCCGACAAATCCGGAAGTCGGCGTATATTTAAAGCTGCCGCGCGCCGAATCCGTTATGGTCAGCGTACCTTTTTCGGGATAGGAAATAACCTGAAAATCCAAAGGGTCTCCTTCAGGATCTACGGCGCCGAGCGTACCGAAATACGAAACATTGCGATACGTTGAAATGCGTTCTTCATTTTCTGCAAAAGCCGGCGCATAATTGATCGAATCCAGCAGTTTGAGCGTACAAGGAATCTCCGTTCCATTATACTCAAAATTAAAACTGGTATATTCGACCTGATCCGACGTTGGTACAAAACGCAAAAGCGATAAATACTCGCTTTTAATCGTCTGCCCCTCCGTAATATTCAGCGTTCCCAGCTTCAGCGTACCATCAGCCGCCTGTGGCAGAGAAGATACGGTCACAGAAGAAACGGAAGGAAGGCCGAGGCACTTCATGAAATCCTGCTCGGAAAAATAAATATCGCTGTACATCAGACCGCTTTTTATCATTGCGTGCTGTTTTGCCAATACATTCAGCGCTGGGGAAACAACCGCGGCCGAAGCGCCGAGCGTCATTGCCAGAACTAAAATTGAAACCAGAATCAATCGGATTTTATTTTTCATCGTTTTTCTCCTTGAAATAGAAGTATGTTCTGAGATAATTTTTTCCCATATGGAGATTTTTATGCAAAAATGTCCGAATTCTCATAAAATGCATAAAATTAAAATGAGCGTATGCTCAATACCAACAATGAAAGGTTCCGTAAAATTACGATATGTATAGAATGAACGCTAACAACTGCGGCACGCCTCGCGACCGGCTGGATTCCGCCATGCTGGAACGCATCATGCAGCAAACCAGCGCCGTACCGACGATGGAACGGCAAGAAACGCCGGCTTGTCCGTGTGAACCCGAAAACGATCAGGTGTCAAACGGATTATCGCTCGCTATGGTATATTCGCCGGAACAATACTGGCAAAATCTTTACTGTGAAGAAGACGGCCTTGTTGGAGGAACGATTTTCAAAGAACTCGACAAACCTTTTTATGGGCCGAGATGTATGGGAGGCCGCTAAAATGATGAATATGAACTGCAGCGGACGCTCCAAACTACTTCGCAAAGTACAGCAGCACGGCTTTGCTATGATCGAGGCCGGCCTATACCTGGACGGACATCCAAACTGCCGCAAAGCTCTTGAATACTTTAACCGGCAGCGCGACAGTTATATGAAATATGCGCAAGAATTTGAAGAAAAATACGGTCCGTTGACGATGTTTTCCGGTGTAAATAACGATTCTTGGCAATGGGTACAAGGCCCCTGGCCTTGGGAAAGCGAGGCAAACTAATGTGGATTTATGATAAAAAACTTGAATTTCCAGTAAAAATAAAGAATCCGGATCCCAAAGCCGCCAAAATTATTATTAGCCAACTCGGTGGTCCCGACGGCGAACTCGCGGCCTCCATGCGTTATTTGAATCAGCGCTATGTAATGCCCTACGGCGAAGTCGTTGGCATACTAACCGATGTGGGTACGGAGGAACTGGCGCATTTGGAGATGATTTCTGCAATTTTATATCAGCTGACCAGAAATCTCTCTCCGGAAGCCATCAAAGCCTCCGGTTTTGATACGTATTTTGTAGACCACACGACCGGCATCTATCCGCAAAGCGCAGCCGGCATGCCGTTTTCCGCAACGTATTTCCAATCCAAAGGAGATGTCATAACCGATCTGTGCGAAGACCTTGCAGCAGAGCAAAAAGCACGCACCACGTATGACAACATTCTGCGTCTGGTCGACGACCCGGATATCCGGGAACCGATCAAATTCCTGCGCGAGCGAGAAGTGGTGCATTTCCAAAGATTCGGCGACGCGCTTCGTATCACGCAAGACAATCTAGATTCTAAAAATTTCTACGCGTTCAACCCCGCGTTTGACAACTGCCCCAGTCGCAATGATATTGGAAGCAGCTGCAAATCAAACAATAGATGTAATAACTGAAGAGAAGCTGTCAGAATTGCAACCGAACTTGCAAAACACAGTTTGAAAGTTTAATATTACAAAAATTTACAGGCAGCCGCTCACATACGGCTGCCTGTAATGGTCTATATGTGCAATAAGCGCATATCCATCATCCGTAAGATGAATACCGTCTTTGCTAAAATATGTTGTGTCATTATACAGCGCATATTTATCTGTATAATAATTATCAAGTCAAATATCAAAATCATATTTTCACAAATTCTAAACTTGACTTCTACTTAACGCAAACAACGGCGCGCTATTATAGCAATGCAATCCTACATAGTGCGGATTTTTTTCCTACGAATCCAAACCGTTCGGTTTCTGCCGACTTTTTGACTTCGTAACGCTATTCCTGCCAAAATGCATTTAAGCCTTTATTTCGAAACATCAACACCGTTTTCTCAATATCTTTGGCAGACGGAATTTTGCATATTCCCATAATATACGGCATATCCAGCGCCGCATATTTACTGCGCGACAGATCATGGTAAGCCAGTATTTTTACGCCTGAAACCCTTGGGAACCGAGCAAGATAATCTGCTATTTTTTCCATCTCGCCGGAATTTCTTTCCGGTATATACGGAACACGCACTTCGATATTTTTGCCTAATGAATATAAATATGCAAAATTTTTCAAAATTGATTTATTGGAAACCCCTGTGCATTGCATATGGGTATTCTCATCAATTGCTTTTATATCAATTAGGTATAGATTTACATAAGGAATAACGCTTTCAAGCGCGTGCTTAGATGCGTAAAGGCAGGTATCAAGTGCTGTATGCACACCTGCTTTCTGCAAAAGTGCGAACAGTTCCGCAGCAAAGTCAGGCTGCATAAGTGGTTCGCCGCCGCTGATTGTGACGCCGCCCCCGGAATAGTCAAAAAATTTTTTATCTGCCAGCAACTCGGGCAAAATGTCTTTAGGCGTTGCTTTTCGGCCGAAAATTGAAAGCGCATGTCCCTGGCAAACTTTTATGCATTTACCGCATGTGTTGCAAAGCAAGTGCACATATTTGTGGACGCCGCCCTCTAAAGTATGCGCGCCGTTCGGGCATACTGCGGCACATGCGCCGCAGCCTACGCATTTATGGGCATAATACGCAAGTTGAAAACTTGTTGTATGACTTTCCGGATTATGACACCAGACGCAACGAAGCGGACATCCTTTCAAAAATAGAGTAGAGCGTATTCCAGGACCATCATGAATTTCAAAACGTTTAATGTTGAGTACTGTTCCTGAAGACATTATTCCATTCCCGCCATCCGTTTAATGAAATCGTTTTGAACCACCGGATGCATATTGACAAAATATTCATTCCACCCGCATACACGTACCTGAAGCGTCTGATAATTTTCCGGATGCCTCTGTGCGTCCAGCAGCGTGTCTAAGTTTAAAACATTACCCTGAATGCAGTACCCTCCGCCTGCAAAAAATACTTTTACTAAAGCCATCATGGCATTCAATCCGGCGTCGCCCGCTACAGCTGAAGGATGCACAATAAAATCAAGCGGCGCGCCGTCGACAAAGTTTGCGTTATCTATGCGGCAGACGCTCTGAATAAATGCTGTCACGCCATTTTTTTCCATACCGTTTACAGGACGCATGTTTTTAGACATGGGCTCTCGCGCAAGACGACCATCAGCAGAAGCGCCGCAGCGTTTGCCATAAACTTCCGCCATGTTAACTGAGTCGCACCCCAACCGAAAGACGCCACCGGTTGAAGTGGGTTTTCCAATTATTTCATGCGCGCAAAAGTCAAAAATTTCTTTTGCCAGATTATCCGCTTCAGCAATATTATTGCCGTATTTTACCGGATCCTGCATAATTCTGTTTCTGAGATCCTCCGCGCCTGCCCAATTGTTCCGAAGAATTTTTGCAAGTTCAGACAGCGTCACTTCCCTGCGCTCATAAACAAATTTTTTTACCGCCAATAGCGAATCGACCGCACTTGCAATCGCAAAACATTTAATTGACTGATTGCGATATTCCATTCCGCAGTCATACACATCTTTACCTGATTCCATACAGGAAACAATCGTTCCCGAATAGTAAGGCGACGGATTCGCCTCATGCGCATATAATGCCTGAACATTAATATTGTTCATGACGATATCGCAATGCTCATGCAGATAGCTATAGTAAGTCTGCAAAAATTCTTCCCATGACTGTGGTTCTTTTGTCCTCTGTCCAACATATAAACGGCTCAGAAGATCATAACCGCCGGTAATGGTATATTCGCATGCTTTTACCAGATTGATCCAGGACGCACAAATTCGAGCATCTTCTTTCCCCGGGATAACAGATTCATAACAGCCGATCGGTATATAATCATTGGAAACCTCGCGCGAAATGCCGATCCTTTCATAGGCTTTATAAACCGTTTCGTCGTTGATAAGAACCATAGAAGAATTCCCTTTTCTAATCATCGACATTAATTTTCGCAAAAGCGCGTCGGAAAGATTGCTGCCGCAGCATATATGAATCTTTGGATTGTGAATGTTCAATTCTTCGTACGTTTCCAGCATAAGCATAATCAGTTCTGCGCCGAAGCTGTCATCACTCGTCCATGCTTTTCCAATGCAAATCGGTTGATCGGCATATCGTTTTTCCGCCGCTATTTTCTGCCAAAAATACCGAAACATTTCTTTGACGTTCTCTTTTGTCATAGTTCCATTTTCCAGATCAGAAACATAAAAAGGCGTATAAATTTCATCCACAGGGCCGTAAGAGCGACACCGTTCCCTGCCGAGTTCAAACACATTCAGATAAATATGCGTCAGACATAAAACCTGATACAATGTTTTCGGGGGATTTACAAGCAGCCATGCAAGCGATTCACAATATGCAGCCATTCCCTTTTGATGCGCTGCATCCAACAGCCGCTTCATGTAAGTAAGAAGCGCTTCAAAAGCAATAATCTCACCATCATAAAAATCCGACTGACGCTGCGTCAAAGTTCCGTTCAAACTTTTCTTCTCTTTTTCCGATTTTGCTCTGTTTAAAAGTCCGGATGCCCCAAGACGCACCACCTCTTTCCAGTCGGCAACGGTATGCCATACATCTGTATCCGGAGCTGCCAAACCAGTATGAATCAACAGTTTTCTTTGTTCCCAAATCGCAGGACACCGACGCATGAATGTTTGCTCATAGCGCTCACGAAAAATCATTTCTGACACGGCAGGCGTTGCATCTTTGGTATATTTGCCGCCATGCCGCAGCTTATCAGGAAACATAGTATGCACATTAATGTCTATTTGCGCGTTTTCAAGCATAATTCGATATACATGAGCAATCAATATCTGCAGCGGCATTTTGGGATTTTCAGCTATGAATGCCCGAATCATTTTTTCGAGTTCTTCCGGCGCTTTGCCGGAATCGGGATCCCAGTTCCCATTTTCATATTCGTTTTCAATCCATTTTCGGTCTGAATAAAAATCAGTAATCAAAGCAAACACTCCTCTTTTAGTTCCACTCGCTTACAACTTGTTTAAAAAATGCATTAATCGTATTCAGCTGCGTTTCAGCTTCGGTTTTGTATGCCTCATAGCGAGATGTGAAATTTCGATCATACTCGCGCACCATAAAGATCAGCTGACTGTTATAACTGCCTACCTGATAATAATAACCGAAATCAAAGGATAAAGTGGAAAAAATAATATCCAGCATCTCGGCGCTTTCATCGTCGCGCGTACTCTGCCCTACCAGCGTTTTATCGTAGTACGCGGGCTTCACAATTGTGTAGCCGTAGTAAGCCAGCGCTTCTAAAATAGTGCCGGTCATCTCTGCGTCGTTTTGAATCAACGGCACGCAATAAAACTGAGAATTATATGGCGATACCATATTGTGATACGAAGTTTGCTCAGACGACAGCTTGGGATAAGGCAAAATCCCAAAATCCGCTTCCATTGTACGCATGGACGGTATATTGCCCATCGCGGTCATCCAGAACAGCGCTTGATTATTGTTCCACATGCCAGAACCGGTACGGATGTGTCTTTGATAACAAAATGCAGAATTTTCATCAAAAATAATATCAAAATATTGCTCCAGAGCGCTGACCGTTCTTTCGTTGTACAGCGAAAGAACAATCTCGCCGTTTTCCTGCACAGAAGCGCACTTCTCACCGACGCCGTTTATAATTCCCATGATTGCATCGTCCCAGACCAGCACCCCATACAGATCATTTTCGTCCATTTTATCATCATGGTTCAGATCCTGACCAACAGATTTAACAAGCTTTTCAAAGCTTTCTAAAGTCCATTGATTTTCCTTGACTAACGAATACGGATTTTCCAGTTCGTAATCCTCAAATAATTTTTTATTAAATACTAATGTAAAAACAGAATCGTTGTCCTGATTGGTAATATCGCCGGTTGTAAAAAACATTAGACCGTCTATGGCCAATTCGCTGTTTGCCTGTTGATCCCACCATGGTTTTTCAAGATGCAAACCGGGAACCGAGTTTAAATCATATAGCATATTGTTATATGCCAAAACCGACACGTCATACCCGGCAACAAGCGCGGCGTCATAAAAGCAGTCGCCCCCTAAAACTGCCTGCGAAATTTTTTGATAACCGGGCCCATTTCCTGTAGAATATGCTTTCTGTACTACGGCGTCAATATTAATGTTATAATCGCTTTCCACTTTTTGTTTGCGCTGATACATGGCATTATCCAAAGCGACGGATGAAGCCTCCTCATATGAAAAATCGTCATAGGCCACATTTCCCGCCGAAAGGATTGTAAAATCATATCCTTGATAATCTTTAATGTTCGTTTCAAAAACAGTCGATTCAGCGCTCTCGGTTGTCACATCCGTTTCATTGCTATTCACAGTTGTAACGTCAGGCGAATCGCCGCACCCTGATAATATTATTGCAGCAAGGCCCACAGCAAGCAGGCATAAAACATTTTTGTACATTTTCATTGCATCCTTCCTCCAAACAGTTTCTTTTTGTATATGAGTATAATAAGAAGCACTGCCGTCAATGCCACAACCGACAGGATCACGACAGTCAAAACCGGTATGCCTTTTGCGAGGTCCGGTTCTTGCGTATGCGGCGAAGAATCCGTTATTGTTACAGAAAAGCTGCCGCCAAGACCTTCGTATGCATAATTGCCGCTCAAACGCATGCGGATCGTATATTCACCCGGTTGTACAGGCAAGCCGTCTGCAAATGATATGCCATCAGTTGAATAACTGAACAATAAATTTCCAAAGCGCGAATCATACGGTTGGCCGTCGTATATTGTTAATTCTAATATTTCCGGAGTAACGGTCGATAAAACGAGTTCTCCCTGTGCGATTAAAAAATCGGTATGCTGCTGATCGAATCCGGAAATTTTTTTAAACAGATGCATTTCATTTAAAGCCAGTACAAACTCTGTGTTTAGCGGCGAAGGATGCCCTTCGCTGCCGAAGTGTACCCCATTTTCATCGACAGTATAAGGTTCCATAAAACAATATCTGCCGCTGGCTGTTGTGGAACCAAGGTATCCATGGTAAAGAATATATCTTTCCCTTCCATCCGGCGTCGTAACGGGAGACAGCCCGCCGACGCCGTTTACCTCTTCATTTTTGGAAAAAACCGGCTGCGGACTTTTTTCCCAGTTGTTTGCGTCAAACAGATCGCCGCCCAGGAATTTCATCTGACCGACACAGTATTCAGTTGTCCAATAACCGCTGGCGGCATACAGGACAAACAATTCGCCGTTATCTCCATAGATCGGCGTTGCGCCTTCGATAACCGCTGGATACCAAATATCTTCAGATGCACTGTACCCGTAGCCGACGCGTTCCCAGTCATATTCAGGATTCACAAGCTCCAGAATCGGGCCGGTCACCGTCCACGGATTTTTAAGCTCAGAAAGATACATTGTTTGTTTAAACGCTTCTGTTCCCCGCCCTGTCTGCCCAATC
>CATWNM010000049.1 GCA_958352145.1 uncultured Eubacteriales bacterium
TACTGCTGCCAAAATCATTCGTGCTGCCGCACGGGATATAGCCAAGTGGAATAGAAATGCCAGCCGTCAGCATGCCGCTAATCACCTCATTCAGCGTACCGTCTCCGCCGCAGCAGACGATCAAATCATATGCCGCGCCCGCGCCGGCAAATTCCACAGCGTCTCCGCGTCGGTTTGTGACCATAACCGTAACCGCAAAATCCCCCTCGGCAAAAATCCGGATTACATCCATCAGCGCGCCTTTGATGCGCATTTTGCCCGCTACGGGATTTACAATCAGCAAAAGTTTTTTATGCATGTCCGCCTCCTGCATCCGCGAGAAAATTTTCACTGTTTTTATTTTACCACATCAAACTGCCTGCGGCAACCAAAATTTATAATTCAGTCGAAATTTTTAAATCCGATGCCGGTATTCCCGAGAAAAAAGCCGCAAAAAAAGGACTGCGCGAAGCAGTCCTTTGAATCTGTCAAAACAAGTGTATGAAAACCAGTATTCTGCGTGGCGCCGCAGGGCGAGCCGTCCTTTTAAGCCTTACGCCCGTCTTCAATCGCAGCCTTTCTCATATTGATCGCACGGATAACTTCCGCCGGGAACTTTGGACGGCGGTCATAGGTATAGAGTCCGTTGACCTCTTGTTCAACGTCCGTCAACTGCGTATAACAAAATCCGCTGATTGCGGTATTGTCCAGCAGCGCATCCACAAGCCCCTTATATCTGGAAAGGAACTCTTCTTCGCTCTGTGGGCGGTTCCCGTATCCCCAACCGTGTTCCAAATCATTCGGATTCCACCAAATCCCGCCGAATTCACTGATAAACGTGGGGCAGCCGCCCTGTGGATAATGCGGAAACCGAACCGGCTTGCCTTGTTCCAGCGGCAAATAACGCGCGCGGAAAAGCTCCGGATTCTGCTCATAGTCATGCGCGTCCAGAATATCCGTAAGATCGCCTTGGTGCGTCCAGCCGGATGCATCGATATACAGCCGGTCAGGGTCATAAGCACGGGTCATATCTGCAATCATTTTTACAAAATCAGGGTTTTGATTCTGCTGCGTCTCATTTAAGGGGCACCAGCCGATAATCGCAGGATGATTATAGTCCCGCTGGAGCACCTCCTGCCACTCGGGCAAAAAGCCGCGCCAAGCCTCATATCGGGAAATATCCAAGCCCCAGTTGGCATGCTCTCCCCACACGATATACCCCATACGGTCGCAGTGATACAAGAAACGGGGCTCAAAAACCTTCTGATGCAGCCGTGCGCCGTTAAAGCCCATATCCAAAGAACGCTGGATATCGGCAATCAACTCCGCCTCATTTGGCGCGGTATAAATTCCATCCGGATAATAGCCCTGATCGAGAATCAAACGCTGATACACGATTTTCCCGTTAATGTAAGTTTTCCCGTTTTTCCATTCGACCTTCCGCATACCGAAATAAGAATAAATCCTATCTCCTTCAAGGTCAAGTTCAAGATCATAAAGCTGACCGTCGCCCACATTCCAAAGATGCAGTTCGGAAAGTTTGATTTCAAGTGCCGCAACCTTGCCAGTTACAACTGTCTGTGCCTCACCAACACGCTTTCCGCCAAAGAACGCTTCGGCGCGCAGCGTTTTGCCGTCTGCATGCTCGCAGACCACCTCGATGAATACACTCTGGTTCTCAAGAGAAGGGCGGTATTTGGTGTGTTTTATGTAATGATCCGGCACATTTTCAAGCCATACGGTCTGCCAAATGCCGGTCGTGCGCGTATACGAACATCCGATAGAAGCATATTTGCGGCATTGTTTGCCGCCCGGCTGTCCCTGACTGCGCAAAAGATCCGTCGCTGAGATCACAATCCGATTTTCGCCGGCACGCAACGCGGCAGTAATATCCATCATAAAAGAAACATACCCGCCGATATGCCGGCCAATATATTGACCGTTCACATACACTTCCGTCTCAAAATCGCAGGCGCCGATGTTGAGCAGCGTCCGGCGGCCGGCGGCCACCCACGCATCGGGAATCTCAACTGTGCGCATATACCATACGCACTCCATAAAATCCGTGTGCGCAAGCCCGGACAGCTTGCTTTCCGGGCAAAACGGAACAAGGATCGTCTGAGAAAACCGCTCGGACTGCCAAAGCTTTCTTTCCTTGCCGCTTCGGCCGTGATCCATTTCAAATTGCCAAGTGCCGTTCAGATTCATCCATTCCCTGCGTTCCATCTGCGGACGCGGGTATTCGGGACGTGGAATCATAATTTTTCTCCTCTGCAACATAATTGATACAACTGTTTGTGAGCAGCATAAATCGCAATCGCAAACAGGATTTATATCTCTATTATACCGCTGCCGGCAAATGAAGGAAATACAAAAAAGTCGCGAAAACTTATGGAAAACTTATATTTTGTATAGTTTTTTACACAAAAACGAAATTTTTCAGTACTAGTTCGCATGCGCAGCCAGTCAGCTTGAAAGGTGAACATAAAAGGCGAGCTTCTCCAAAAAACCGCCCTTATGTCTAATGTCATTTCATTAAGATTTAAACCTAGCCATTCTCCCCAAGAAGAATTTCGCTGGCTCATTTGGCTCTCTAAAAATAGAAGAATACAGGAACACCGATCAGCCAGAGAAAAAACGGCAACAGAAAACCGCTGTTACATGGTATGGATAACATGCCATATGACAGCGGTTTCTTAAATTTCTAAATTGGTCTTCCAAAACTACTTTTTCCGAACTGGAATCCATATCTCAGAATGGTACTTTTCATCCTGCGTTCCTTTGGGGGTATTTGTACGGCGCATTATACATTTCTACGCAATATCCTGCCGCAAATTCATATTCTTTCAACGCGGGGAGCCCATTCGGAAAAGATTTTCGCGTTTACATCCTGAAGTGCCGCCAGCATCGGCCCCTCGCAGAAAAAGACAGCCCATGTAAATGCAGGGATGGTTCTGATCTCAAAGCCCCCTCCGGGATTTCCACTTTGAGATCATACAAATCTGCAATCAGATACTCAAAGCTGTCATACCCCATTTTTTCATCGATGTTGATTCCAACATCCCGCAGACATATTTTCCATTCCCCTTTGCATAATGCTCCTTCCAGAACATAGGGATTTCCTGCTTGCAGCTTTCATAATCGAATTTTTTTGACACAGCAAGCACCATAAAACTTTCCTTGTTGACAATTTTTTAATTTATAAAATAACCGCCTTTCAATGAGATTTCTAATTTCAGCGGCGCAAAAGTCTTTATCATTGCATCGTCCTCCGCACCATAGTAGGCGATACTCCATAAAACCTTGTGAATGCTTTCGTGAAACTGTCAGGGGAATCATATCCGTATTTCATCGCAACATCAATGATTTTCATATCCGTTGTGGCAAGATCTCCGCCGACGAGAGCTAACCTTCGATTTCACTCCGAATAGCATCTGTCCATTCCATTTGTACCGCCTCCTGCTGTAAGGACAGTATATCTCATTAAATAAAATCCTGCCCGATTTTCCCTGCTTTGTTTTGTCCTATTTGAATCTGCAGCAGATATCTAGACGGCATATGCTGTTCATTTCTCAAACATGCATTTTATTAAGTTTCGATTTTTGAACACATTCTATTTTTTGTAATTTTCACCCCGTATTTTTGCGGCGGAGAGTCCTATTTCTGAAAAGCATACAAGGCAGAACCGTTTGGGAACTGCCTTGTATACTTGTAATATGTCGATACTCTGTAAATGACCGTTTCGTATAAATTCTAGATGCTTCGGACTTTTTGTAGCTTAACAAAACGGAAAATTTGTTGGCCGAAATGTTTTCAGGGGAAATCCGAAGAATTTCCCCTGAATCTAGCAATTTTGAGATAAACTCAATGACATTGCCCTTATACCTCAAAATTTTGTATTCACTTCAATTATTGACCATTTTGGAGATCTCTTCGGCAAAGTTCTCCTCGCGCTTCTGTATGCCCTCGCCCTTTTCAAAACGATAAAAATCCACAACCGCAATTTGACCGCCGAACTCTTTTGCCGAAGCTTCAACATATTTCTTTACGCTCATGGAATCATCCTTTACATAGGCCTGCTCAAGCAAACAATTGGCCTCATAAAATTTCCCGATTTTGCCGTCAACCATTTTTTCTTTGATCTGCGCCGGCTTTTTCGCGTTCTTTTCATCGTTGTTGATCTGCGTCATGATAATCTCGCGCTCCTCGGCGATTCTGGAAGCCGGCACCGCCTCAATGTTGAGGTACTCGACCGGGTACGCCGCCGCCTGCAGCGCAATGTTCTTTGCAAATTCCGCAAAGCCGGGATGGTTTTTCGCAGCGTCGTCCGTATCAAATTTAACAATAACGCCGATCGAACCGCCGCCATGAATATAGGAACTGGTCACGCCTTCCACAATAACGAAACGACGAATATCCATTTTCTCGCCGATTGTGAAAATCATTTCCTTGATTTTGTCCTCGACCGTGAGATCTCCGCCGGCAAATTTGCAGGCTTTCAGCGCCTCTACATCAGCCGGTCTCTGTGCGATGATCGTTTTTAAAATACCGCGGACAAATTCACGAAACGACTCGTTCTTCGCCACAAAGTCGGTCTCGGAATTGACCTCGATCATGGCCGAAACATTTCCCTCGGTCAAAATATCAACGATTCCCTCTGCGGCAATTCTGTCCGCTTTTTTCGCAGCAACCGCAAGTCCTCTTTCGCGGAGAACCTTGACGGCCTCATCCATATTCCCGTTTGCCTCGACAAGCGCATTTTTGCATTCCATCATGCCGCAGCCGGTCTTTTTTCTCAGTTCAGCGACATCCTTTGCACTGATTGCAGCCATACTATATACTCGGGATCCATGCGGATCCTTTTTCCTTTCCCTATAAATTAATTTTGATTATGCCTCGACAGTTTCGGCAGCTTCAGCCGTCTGCACGGCATCCTCCGCAGGCGCCTCCGGCGCTTCGCCAACCGCGGCCTCGGACTCGGGTGCAAATGCTTCGCCCTGTCTCCCCTCGATCACAGCGTCCGCCAGCACGGAAGATATCAACTTAATCGCGCGGATCGCGTCGTCGTTGCCAGGAATAATATAATCCGCATCGTCTGGATCGCAGTTGGTATCGACGATAGCGACCACCGGAATGCCCAGCTTTTTCGCCTCGAGAACGGCGATCTTCTCTTTTCTCGGATCGACAATGAAAACCGCGTCGGGCAGTTTTTCCATCGTCTTAATACCGCCGTAATTTTTCTCCAGATTGAAAATCTCTTTCTGCAGCGCAGCAACTTCTTTTTTAGGCAGCAGATCAAACGTGCCATCCGCCTGCATTTTTTCCAGGCTGTTCAAACGGCTGATGCTCTTGCGGATCGTTTTGAAATTGGTCAGCATGCCGCCCGGCCAGCGAACGCTTACATAGTACATACCGCAGCGCTCGGCTTCTTCCTTAATGGTGTCCGCCGCCTGCTTTTTCGTGCCGACAAGCAAAATATTGCCGCCGTTTGCAGACAAATCGCGCACAAACATATACGCTTCTTCAAACTTTTTGACCGTCTTCTGTAAGTCGATGATGTAGATCCCGTTTCTCTCTGTGAAGATGTACTCCGCCATCTTGGGGTTCCATCTTCTGGTGTGGTGTCCAAAATGGACACCGGCTTCAAGCAGCTGCTTGATCGTAATAACAGACATAAGTCTCCTCCGGTTTTTCCACCATATGGGCTGCTGCCGCCAACCTTTCGGCACCGGACGGCTCTATGCCCATATGTGTGTATTAAATTTTCTGCTTACCGCAGACTTATTTATTTTACCATCCATATATATCGTTTTCAATACATTTTTGAAAATTTACAAAAATTTTACACTTATTGTATCATATTCAGGAGATTTTCATTCAAAAAAACTGCGTTTTTTCTTCTTTTTGTCCTCTTTGCAGGGACACCGGCACTCGTCGATGACAATATCCACCAAGATTACGTCTTCCCCTATGCGAACGATTTTACACCACGGCACAACCAGTTCTTCTCCTTTTGAAAAGCCGAGCGACGAACAGTCGCCGACGATCAGCGCCACGATTTTTCCTTCACACACTTCAAACTGAATATCCGTCACAAACCCAAGATTGGTTCCGTCTCGGACGTTGATCACGTCCTTCTGACCCAAATTGCTTGTCGAACAACGTTCCATAACGCGCCTCCCTCTATATTTCCTATTGATAATCATATGTTTTTATGGTAAACTACATGCAAAAAGGAAGGAGCCTTGCCCCAAAATACTGCGGGGTGGTTGACATGAACGAGTATATCACACAAGATTTTGTTAAAAATGTGCTTCCAAAGCGCAAACGCGAATCCAATAAATCAACCTTTGGCCGTGTGCTGCTTGTCTGCGGAAGCGACTCCATGCGCGGCGCGGCTGCGCTGGCTGCGCGCGGCGCCCTGCGGCTGGGCGCGGGACTTGTGACGCTTGCCTCCGCGAAATCGGTCATTGACACACTCTCCGCGTCTCTCTGCGAACCGATCTATTTGGACGTCGAATCCGGTGATCTCTTTAAAACGGCGGAGAAAATGCAGGTTATTGGACTTGGCTGCGGGCTCGGTACCGGGGAAACCACAGCCGCATGGACAGCCAAATTTCTTTCGTCCGCAGGCGCGCCGCTGATCCTGGATGCGGACGGTATAAACGTACTCGAAGGACATGCGCATCTGCTGCATCAAGCAAAGCGCCCGGTCCTGCTCACACCGCACCCTCTTGAATTTTCAAGACTGTCTGGGCTTACGGTGAAAGCTATACAGGCCGACCGTGCGCATATCGCGCGGACGTTTGCCGCAGAATATGGAATAACCCTTTTGCTCAAAGGTGCAAATACGGTCGTCACCGATGGAAAAACGACGCTCATCAACCCCACAGGTTCAAGCGCGCTTGCCAAAGGGGGAAGCGGAGATGCACTTTTCGGTATGATCTGCGCGCTGGCGGCGCAAGGAACGCAACTGTTGGAAGCGGCGGCCATCGCGGCCTATCTTCACGGAATGGCAGGGCAGCGGCTGGCCAAAATTTATTCGGAATACGGCGTGCTGCCGAGCGATCTGCCGGCCGAAGCCGCTCGGATCCTGGCGGAATGGGGATATTAAAGAAAAACAAAAAACGGCCGCTCTGTTCACTTCACAAATTGGAATGTATACCGCCAATCATTTTACCGTTTGCCGAACCGGTCTGACATACTTCCAGAATCGCCTGCAGTTGTGATAGAAATAAAATACTCTGCCGGGCGTGGTATCCAGACGGTAACCGCTGCTTTCATAGTCGAAAGTTTTCATGGCCAGTTCTACTTTCTCTTCCACGCTTTGGCTTTCTGTCTCAAAGTCAAACGGCCCGTGTTCAAAAACGACATAATCGCCGTCAGGAACATCCATCAAAAGCATTTGAGCAGGAACCGGACCATTATAATCAGTTGGAAGTCTTACCCCATAGCATTCTGCCAGCGGAATTCCCCAACTGCAAATTCTGCCTGCCGGCTCATTTACCCATGCCATAAGCTGTCCGCTCCCGGCATTTTCCTCCGTACCGCCAATATCATCCAATTTTCCCGGAATACTGTCCAACAAACCGCAAATCGTTTCACAGTCCTGCCCCGGGATCAAACTCTGCTTCTGCCAGAAATCCCAGTACCCGATACTCTCATAATTTCGGATATGCAGAAATTTGTGCGCCGGAATATGCACAAAATAAGTTTTTATCTCTCCTTTACTCTGTTCCATGTCTTTCATCGCTCCTTCTATAAGATAACAGTCAAAAGGTTTGATGATTGTACGGAGTACGACCGGCGCTGGGTTCTCGCGATAGCCGCTTGGAGACACGCCATAGGCTTCTTTGAACGCCCTGGTAAATGCCTCATGTGAGGAAAATCCATACTTCACGGCAATATCAAGAATACCGTCGTTTGTATCGCGAAGCTCCTTGAGTGAAAAAGCCAGCTTTCTGTACCTGAGATAATCTCTGAACCGCATCCCGGATATTTCACTGAATTTCCTTGAAGTATAATATTCAGAATACCCCAACATCTGAGCCAAAGTTTGAAGCGTCAACGACGCATTATTTTCGTTTTTTATACATTCGTCAACCTTATCTACGATTTGCTGTATATACCTGTACCAATCCGACATCGCATCAGCCCCATTCAATCATCTGGCTATATCATATCTTAACAGAAAACATATTTCTTGATTTGATTTGCGATAAAAAATAATATTCTTTGCTGTATTGCCGCATAGCGCTGTATTTATAAAAAGGGTAAAAAAGAACCTACCCGTATTGCAGAAAGCACTGCATCATACGGGCAGGATTCTTAACTCGGCGCTGAAATCGCTTCACTGAACACATCGGCGGCCGTTTTTCTGTTTTGATTACTTATATTTACGCTTGCGAGCCGCCTCAGACTTCTTCTTGCGCTTTACGCTCGGCTTCTCATAATGTTCTCTTTTGCGAAGTTCGGTAAGCACACCGGATCTTGCACACTGGCGCTTAAAGCGGCGAAGAGCACTGTCCAGAGATTCATTTTCTTTTACTCTGATTTCTGCCATCTGAATTTTCCCTCCCCTCGCCAATTGGGCATTTGCCCAACCAAACAAATATTACACTCTATTATATCGTTTTCATTTGAAAAAGTCAATAGAGAAAATAGAAAATTTTGAATTATTTTACTACAATATTGACGATTTTGTTTGGAACCACAATTTCTTTCACAATGATTTTGCCTGCGGAGGCCGCAATCAGCCGTTCGTCTTTTTTAGCGGCGGCAAGCGTCTCCTCTTTTCCGAGATTCTGCGGCAAAATCATTGTTCCTTTAAACTTGCCGTTTACCTGAAGCGCGATCTCGACCGTTTCATCTATTGTTTTTTCCGCGTCATACAACGGCCAAGACTCCAGCGATAAAAGCGTATCATGACCAAGCTGCTGCCAGACTTCCTCGCAGATATGCGGTGCAAACGGGCAAAGCAGTTTGGCAAAGATTTCGAGTTCCTGCTTGGTAAGTCCGCCATGATCGTAGACTTCGTTGATAAATGCCATCATCGAGGCAATCGCTGTGTTGAATTTCATGGCGTCGATATCTTCCGTGACTTTTTTAATCACTTTATGCAGACTGGATTCGAGCGCCGGAGAAACCTCCCCTGTCTGCACCATATCCGTCAGCGCGGCAAACCGCTCCAAAAACCGCTTGCAGCCGCGGATACTGGCCTGCGACCATGGCGCTGACTTCTCAAAATCGCCGATAAACATTTCATACAGCCGCAGCGCATCCGTACCGAACTCTTTTACGACATCATCCGGATTGATCACATTGCCGCGGGACTTGGACATTTTTTCTCCGTTTTCGCCCAAAATCATGCCGTGCGCCGTACGCTTGAGATAAGGTTCCGGGCAGGACAGTATGCCCATATCATAAAGAAACTTCGCCCAAAAACGAGAATACAAGAGATGCAGCGTGACATGCTCCATGCCGCCGTTATACCAATCGACCGGCATCCAATAATCCAGTGCTTCCTTGGCAGCGAGCGCCTCCGTATTCTTTGGGTCGCAGTAGCGCAGAAAATACCAAGAAGAACCGGCCCAGTTCGGCATTGTATCCGTTTCACGAACAGCCGGGCCACCGCAAACAGGACAACTCGTATGCACCCAGTCGGTGATTTTGGAAAGCGGCGATTCTCCGGTATCCGCCGGTTCATAATCCTTGACCGGGGGCAGCAAAAGCGGAAGCTCCTCCTCCTTTAAGGGCTGCCAGCCGCATGTTTTGCAATGCACCATCGGAACTGGCTCTCCCCAATAACGCTGCCGCGAAAACACCCAGTCGCGAAGTTTAAAATTCGTTTTCTTCACACCGGCGCCGCGCTGCGCCAGCCACTCGACGATCTTTTCCTTCGCCTCAGAAACCTCCAGCCCGTTTAAAAAGCTGGAATTCACCAATCTGCCCGAGGAAACGTCGGTGAACGCGGCCTCTTCTACATTGCCGCCCGCAACGACCTCTATGATAGGAAGATCAAATTTTTTTGCAAAATCCCAGTCGCGCGTATCGTGTGCAGGCACCGCCATGATCGCACCCGTACCATAAGTCGAGAGGACGTAGTCCGAAACGAAAATCGGAATTTTTGCGCCGTTTACGGGATTGACGGCCATCACACCGTCCAAACGGACCCCGGTTTTGTCCTTGACCAGTTCCGTACGTTCAAAATCCGATTTGCGCGCAGCCTCCTCGCGATAAGCGGCGATTTCAGCGTAATTCTTTAATTTATCCTTCCATTGATCCACCAGTCTATGCTCAGGCGCAATAACCATATACGTCGCGCCGAACAACGTATCCGGCCGCGTCGTATATACGACGATATCGTCGCCCTCGGTGGATTTGAATGTAACTTCGGCGCCGTGAGAGCGGCCGATCCAGTTGATCTCCTGCGTTTTGACCCGCTCGATAAAATCCAGATTTTGAAGATCGTCGATGAGTCTGTCCGCATATTCCGTAATTTTCAGCATCCATTGGCTTTTAACCTTATGCACAACTTCGCTGCCGCATCGCTCGCAAACGCCGTTGACGACTTCTTCATTCGCCAGCACAACCTTACAGGACGTGCAGAAATTGACGTTCATTTCCTTTTTGTAAGCCAAACCATGCTTATATAACTGAATAAAAATCCACTGCGTCCACTTATAGTAATCCGGATCGGTCGTATTGATCTCTCTTGACCAATCGAAACTAAAACCAAGCATTTTCAGTTGTTTTTTAAACCGAGCGATGTTCTGCTCGGTAACCACTGAGGGATGAATTTTATTTTTTATAGCATAATTCTCTGTGGGAAGTCCAAACGCATCCCAGCCCATCGGAAAAAGAACGTTATATCCCTGCATACGTTTTTTCCGGGCAACAATATCCATCGCCGTATACGGGCGCGGATGCCCGATATGCAGTCCCTGCCCCGAAGGATACGGGAATTCCACAAGCGCGTAGTATTTCGGCTTAGTAAAATCATTTTTTGCCTCAAAGGCACGCTTTTCATCCCAAATTTTCTGCCACTTGGGTTCGATTTCTCTATAATTATGCTTCATTGCCGCTGTCCTCGCTGCCCTCAGGGCGGATATCTCCGGTCAGGAACCGTTTGATATCGACTTGACTTTCCTCATGATATAATTTTTCCAGCTTATAAAAATCGCGCTGCTCTCGGGTAAAAATATGCACGAGCACCGGGCCATAATCCATCAGCACCCATGTGCCGGTG
>CATWNM010000050.1 GCA_958352145.1 uncultured Eubacteriales bacterium
TACTCGGCTGAAATTGCCGCTGTAGAGTTCGATTTCGGTGTTTTCCGGATATTCCGCCTGAGCGTTGCCGCCCTTGTTGTGACCGCCGACAAGATACAAGCCGTTCGCATCGGCCGTACCGTCATAAGTAATAAAGATGCCGTCGCCCATTGTGAGTTTGTGAAACGCCGCGCTGATAACGCCGGTGGTGGCAACTTGTATATTCAGAAATTCGAAACGCGTTTCGCCGCCGAGCGTAAAGTTAGCCGAAGTCTCGTAAACAAGCCGCGCGCCGGAGTCTCGATAGTCGGTATTGCTGTCAAGCGAAGTAATCGTCACTTTCCCGCTGTGTTCCGGCGCGGTAAAATTTTCCATTAAAAGCTCGCCGCAGACGACGATCCTGCCGCCGCTTGTCAGCATGGAATACGCATCGGCCAGCGCGCCGCACGGCGTGTTCGGAGAAAGGCCGTTGCCAGAACTCCCGCTTTGAACGTAGACGGCAGAGCCGTCATATTTTGCGCTATCTGCGAGCGAGGCCGTTCGCCGTCCGCCGAATTCGGAGACGGCATAGGATAAGACCGTATATCCCACCGCAGTTTTAAAGGTGAGAGAAAGCGTAAAATCGGTAAGCTCCGCCGGATAGGAAACGGATAGCGTTCCCGTTTCGGCGTCGGCAAAGGACGCGCCTTTTATGCCGGCATGACGGATTTGCGCCGCCGAGAGCGCTTTTTCCGGCAATTCTAAAATCAGTGTTTTCAAATCGGTTTCCTCCAATACTGTATCAAAACATGCCGCGTAATTTTCCGGCAGACTTGGCCTGCCCTCGACATTCAGCGTTCGCGTGCCGTTTGGGAACAGCGTACCGGCATATCTGCCAAAATTTCCGATAGCCGCGCTGTCCTTTATATAAACGGCGGCACTGCCGTTCATAGCGCCGGAATTTCCTGAAAGGTACACCGTGGCGGCCGCTGCATTTTCTGACATTATGAGTATGGCGTCGCCCCCTTTTGCGCCGGTGGTGACGGCGCCGAGATAGAGCGCCTGCGTCGATGCGGTTCCACCCAGATGAACGCGCATCGTTCCTGTGTGCGAAACGTTGGGAACGGAACGGCTGAACGCGCAGATTTGTTTATACTGCCCGCTATAGACGGAAACCGAGGATTCGCCTGTAAAAGGCGTGCTGCCGGTTGTCGCGCCCGCGACAAGATACAGTCCCGAGTTCGTGCCGGAGCCAGCATACAGATCTTCTATGATGACGTCTCGGCCGATCGTCAGCGGATGAAAATTGGCGCTGAGTACGCAGCCGGCTGAAGCCGCCGGGTCAAGGATTATATGTAACGAGTCGATTTCAGTCGGTCCGCCAAGCCAGAGCGTAGCCACCGTAGTAAAACGGATTGCCGCGCCTTTCGTTCGGTAGTCCGTACCGCCGTATGCACTTGTCAGTGTAACGGCAGAGGTGTGCGCGGGCATTGCGGTGCGCGCACTGATTTTACATTCGCCGCAGAGAACAACAGTTCCGCCCTCCTCGCCGAGCGCTGAATACGCCTTTGTCAGACTTCCGATCGGATTTTCAGCGGTGGCGCCGTTTCCCGTGCCGCCGTCCTGAACATACACGACGTTTTGCGCCGCAGACGCGCCGGTTGCGAGCAGCGCCGTTATGCATACAATAAATATAAAGAAAATTACTTTTTTCATGGCTTATAGGATGCCTCCTTATATGGTTTGACTTTCATCTTTATTCTAAAAATTCTATGCGAGCGGCGCAAGTAAAAAAAGGCCGCAAAAAAATCGCTGAATTTTAGCACAGTCTTTACAAAGCACTGCAGTGTTTGTTATGATAAGAGCAGACCGGAACCGAAACGGGAAGAAAGGTGAAACTATGTCGCTTTTGGTTTTGTGCGAGCCGAACTATCGGAATACCGCGTGGTGCGATGTAAAGCTAAAGGGCATCCGAGAGGAGGCGGCGCGCCGCCGTATACCCATTTCGCTGTATTGCAGCTTAGATAGTTTGGAAGCGGCCGCAAAGCATTTGGCCGCCGACTCGTCCGTGATTGTGCTGTATGATTCCATCGCGTGGATCAAGCGCGCGGCCTCCCTTATATCCGAACTTTCCGTGCATGCGATTCTGTCCGCCAATGAATTGGATATCCGTTTACCCATAACATACAGCATGGTGGCAAGCGATGTGGACGGCGCCATGAAAACAGCCGTGGATTATCTGAGCCAGTGCGGCAAACGCCGCGTTGCCCTGGTGGGGATCAATCGTGACTCTTGGAACGATATGAGCCGCGTCCAGATGTTGCACCGGTATATGCCGGACGATGCGTATGACATTTTTTATCTGGACGACGGTTTTGACGAGTGTTATACGCGTTATGCCGCGCAGGCGGAAAAGTTTGACGCGGTAATGTGCACCAACGATCATCTGGCGATTGGCCTAAACGAATTTTTGAAAGCGCGGGGCATAAATCAAAGGCCTTTTGTTCTGAGCTACACGGACACGTATATGGCGAGGCTGTATGAAAACGGCGTCACTTCCATGTCGGTCAGTTTTTATACCGCTGGGCGCACCATGGTAGAGACGCATTGCAATCGTTTGAAATATGGCTGGGTATCTGCGCGCATTCGTTTGCCGAGTGAGCTTAAAATTCGCGGCAGCACGCATTTTTTTCCCTATACGGAAGCTCGGCCGAACACATCTGCAAATCCTTCGGTTTATGAAAACCGCGGTTTGGGAAAGCTTCGGACAGCTTTGAGCGGACCGGTCGGACGCTTAGAGCGCCTGTTCGGAAAAAGCGATCTTGTAGATATGAAGCTGATGTACTGTATGCTGTGCGGATATAGTTATGAGGATATGGCTGAGTTTTGTTTTTTGTCGATCGGGACGGCGAGATATCGCGTCGGCAAGATTAAACAGATTCTCGGCGTTACGGATAAGGCGGCCGTTGCCTCTTTGCTGGGGTCGTATATAAAAAAAGAAAATCTGCAAAAGCTGATTTTGGAGATTAAAGAGGAAAGAGAAACATAACGCGGTATGGTCAGCCGGTGCATTTCCAAAGCCGAATGAAAAAAGAACCGCCCTAAATTTAGCGTCGACGTAAAAACCTCCTATGGCAGTTTTTCGTTCTGTCATAGGAGGTTTTTTATTGTGTTCGTTTGCCGTCCTTGTCCAACCGGCGGCAGTCTTTAACGTATTGTTTTTACTCCGCGTCGCGCATGGAGAGGTTCATGCGGTTTTTCTCATCGGTGCCGAGGTACTTAACGCGCACCTCCTGGCCAACCGAAACCTTGTCCTCTACCTTTTCGGTGCGCACCTTATCCAGCTTTGAAATATGCACCATACCCTCTTTGCCGGGTGCAAACTCCACAAACGCGCCGATTGGGATGATGCGGGTGACTTTGCCGGTGTAAGTCGCGCCGACGGTCGGTTCAAACACAATGCCCGCGATAATCTCCTGCGCTTTGTAGGCGTCGTCCCGGTTGACGGCCGCGATGTATACGCTGCCGTCTTCCTCAATATCGACTTTCGCGCCGGTATCGGCGACGATCTTTTGAATCACCTTGCCGCCGGTGCCAATCACGTCGCGGATCTTCTCCACGTCGATCTTCATCGTAATCATCTTCGGTGCAAATTCCGAAACGTCTGCGCGCGGCTTGTCAATCGCTTTAAGCAAAATTTCATCAATGATATAATCGCGGCCTCTGTGCGTAACGGCCAGCGCCTCGCGGACGATCTCGGGCGTCAAGCCATCGATCTTAAGATCCATCTGGATAGAAGTGATGCCTTTATGCGTACCGGCAACCTTAAAGTCCATATCGCCGTAGAAATCCTCCAGCCCCTGGATATCGATCATCGTCATCCAGCGCTCACCCTCGGTAATCAAACCGCAGGAAATACCGGCCACCGGCGCTTTGATCGGTACGCCTGCATCCATCAGGGCAAGCGTCGAGCCGCAGACCGAGGCCTGCGAAGTCGAACCGTTGGAGGAAACGACTTCTGAAACGAGGCGGATCGCATAAGGGAATTCTTCAACGGAGGGGAGCACGGGCACAAGCGAACGCTCGGCCAGCGCGCCGTGTCCGATTTCGCGCCGTCCGGGGCTGCGCGCGGGCTTAGCCTCGCCAGTCGAATATCCGGGCATATTATAATGATGCATATATCTTTTTTCGGTCTGCTCGTCGATGCCGTCGATCTCCTGCGCCTCTTCCATCGTGCCGAGCGTAGCGACGGTAAGCACCTGCGTCTGTCCGCGCGTAAACAGGCCGCTGCCATGCGCACGGCGGATCAGGCCGACTTCGGCCGCAAGCGGCCGGATCTCGTCCAAGCGACGGCCGTCCACGCGTTTGCCGTCTTCCAGCAGCCAGCGGCGGACGATCTTTTTCTGAATTTTATAGATCAATTCGCCCATGATCGTGCCGATCTCGGGATATTTTTCAGAAAATTGCTCCGCGATGGCGTCCTGGATCGGAGCCATGCGCGCATCGCGCACGTTTTTGTCGTCGGTATCGAGCGCGGCCATCACGTCCTTTTCGCAAAACGCAAAGATCTCATCGAACATATCGTGATCCAGTTCGCAGGAGGGGTAGGAAAACTTCGGTTTTCCCACTGCGGCGACGATCTGATTGATAAAGCCGATCAGCCCGCGGATTTCCGTATGCGCAAGCATAATCGCGTCGTACATCACATCGTCCGGCACTTCTTTCGCGCCCGCCTCGATCATCACAATCTTTTCCATGCTGGCGGCGACGGTCAGTTCCAGCGCGCTTTCTTTCCTCTGCGCCAGCGTGGGATTGACGACCGGTTTGCCATCTACAAGACCCATAAACACGCCGCCGATCGGACCGTTCCACGGAATGTCCGAGATCGAAAGCGCGATGGAAGCACCGATCATCCCTGCAATTTCATGCGAGCAGTCGGGATCGACCGCCATCACGGTGAGGGTAATAGCGACGTCGTTGCGCAAATCCTTTGGGAAAAGCGGACGGATCGGCCGGTCGATCACACGCGAGGTGAGAATCGCTTTTTCGCCCGGCCGGCCTTCGCGGCGGAGAAATCCGCCCGGGATTTTGCCCGCGGCGTACATTCTCTCCTCAAAATCGACCGACAGCGGCAGAAAGTCGATGCCGTCGCGCGGTTTTTCGGACGCGGTCGCGCAGGCCAGAACAACGGTATCGCCGTACCGGACCAGGCAGGAGCCGTTGGCTAAACCGGCCAGCTTGCCGGTTTCAATGACGAGCGGCCGGCCCGCGAGGGTGTATTCGAACACCTTATAGTTTTCAAACATATGCAGTTCCTCCGTTTTATTTTTCCGGCGGACTGGTTTAGCACTTAAATACGGCGCTTTTTCGGATCAAAAGCGGCATATTTAACTGCTAATCCGCGCCCCCGGAGATTTTTCCTATAAAGCTTTTTTACGGTCTTTTGCAAAAAATTAAAAACACAAATTCTAAAAAACGGCTTTTCCGTTTTTTATGCTTTACGAAGACACAAGCGCAAGCAAACGTCTTCTGCCGCCCGAGAAACAGAGTTTTTCGGACGCTCTGAATTACAGAGAACAAACCGAAGCGGCAGGGCTTCGGTTTGTTCATCGGCGATTATTTGCGCAGGCCAAGCTTTTCCACGATCGCACGGTAGCGCGCGATATCTTTCTTTTGAAGATAGCCGAGCAGATTCCTTCTGTGACCGACCATTTTCAGCATGCCGCGGCGGCTGTGATGATCCTTTGGATTGTTCTTGAAATGCTCGTTGAGCGCGTTGATGCGATTCGTCAGAATCGCGATCTGCACCTCGGGCGAGCCCGTGTCGCCCTCATGCGTCGCATAAGCCGCAATAATTTCCTGTTTTTCGTTTTTCAGCATAATCATTCACCTCATACAAATATTAGCCGAAAACCAAGCGGCGGCAGGTGACGGCACCCGGCTACGGGTTGTTTATCCGTGCGCTGAGTTTTGGCATTACGAAGTAGAGTATAGCATGTTTTTTTTCGCTTGTAAATAGTTTTTTGAAAATCTTTTCCAAAACGCGCAGCGAAAGCCTGCCATACGGTTTATTTTGCCGCGCCGGCCGGCTGTTTTTTGCGGTCCCGGAACAGCGAAAAGACACCGGAAGCAATTAAAACCACCGCAAAAATGCTGCGCAGGAGACCGGTTTCAAGCGCCTGCGCAAGCATCGCGCCGCCCACGCACCCAACCGCACCCACGCCGCATACCAGCGCGAGCCGCGAGAAATGCAGCCGCTGCGCACGCACATGCAGAAGGAGCGCCGCCGCCGTGGCAAAAATGAAGAAATACAAGTTCAGTCCCTGCGCCGCAAGCTGCGGATAGTCAAGAAAAACAGTCAGAAAAACCACGAAAAGTCCGCCGCTGCCTACGCCCATACCGGCCAGCAGCGCGGTCAGAAATGCCGCAAACGCCATTTTGTTTCCTCCAAAAATCACAAAAAATATGATAAGAAACCGTGCAAAGACTGGCAGCCCGGCCTTTCGGCAAAGCAGTTCCGTATCTTAAGCCAGTTTAAATCAACATTAAAACGCCGCCGACGATCACGACGACCGCAAACAGCTTTTTGACCGCTTCGGTTTTGATTTTGGTCAACAGATACGCACCGCACAGGCCGCCGAGCGCGGCGGGAATGCCCACACGCAGAATGCTCTCCACGGTGAGCTCCGCATTGTCACGGTAGAAAAAGAGCGATATGACGCAGAAAAACATGACCGAAGTGGAAGAAAGCACCAAATTTTCCTTTGCATCCCGGCTGCCCGCCGCCGCGAGGACAAAATATAAAACGATGCCCGCACCCGCGCCGAGCAGTCCGTTGAGAAAACCCGCACCGAGCGCGCCTGCAGCCAGCGGAAGAATTCCGCGCGTGATGTTGCCGGTGCCGCTTTTCCTGTTCTTGTTATCCATTTGTGAAAACCTGCTTTCATTTTTACATAGAGTGAAAAAGTTTTTCGGCCGCAGGGCAATATTTCGTGCGCAGGCGGACAAAATGTACTTGAAATCGCCGGGTTTTTCTGCTATTATCTAATGTAGAATATTTTGCCCTTTGGAAAAAATAGGAGTGTAAAAAGCAATGGCTGAAAATAGATCGGATACTGCAAAACAGAAACCGTCGTCAAAAACGGGCGCATCCGCTGCAAAAGGCCGCGCGGCCGGTTCGGCAAAAGGAAAAACGTCTGTAAAAGGGCGTACGGCCGCACCGAAAAAAGCTGAACAAAAGGACATCGTACGCAGACCGGTGCGCGATGAAAACGCTTTTCTGCACCGCATTCTTCCCTACGTTTTTGTAGTATGCGCAGTTTTGCTCACGGTATGCTTTATTTTCCATGACAGTCCGGTCGGCGGACTTTTATATCGGGCGTTTTTCGGACTGCTCGGTATCGGCGCCGTTACGGTGCCTGCGCTTCTCTGTTACTTTGCACTGTGCTGGCGCGGCTGGGTGCGGGACGGCTCGCATCTTTTGCGCGCGCTGTTTGCACTGATCTGCGAGGTTTCGCTCGCAGCGCTGATTCAACTCATTTATATCGCACTGGACGACGCGCAGTATGGAAAATTTTCCGGACTGTTTCAAAGCGGCACTGGCTTTGCGGGCGGCGGCGCTGCGGGCGGCACGCTCGGCGTGCTGTTCTATAAGGGGTTCGGGCTGGCGGCCAGCGTGATTCTGATTTGCGCCATTCTATTTGTATTCGGTATTTTTCTGTTTGGTATGACGCCGCGGACGATCTGGATCAATTTCAAATATCAAATGAAAGTCCGCCGCGAACGCAGAGCCGCGCGCGCCGAAACGGCCGTGCGCGAACGAGAGTTTGAATATGAAAGCGCCGAAAACGGCGGGGATTTTGTTCCTCCCGAGGCGAGCGCGCCTTTTGAGTCCGCACTTTCCAATCCGGATTTCGATATGCATTTTTCAGACGGAGAGTTTGAATCGGCCGCACCGGCACAGGAAACGCTCGCCGTGAAAGAAACGGTATCGGCCTCTGATATTCCAGCCGGCGGCGTCAATACCGACGCGGATATGCCGGAACCGGGCGGTATACCGGTTGGACCCTGCGCTTCTCTCTACAAAGAGGACGGGCGCATCAATCTGGACGCGATCTTCGTCAGTCCGAAAACGCAGGGCGAATATGCCGCGCCAGAGGAAGAAGCCGCAGACGCTGGAGAAGTGTCGACGGCGAAGGCTGAATCCGGCGGCGTGGATATCGGCGGCGCGCTCGATAGAGAAGAAACGCTCGGCGTCACAAAGGAAAGCATGGGAACTGCGCCGTCTCTGCCGGATCAACCAAAGCCCGAAGCGCCCGTCTATCACTTCCCGCCGGTCACGCTGCTTGCGCCGCCTGAGCACAAGCGGGGAGAGGATGTCGGCGCGGAACTGCGCGCCAACGCGCAGAAGCTGGTGGAAACGCTCCGCTCGTTTAATGTAAAAGTCTCGATCTCCAGCGTTTCGCGAGGCCCGACGATCACGCGCTATGAATTGATCCCTGAGGCGGGGACGCGCGTCCGTTCGATCGCCAATCTGGTCGACGATATTTCGCTTTCGCTGGCCACTTCCGGCATACGGATCGAAGCGCCCATTCCCGGCAAGGCGGCGGTCGGCATCGAAGTGCCAAACCGCATCGTGGCCACGGTCACGCTGCGCGAGCTAATCGAGGATAAAAGCTTTACCGAGGCGAAAAGCAAGCTGACGGTATGTCTCGGCAAAGACGTCGGCGGCGCGCCGATCATCTTCGACATCGCGAAAATGCCGCATCTTTTGATCGCGGGCGCAACCGGCATGGGCAAATCGGTATGCATCAACTCCCTGATTACCAGCATCCTTTACAAGGCCACGCCCGAGGAGGTCAAGCTGATGCTGATCGACCCCAAAAAAGTAGAATTCAACGTATATAACGGCATTCCGCATTTGCAGACGCCGGTCGTGAGCGAACCGAAAAAAGCGGCGGGCGCGCTGCACTGGGCGGTGACCGAGATGGAACGGCGCTACGAACTCATTGAAGACGCGGGCGCGCGCAAAATTGAAACGTATAATGAAATTGCACGCACGCGCGGGCTCGAGGTGCTGCCGTATATGGTCATCATCATCGACGAGCTTGCCGACCTCATGATGACCGCGCCCGACGCGGTAGAGGATTCGATCTGCCGTCTGGCGCAGAAAGCGCGCGCGGCGGGCATGCATATCATCATCGGTACGCAGCGCCCCTCGGTAGACGTCATTACCGGCCTGATTAAAGCAAATATCCCGTCGCGTATTGCGTTTACGGTCGCGTCGCAGGTCGACTCGCGCACAATCATCGACATTGCGGGCGCGGAAAAACTGATCGGCCGCGGCGATATGCTGTATTATCCGGTCGGACTCTCCAAGCCGATGCGCGCGCAGGGTGCATTCGTCAGCGAGGAGGAGGTCGAAAAGATCACAAACTATATCAAGCGGGGTACGGGCGAGATCGAATACGACGAAGACGTGATGGAAAGCATCGAGCGAGAGGCGCGCGCCATCGGCCAAACCGGGAAAAAGCCTTCCGCCTCGGATGACGGCGAGGGTGCGTCCGCCGGGGACGCAAAGCTGCGCGACGCGCTGGAAATCGCCACAGATCTCGGCAAAATTTCTACCTCTCTTTTGCAGAGAAAACTGTCGATCGGCTACGGCCGCGCGGCAAAAATCATAGACACTATGGAATCGCGCGGATTTGTGAGCGCGCCGGACGGTCAGAAACCGCGCGAGGTTTTGATCACAAAGACGCAGTACCGGGAAATGGTCGTCAATAACGACGAAAGGCTGAATTGACCGATGAGCAAACTAATTTCAATCGACGGTCTGGACGGCAGCGGCAAGGGAACGCAGAGCGAACTGCTTGCCGAAGCGCTCAGAGCCGCCGGAAAAACCGCAAAAGTCCTCAGTTTTCCGATGTACGGCTGTGATTCAAGCTTTGCCGTCCGGCTGTACCTTGACGGCGCGCTCGGCGGCAGTCCGTCAG
>CATWNM010000051.1 GCA_958352145.1 uncultured Eubacteriales bacterium
CGCTTTTACGTTTACCCTATCCAAATCAATCCCGAGCACAGCGGCAATATTTTCCCGCATTTTACCGGTATACCCTGCAAGTTTCGGCTGCTGTGCGAGAATGGTTGCATCGACATTCACAACGCCGTATCCGCGCTCGGCAAGCATCGTGCGGACATGGCCAAGCAAAACCAGACTGTCAGCGCCCAAATACCGAGCGTCTGTATCCGGAAAATGCCGTCCGATGTCGCCAAGCGCCGCTGCGCCGAGCAGCGCATCCATAACCGCATGCAGCAGTACATCCGCATCCGAATGCCCGAGCAGCCCAAGGCGATATGGAATCTCAACGCCGCCGAGAATCAGGCGGCGCTCCGGAACCAGCCGATGCACATCATAGCCCTGTCCGATCCGCATACCCCGCCTCCCTCTCCATAAGGATGGATTCCGCCCGCTGCAAATCCTCTGGATACGTAATTTTGAAATTTATGCCTGTGCATTCGGCGATGCGCACTGGAATTCCGATGCGTTCCACCAGTGCGGAATCATCGGTCGCTTCAAAATTTTCCGTCAAAGCCGTATAGACCGCCGCACGGTAGATCTCATCCCGAAAAACCTGCGGCGTCTGCGCCAGCCAAATCTTTTCGCGCTCGAGCGTCTGATCTATAAATACGCTTTCGGCATACTTTACGGTATCGGTCGCGCGGCAGGCCGCAATTGCAGCGCCGTGCGCAAACGCAGTCAGCACAACCGTTTTGATCTCTTCCGGTGTAACGAGAGCCCGAGCACCGTCATGCAGCGCGACATAGTCTGCCGCATCGCTGATCGCATCAAAGCCGAGTTTTGCCGACTGTTGACGCGTTTTACCGCCCGCCACCGTCCTTGCCAGCTTGGAAATGCCATACTGGGCGCACATTTCCGCATAGCGGCCGGTCTCGCCGCCGCGCGCGACAAGAACAATCTCATCGACATATTCACACCGCTCAAACGCAAGAAGCGTATGCGCAATCAGCGGCTTTCCGCAAAGCAGCCGCATCTGTTTCGGCTCGCCCGGCCCCATCCGCGCACCGCTGCCGCCGGCCAGGATCACAGCGCTCACAAACGCTCTCTTCTTGCCCAAAACCGAAAACACAGCGTCCTTTATTTTTTCATACTTCCCGTTCATGCAAGCTCCTAACGATAATATACATAATAAATCACAATTGTGCGCATCTGCCCGTTCCGCTCCAAATCAGGCGCGGTTATGACCGCGCCGTCCTTGGACAAAAGTTCGGCGATCTGCGCCTGCGCGATTTTTGCGCGCAGAAGGACGTCCGAAGACGCAAACACCAAAAGCTCATCCGCCCGAATCGAGACGCTTCCGCCCTTGCCGATGATTTCTTCCACGCCGTCGATCTTTTCTCCCACATACCGGATCCGCTTATCGGAAATCAACGCCGCCATACGCTGTTTATACGCGAGAGATTCGGTGTTCTTTTTTGAAAACCGTGAAAAAAGAGACATTATAAAAATTCCCCTTTCAAGCTGCGCTGAAAGAGCGCTTCCAGCGCCCGCTGCGGCTTTGCATGCGTATACAGCACAGCGTACACCGCCTCGCAGATCGGCAGATCCACGCCGTATTCCTGGCCGAGTTTTATCATGGCACGGACTGTATAATATCCCTCGGCGAGATCGCTGTACGCCTCACCCCGGACAAAAGACTCCCCAAATTGCCGGTTATGGCTGTAAGGAGAAAACACCGTCGCTTCATAATCGCCGAGGTGGCACAATCCGTAAGCCGAAAGCTCATTCCCACCCATAGCGCAGATGAGGCGCGCCACTTCTCGTGCGCCGCGCGACATCAGTGCGCCTTTCAGCGACGAAAGCCCCAGCCCGTCCAGCATACCGGCTGCAATGCCGATTACATTTTTTGCCGCCGCGCCGATCTCGTTGCCGATCAGATCGCCGCCATAATAAAAGCGGATCAGACGGCTGGAAAATGCTTCGACAAGCCTTTGCTTAAACGCTTCGTCCAGAGAATCGATCACCATGCAGTTCGGTATACCCCGCACAAATTCCTGCACATGTCCAGGTCCGAGCCAAACCGCCGCCGGCGCTTTTGGAAGTTCTGAAGCAACGACCTCGCTGAGCCGCATGCCGGTTTCTATCTCAATCCCCTTCATACAGAGAATGAGCGGTTTTGTGTCAAGTCCCGCTCTCCGAAGTTCCCCGCAAAGCGCCCGAAGCCCCTGAGAGCCAATGGAAATCCCGATCAATTCTGCATCGCAAAGGCAGGACAGATCGGTTACAAGCCGGATACGATCGCCCAGCGCAACAAGTCCGTTTGTGCGTTTGGCGAGCAGCTGCGCCATATGCAGAGAATCCGCCTTTCCGTAAAGCGTCACTTCATGGCCGATATTATCCAGATACCACGCGATAAACGTCCCCCATCTGCCGCTTCCTATGACTGCAATCTTCATATGCTTCTCCTAAAAATACCCGCTTCAATCTTCGGCCGGAAGTCGGCCCGTCTCCGTAAAGCCATCTACATGGCCGCGCTGCATCGCACCGAAAATGCGGTGCCGCAGCCCTTTGTTCTCCCGCTCCAAGCAGCGCAGGAGATTTTTCATCGTTTCACGCTCCGTATTGCCGTTGGCCGGACATAAACTCTTCGTTACAGGAAGCGCCGCTTTCCCCGCAAAATAGCGGATCGTTTTTTCCGGCACATAGATCATCGGGCGAATCAGATAAAGCTGCGTGTTCGATAAATATGTAACCGGAGAAAAGCAGCCGATCCTTCCTTCGTAAAACAGATTGAGCATAAAAGTTTCAACCGCATCGTCGAAATGATGGCCGAGCGCAACGCGCGTGCAGCCAAGCTCACGCGCAGCGCCGTGCAGCGCGCCGCGCCGCATCTTCGCGCAAAGCGAGCAGGGATTGGTTTCTTTCCGAATATCAAATACCACTTTTCCGATCTCGGTAGGCACGACTTTGTACGGCACATCCAAGGCATGGCAAAACGCTTCGATTCCCGAATAATCCGCACCCGCAAAGCCCAGATCCACCGTAACCGCGCACAGCGTATAGTCCGCCGGATAAAACCGGCGCAGTTCGGTGAGCGCGGCAAGCAGCGTCAGCGAATCCTTTCCCGCAGATACTCCGACGCAGATCCGGTCGCCCGCATGAATCATATCATAATCCTCCGCCGCACGGCGGACATAGCTAAGTATTCTCTGTATTTCTTTCATACCGTCCCGTTTACCGGCCTTTCGCATATACTGCTTACGAAGCTATATTTTATAAAGAGGTGTTTTTATGGCTATAAAAATCTATATCGATCAGGGGCACAATCCCCAAAATCCCAACGCCGGCGCCGAAGGGAACGGTCTGCGTGAACAGGATCTTACATACAAGATCGGCGTAGAACTCGCTGCGCTGATCAACGCAAATCCAAATCTTGAAGCGCGTCTCTCCCGCCCAACGCCCGAAACCACGCTTGGAACCAGCAACGCCACCAGCCTTTCCGCGCGCGTCCAAGACGCCAATTCCTGGGGCGCGAACTATTTCATCAGCCTGCACACAAACGCATCGAGCGCGCCGAGCGCCTCCGGTACAGAAGCCTATGTTTACGCGCTGGACTCCTCAGCAGGAGAACTGGCGACAGATATCGTGCAAAGTTTATCCGACGCGACCGGCCTGCGCAACCGCGGCGTATTCGCAAGACCAAGCCTGTACGTACTGCGGCGCACCGCGATGCCGGCCGTACTCGTAGAAATGGGCTTTATCACAAACCCGGGCGACGCTGCCCTCATGAACGAAAATCCGCAGTTGTTTGCCAGAGGCATCTACAATGGGATCCTGCGCTATCTCAATTTAGCTTAACAGCGCAAGAAGTCCTTGCTCGTCGAGTACCGGAATGCCGAGCGCGTTCGCTTTTTCCAGCTTCGATCCGGCTTCCGTTCCGGCGACCACATAAGAAGTTTTTTTGGATACGCTTGTGCTGACCTTGCCGCCGTTTTGGGCGATCAGCGCCGCGGCTTCCTCGCGCTTCATCGTCGGCAGCGTGCCGGTCAGCACAAACGTCATCCCGGCAAGTTTTTCGCCGCGCGGAGAAAAAACGCGCTCAGTCAGCACGCCGGCCGCTTTCAGTTCATCGGCAAAGACGCGGCTCTGCGGCCTCGCAAAGTATTCCACCACGCTCTTTGCGGTGATCTCCCCAATATCTTCAATTTCACAAAGCTCCTCGACGGTTGCTGCAAAGCAATTGTCGAGGGTTTTGTATTTTCCTGCGATTGCGGCGGCGGCCACCTCGCCGACCTGCCGAATGCCAAGAGCAAAAATCAAGCGCTCTAAGCCCGCGCGCTTTGAGCGGTCGATCGCCTCGACAAGATTTTGCGCGGACTTTTCGCCCATGCGCTCCAAATCTTCCAAATCCTCCACGCGAAGAGAATAGAGATCGGAGGCGTCGTGTATCCGTCCGTTTTTCAGCAGCAGATCGATAATCTGTGGCCCCAGTCCGTCGATGTTCATCGCGCCCTTGGAAGCAAAATGCAAAATGGCGCGTGCGCGCTTGGCCGGGCACAATTCGTTCGGACAGCGAACCGCGGCCATATCCACATCCCGCGTCACCGCGCTGCCGCACGCCGGACAAAAGCGCGGCATTTCAAACGGCTTCTCCTTTCCTGTGCGCTTTTCCGGAATACTCGAAACAATTTCGGGAATGATGTCCCCCGCTTTCTGCACAACGACCGTGTCTCCGATGCGGATATCCCGCTCCCGGATAATGTCCAAATTATGCAGTGTCGCACGGGAAACGGTGGAACCGGCGAGGCGAACGGGTTCGAGAACCGCGTTCGGCGTGAGAACGCCCGTCCGGCCGACCTGCACCGTAATATCCAGCAATTTCGTCTGTTTTTGTTCAGGCGGATATTTGTATGCGACCGCCCATTTCGGCGTAACTGCCCCTTCGCCCACGAGGGCGCGCGTATTTATGGAATCAATTTTCACCACGGCGCCGTCGATATCGAACGCAAGCGCGTCTCGAAGCGCGCCAAGCACCTCGATCTGCGCCCGGACCGCATCATAGCCGCGCGTCCGTATGCGGTGCGGCAAAACCGGAAAACCGAGTTGTTCAAGCCGGTCGAGCATTTCAAAATGGCTGTCCGGATTTTCTCGGTCCAAATACAGATCGCCCCACTGCAAATTAAATATGAAAATATCCAGTCCGCGCTCCGCCGCAATTTTGGAATCCAGCTGCCGAAGCGAACCGGCCGCGGCGTTGCGCGGATTGGCAAAAGGAGGCTGCCCTGCGCGAAGACGAGCCTCGTTCTGCGCATAAAAGCGTTCCCGCGGCATGTACACTTCGCCGCGCACACAGAAACTCAGCGGTTCGGAAAGCCGCAGCGGAATCGATTGGATCGTACGAAGATTGCCAGAAACGTCCTCGCCGACAAAACCGTTTCCCCGCGTCGCGCCAAAAGAAAACGCGCCGTTTTCATATGTCAGAGCGACCGAAAGACCGTCGATCTTCGGCTCTACGGAATACAGCGCATCCGGCGCGGACACTTCCACGCGCGCAAGAAACTCATCAAGCTCCTCAAAAGAAAAAACATCCGCAAGACTGCCCATCTGAACCCGATGCGTTACTTTGACAAATTTGTCGAGCACCTGTCCGCCGACGCGCCTCGTCGGAGAATTAGCATCGTCAAACTGCGGATATGCCGCTTCCAATTCTTGTAGCTTTCGAAACAGCGCGTCATATTCAAAATCCGAAATTTCGGACGTATCATAAACATAATACATGCGGGAATAGTGCTCGATCTGCTTTCGCAGAGTCTCGATTTCTTTTCTGATCGCTTCCATAAAGCGCAGCGCCTCCGCAACTTTGTATTCACTAACGTATTATTGTACCAATTTTTGCAGCAAAAGTCAATTCATATAAAATTTTTCTCTTCTCTTTTCTTTTGCAAAACTTTGTGCTATAATAGCCGCAGAATTCCGCTGCGCCGGCGGCCTTGCCGACGCAGATGCAAAATTCGGAGCGTATCATGTGTGAAGCAGACAAAGAACTGAGAATAGACCGTATTGAAAGCGGCATCGCCGTCGCCTATTCGGATACGGGGCAGGAATACCGCTTCCCCAAAACGCCGGAAACCCTGTGTGAAGGCGACATTGTCCGAGCGGTGTTGACCGCCTGCGGTCAGGTAATCGCCGTGGAAATTCTCACCGAAAAAACCGCACAGGTTAAAAAAGAAATGCGTGCCCGCCTGCATAAACTTTTCAAAAAATGAGGCTGTTATGTTCAATCCGACTCTCTATCAAATTCTAATCAGTTCAACAGAAAGCGACGGCGTCAAAACCGCCGTGACGGCGCTTTGCGCGCTGCTCTGCATCGCACTTCCCTATCTGCTGGGCAGCGTCAATTTTGCCTTGGTCATCTCCAAATGCTTTTACCGAGACGATATCAGAAAGCACGGCAGCGGAAACGCCGGCATGACCAATATGCTGCGCACATACGGGAAAGTCGCAGCCGGGGCAACGCTGCTCTGCGACATGCTCAAAGCGACCGCCTCGGTGTTTTTCGGCGCATTCGTTTACGGAATAAACGGCGGCTATATTGCCGGTTTGTTCTGCATCATGGGCCATATTTTTCCGATATTCTTCAAATTCAAAGGCGGCAAAGGCGTCGCAACCACCGCAGCGATGATCCTGACCCTTGATCCGCTCTGTTTTCTCATCCTGCTCGTCCTATTTGTGATTTTGGTCGCCGGTACAAAATACGTCTCGCTCGGATCCGTCATCTGCATGATGCTGTATCCGATCCTCACCTATAAGCTCGCTTCCTGGGGATATCACGGCTTTCCGGTTCTGATCAGCTTTATGGTGGCGGCGCTGGTTATCTTCATGCACCGGGACAACATCAAGCGCCTGCTCAATCATACTGAAAACAAAATCTCTTTTTCTAAAAAGAAGAGAAATCAAAATCACGGAGACAAAAAATAATGCCCACCGATACGCTTTTGAATCTGTGCGCGCTGCTCATACTCGCAGGAGAACACGGCTTTTTAAAAAAAGCCGTGTTCTCCAAATGCGCGGACCCGAATGTGCTGCGCGCTGCCGGCCGGCTTTTTGCAAAAGACGGCCGCCTCTTTTTGCAGCTTGAATACCAAATGCGAAACGGGAAAGCCATGCATAAAAATTTTCCCGCAGACGCGCGGGAAAAAATCGCTGAAGCCGCCTCCGCTTTTTCGCAGATTAACTTGATCGGAGAGGGCGCCGCGGCCGAATACAAGCGCTCCAAAAGCGGCAGCGAGACGATCCTTGGCGAAAGAAAATTTCTCGCCGCCGTCAGCGCTTACGAAGCCCAAGCGCAGCCCTTGGCGCATAACCGGGAAAAGCAGTATCTGCTGCGCGGAGACGAGCCGTTTCTGCGTGCGCTCGGCATTTCCGACGCATCCGGGAGAATTTATGACAAGAAGCACGCAAAATTCCGTCAGATCCATCGTTTTGTGGAACAGATCGCAGATATCTATAAAGCGCTGCCGCAGACAGGAGAACTTCATGTGCTCGATCTCTGTTGCGGGAAAAGCTATCTTAGCTTTGCGGCATACCACTATCTGCATACCGTCATGGGCCGCACGGTGAAAATGACCGGTATCGACCGCAAAGAGGACGTGATCGGCTTCTGCTCGGAGACCGCGGAAAAACTCGGCTTTGACGGCCTGCAGTTTTTTGCCGCAGATATCGACCGCTTTCACTACGAGACGCCTGTAGATCTGGTATTATCCCTACATGCCTGCGATATTGCAACCGATATTGTGCTTACCAAAGCCATGGAACTCGGCGCTTCCGTGATCTTATCCACGCCCTGCTGCCAGCACGAACTTCTCGCCAACCTGACCACAGACGAATTTTCGTTCATCACCCGGTATCCAATTCTAAAAAAGAAGCTGTGCGACGCGCTCACCGACGCGCTCCGCCTGCTGCGGCTTGAAGCCGGCGGCTATACGGCAGAGGCAATCGAATTCACCGATCCAGACGATACGCCGAAAAACATTTTGCTCCGCGCTGTAAAAAAGGTCGGATTCGATCCAAATGCGCCCGAATCCGCCTCCGCGCGCACGCGCTTTGCGGCACTTTGCAGTCAACTGACCGGAGAGCGGAATCTATATCTTAGCGGCAGACGGGACAAATAAAATCTCCCCGCCCAATTTTTTCCAAAAGAAAGCTTTTCGCAAAGCCGCAAAAGCGGCGCAGGTTCGCTCCATATGCAACATTTATCGTGCTGTAAGTACCGCTTCAACCGACTGATTTTATATGCCTATTTGGGCGATTTTCTTTTGGCTGTCTTTTCTTGCTTCTTCCCGCAGGCGCTTTAAATATGCCGAAAATTCAACTTTGTCATCCCCATAGGTCATCTGCAAATCATACTCTAACGGCAGCCATGTTTTCAAATCGGATTCGTTATGCTGTATTAGCGCTTCCAAACTGTCCAGCGCCTTGTAAATTTTCGCCTCGAGCGTTTCCCTTGCTTCCATTTCCCTATACAGCGAAGTCATCTCCAAAGAAAACGGTTCCGGTAAGGCGGTCACCCACGCATGCAGCAGTTCGGCTTCGCGTGTCTCGTCCGCCTGCGTCTTTTCAAAAGCGGGAATATCTCCCGTAAACGCTTCGCCCAAATCGTGAATGAGGCACATTTTCAGTATTTTTTCAAGGTCGGCCGCCGGAAATTCATCACATACAAAATAAGCCATCAGCGCCAGGCGCCAGGCGTGTTCCGCAACGCTTTCCCTGCGTCCGCCCGAAGTATAGCAATGCCTTTCCGCGTCTTTCAGCCGTCC
>CATWNM010000052.1 GCA_958352145.1 uncultured Eubacteriales bacterium
GTCAATGGCTCCGACCTTACGGTCCGAAACAAAAACGCCGCCCTGCTGGATCAACCGGCGTGCCTCGCCGCGGGAGGGCGCAAGGCCCGCGCGCACAAGCATGTCGATAACCGAAATGCTTCCACCGGCAAAATCCTCCTCTGACAGCTGCGTCGAGGGCATGTTTTCCGAAAGACCGCCGCCGGCAAATACGGCGCGCGCCGCGGTCAGCGCGCGATTAGCCTCGTCCTTGCCATGAACCAGTTCCGTCAGAGAATGCGCCAGCTTTTCTTTGGCTTGATTCAACTGGCTGCCTGACATCTTTTCATACTCCGCAATCCCTTCAAGCGGCATAAACGTCAGCATCTTCATGCACTTAATGACGTCGGCGTCGTCCACATTTCGCCAATACTGGAAGAAATCATAAGGCGAGGTTTTGTTCGGATCCAGCCATACGGCGTTCCCGGCGGTTTTGCCCATTTTCTTGCCCTGCGAATCGGTCAGCAACGTGATCGTCATTGCGTACGCATCCTTGCCGAGCTTCCGGCGGATCAGTTCCGTGCCGCCGAGCATATTGCTCCACTGGTCGTCGCCGCCAAACTGCATATTGCAGCCATACTTCTGATACAAAACATAGAAGTCATAGCTCTGCATAATCATATAGTTGAACTCCAGGAAACTGAGTCCCTTTTCCATTCTTTGCTTGTAGCACTCGGCGCGCAGCATATTGTTGACCGAAAAGCAAGCGCCGACTTCGCGCAAAAGATCAACATAATTCAACCCCAGCAGCCAGTCGGCATTGTTGGCCATAATCGCTCTGTCGTCTGAAAAATCAATAAAACGGCTCATTTGCCTTTTAAAGCACTCGGCGTTATGCTCAATATCTTCTCGGGTCAGCATTTTACGCATATCGGTTCGCCCGGACGGGTCGCCGATCATTGTGGTGCCTCCGCCAATCAGCGCGATCGGTTTATTGCCCGCCATCTGCAGGCGCTTCATCAGCGACAGCGCCATAAAATGTCCCGCCGTCAAGCTGTCCGCCGTGCAGTCAAACCCGATGTAAAACGTCGCTTTGCCTGCATTGATCAAATCCCGGATCTCCGCTTCGTCAGTTAGCTGCGCTAAAAGCCCTCTGGCCTTTAATTCTTCAAATACTGTCATTTTGGTACTCCCGTAACTTTTATCATTGTATGCGTATTTTTAATAATTTTTTCCTTCGTCAATCAGTTCGCGCGCCGAAATCAGCATATTTTCACTGACCGTAACGCCGCCGAGTATACGCGCGATTTCCCGCACACGAGCTTCATACCCAAGCGGTTCAACCGTCGTCTCCGCGCGGCCGGTATCCGAATGCTTCTTTCGAATCAGCAAATGATGATCCGAAAGAGAAGCGATCTGCGCCGAGTGCGTCACGCAAATCGTCTGCGTCGAGCGCGCGCCCTGTTTTAGCCGGATCCCGATCTTTCGGGCAGTTTTCCCAGAAACGCCCGTGTCTATCTCGTCATAAATCGCCGTCTTTACGGAAAACGCATTGGCAAAGACGCTTTTTACCGCCAGCACGATTCGGGCAAGTTCGCCGCCCGACGCAATTTTAGAAATGGATTTCGGCGGCTCGCCGGGATTGACCGAGATCAAAAATTCTACGACATCCGCCCCTATAGAATTCATCGCGCCGCCGCTTTCGACCGCGATCTCAAATGCGACTTTTTCCATATCCAAAAATTCCAGTTCTCGCCGAACCAGCGGAACAAGCGTCCGAGCGGCCTCGCGCCTTGAGGCTGTCAGAGACGCGGCGGCCTCCTTTGCCGCCTTTTCGTCTTGCGCGCATTGTTCCCTTGCGTCGGCAACCGCTTCATCAATAGAAGAAAGGCTTGAAAACTCGCTTTTCTTTTGAATCAGCAGCGCGATAAGCCCCGCCTCATCCGTTCCAAAACGTTTCTCCAGCTTTTCGATACGTTCCAGCCGCGCTTCGATCTGATCGAGCCGTGCGCTCGGATCCTCCGAAATATCTCCCGTAAAATCAAAAACCGTCTCGGCGATATCCTCGACCTCATATTTCATGTCCCGCAGCCGTGCGGCAAGCGCCTCAGCCTGCGGCGCCGTATCGGCAATCTGCGACAGCGCCGCGGCGCACCGATCCAAAATATAAGCGGCATTGGCCTTCTCCGCACCTTTGAGCGCGCGGTAAACAAACGCGGTTTGCCGAGATATTTTTTCCGCATTTTGAACCAGCGTTCTCTGCGCCATCAGCTTTTCCCGCTCGCCCGGCATGATTTTAGCCGATTCCAATAAATGGATGTCATGTCCAAGATCAGCCATCCGCTTTGTCTTTTCGGCATCGTCCGCAAGCAACGCTGCAAGCGCGCGTTTTGATTCTTTTGCACGCGCATAACACGCTGAAAACGCGTCCCTCAAAGGCTCGTTCTGCGCATACGCATCCAAAAGCAGCACGTGATTTTCCGCATTCAGCAATTGAAGGCTGTCATTCTGCCCGTGAATATTCAAAAGGCGCGGCGCGATTTCCCGAAGAGTATTGGAATTAACAGGCCGCCCGTTAATCCGGCTCTGCGTACGCCCTTCCGCGTTCATAGTCCGGCTGATCAGCAAATTTCCATCCTCGTCCGGCTCGATCTCATGCTTGGCAAATTCCGCCGCGTCCGCCGGAGAAAAGCCGAAAAACAACGCGCTGACCAACGCCCGCTCCTCGCCGCTCCGAAGAATATCCCGGCTGCTGCGCGCGCCCAAAAGGAAATTGATGCTGTCAATCAAAATCGATTTTCCTGCGCCGGTTTCTCCAGTCAAAGCTGTAAAACCGGCGGAAAAATCAATATCCACGCATTTAATGACCGCAATATTTTCAATGTGCAGCGAAGCGAGCATGCACGCACCTCCCAAATTTCTGTCAAACCGAACGCATCATATGCTTGATTTTGTCGCATACGTCTTTTGCAGCCTTTTCTGAGGACAACACGACGATCACAGTATCATCCCCAGCCACGCAGCCGAGAATATCCGGTGAATGTATGGCGTCGATTCCGCTTCCAATGGCATTGGCCAAGCCCGGAAAGGTTTTCAGGACGATAATATTGCCGGAATACGCCACCTTCGTAATGGAATCGATCAGCGCGCCGTTGAATTTCGGCGTATTGTTTAAAGCGGCAGGTTCTCCCTGAACGGCGTATTTATAGTTTCCGGCGCTGCTGGTAACTTTTGTCAGCTTGAGTTCCCGTATATCGCGCGAGATCGTCGCCTGCGTCGCTTCAAAACCGAATTTGCTGAGATAAAAAATCAATTCCTCCTGCGTTTCGATCTCATACTCCGCAATCAACTCCAAAATTTTCTGCTGCCGCTGGCTTTTCACATCCTCACCCCGCCTTTAGTTTTTCAGTTCGTATTCGGAAAGTTTATTGTTTAGCACGCCGAAAAAGCCGTCGTTTTTCAATGTGAGCATCTGTACGTGCAAATCCGAACGCCGGATCACGATTTTTTCCCCCTGCGCAAGCGGAAGCGTTTCCGAGCCGTCTACCGTTACGCCGACAAAAACGCCGCGCTCGCCCACATTTTCAAGCTCCAATACGCTGTTTCCGGAAAATACGATCGGCCGCGCATACCTGGACAGCGGACAGATCGGCGTGGCGCAGATGCACTCGAGCGTCGGATCCAGAACGCTCCCCCCGGCCGTCATCGAATAGGCGGTCGATCCTGTAGGCGTTGCAAAAATGATCCCGTCCGCACGGATCGTACGAACGGATTTTCCGTCCGCGCAAAGCTTGAGATCCACAATCTTGGAATAGCCGCCTCGGGCAATGACGACATCATTTAGAGCGCTTTCACAAATCGTACGCCGCCCTGCCGGATCCACCCGCAAAACCGAAAGCATCATACGTCTCTCTATACTATACTCGTTTCTGCCGATTTTTTCAAGCAATTCCAATTCATCTTTTTCAAGTTCGGCAGTATATCCAAGACGCCCCAAATTAATGCCGATCAAAGGGATATTATGCCGCACCGCGCTCTTGGCGGCACGCAGCATAGAGCCGTCGCCGCCGAGCACCACGATCCAGTCCGAATTGGCATAAACGCTGTCGCCGGCAGCAAACCGCACGCCCTGCGCAAAAGAAGAATTTGAATACATCTGATCCATCCAGACTTCAAAAGCGCAGCTAAGAAGCTTTGCGACCGTCTTTGCCGTATACAGCGTATCTTCCTGCTTACGGATCGTAGGCACAACCGCTACCCGTCTCATATCGCACCTCAAAAACTTATTTTTGTCCAACCGTCCGCGCAAGTCTCTCATCGGACGGCTCGGAAACAACCGGCAGAGCATCCCCTTTAGAAAAGCAGGCGAGATATTCTGTATTGCCGTCCCCTCCGGCAATCGGAGAAGCGATCAAGCCGCAAAACGAAAAACCGCTCTCCGCCGCGGATGCCAACACCCGCCGGATCGCCAGAACACGCGCGGCGGAAGAACGCACAATGCCACCCTTCCCAACATAAGCCCGTCCCGCTTCAAACTGAGGTTTAATCAAGCTGACTAAAATAGAACACGGCGCCAAAACGCGCGCAGCCGCCGGCAAAATCAGCGTTTGCGAGATAAAGGAAACATCGATCGCCGCAATCGAGGGCGGCTCAGGAAAATCTGTTGGATCGAGCGCGCGCGCATTGTATTTCTCCATAGAAATCACGCGCGTATCCCGCAAAAGCTTTTCGGCAAGCTGCCCGCTGCCTGCGTCCACTGCGTATACAAGGCGTGCACCCCGTTCCAGAAAATATTCGGTAAAGCCGCCGGTTGACGCGCCAATGTCCAGCACGGCGCAGCCGTCTGCCGATAGAGAAAACACTTCAAATGCGGCTTTCAGTTTCAACGCGCCGCGGCTCACATACGCAAGCGGCAGTCCCGTCACCTCAACCGCGTCCCCGGCCAAAACGGCCTGTGCCGCTTTTTTTGCAGGCGCGCCGTTGTAGAAAACGCAGCCGGAATCAATCAGCAGCCGGGCGCGCTGACGGCTGGCCGCATATCCGTTTTCCACCAAAAAAACATCCAAACGCATCAATTCATTCGAAAAAGCAGATATTCGGGCAGCGCGCACAGCAAATCCGCACCCGCATAACCGCGCACAGCCGCGCACGCTTCCTCAGAAACGCGCTTGGCATATATCTCCGCTTCTTTTACACTCATATAGGACAAAAAAGTTGTTTTATGATTTTTTACATCGCTGCCGGCCGGCTTTCCAAGCGTTTCTGTCGTCGCTGTCGCATCCAAAATATCATCCACAATCTGAAACGCGAGGCCGATTTTCTCCCCGTAAAGTCCCGCCGCCTCCAGCGCTTTGGCATCTCCGGAAGCCGCAGTAACGCCAAGCTGCGCGGCCGCGCGCATCAGCGCGCCGGTCTTATGCGCATGCAGCGAAAGCAGCCGCTCAAACGGAATCCTGCGGCTTTCGCTCTCCATATCGAGCATCTGCCCCTCGCACATGCCGTCGGCCCCCGCAGCCTCGCTTAAAATTTGCACCGCCTGTACTTTCGAACCGGCGCTCTGTCCGGGCGCAGCCGCCATGCATGCAAAAGCGGAAAAGATCAAAGCGTCTCCTGCAAGCAGAGCCTGCGCCTCGCCAAACTTTTTATGACAGGTCGGCTGTCCGCGCCGCAGATCGTCATTGTCCATACACGGAAGATCATCGTGGATCAGCGAAAAATTGTGCACCATTTCGATCGCGCAGGCATAAGGCAATGCCGCCTCTGCCGGCGCACCGAACAAGCGGCAGAACTCAAGCGTTAAAAAGGGGCGAATGCGTTTCCCACCGTTTACAACGCTGTATTCCATCGCCTGATACAAGGCCGTTCCGGAACGCGCCGCAAAATAGGCGGCAAGCGCGTCGGACACAAGCTTCTCATTTTCCTTAATCCTGCTGCGAAGCGCTTCCATTACCGCTCGCCTCCCGAAAAATCGGTTTCCGTTACTTCACCGTTTTCTCCGACGGACAACATTTTTACTCTTTGCTCGGCGCCCTCGAGCTTTGTATTGCAAAACTTGACCAGCCCGATTCCTTCTTCAAACAGGCCGAGCGATCGATCCAATCCCTCTCCGCCGTTTTCGAGCGCGCGCACAATTTCTTCAAGACGTGCCATAGCTACCTCAAACGTCATATCCTCTGCCATTATCCGTTCTCCTTTAAATCCATGATTTCATCCGCAGTCGCGCGCACGGCGCCGTCCCGCAGACGGATAAAGACCGGCGCCCCGACAGACGCCTCCTTTACCGGAGAAAGCACTTTACCGTTTTCGAGCGTCGTCACCGAATAGCCGCGCGTTAAAATTCCAAGCGGGCTGAGCGCCTCCAGCTTTGCCGTATTTTGAGCCAAGCGGTGACGGGTACCTGTAAGCGCGCCGCTTGCGGCGCCATCCAGACGACGGCCAAGCAGCAGAAGCTGCATTTTACGGTCTTCAAACATGCGCTCCGGGTGCGCAAAAATGCCCTGCTTTGCGTAAAAGTCGAGCACCTGACGGCCATGCGCCGTCTGCCGGCCAACCAAAAGCGACATCCTGCCGATAATGTTGCCGATCTTGTGCATAAGTTCATGCGTCTCGGGCACGGCCAATTCCGCAGCGGCGGAAGGCGTCGGCGCGCGGCGGTCCGCAACAAAATCACAAATGGTAAAATCGGTTTCGTGCCCTACCGCTGAAATGACCGGAATCTTCGAGCCGACAATCACTCTGGCAAGCGCTTCGTCATTGAAAGCCCAAAGATCTTCAATAGAGCCGCCCCCCCGCCCGATGATGATCACATCGGCGCTCTGCGTGCGGTTGAAATATTCCATTCCCGCAATTAGAGAAGGAACCGCCTCAGCGCCCTGAACCAGCGCAGGATATAGAAAAATCCGCGCATAAGGGAACCTGCGTCCCAAAATATTCACGATATCCCGAATCGCCGCGCCGGTCGGCGAGGTAATCACCCCCACCCGCGTCGGAATTTTCGGAAGCGGACGTTTCCGCGATTCGTCAAACAGCCCTTCGGCCGCCAACTTTTTTTTCAGTTGTTCAAACGCAAAATACAGTGCGCCGACACCGTCGGGCTGCATACCGTCGCAATACAGTTGATACTGCCCGTCCCGCGGGAACACCGAAACCCGGCCGCGCGCCAAAATCTTCATGCCGTTTTCAGGAACAAAAGCAAGCTTAGAAGCGGAAGAACGAAACATGACCGCCCGGATCAACGCTTTTTCGTCTTTGATCGTAAAATAAAAATGACCGGTTTTATAGTGATTGGTAAAATTGGAAATTTCCCCTTTGACAAGAACGCGGGAAAGAAAAGCGTCCGCGTCCATCTGCGCCCGAATATACTCGTTCAACTGCGTGACCGTAACCGCGCCGCCGGCCGGCGCCGGCGAAAAAGCAACCGAACCGTCAAACGTATCCATTGCGCCTACCCCCTTTGCTGATATGCGCGCCGGGCAAGCTCCGCAATACCGACAGCATTATCTGCAGCGAGCGACGGCTCGGCAAAATACACGCCGCCAAGCGGTGCGAGCATCGCGCGCAGTCGCTGATTGCTCATCACGCCGCCCCCGAAAAGAATCGGCAGCGCGCCGAAACTTTTCCGAGCCGCAAGCGCCATTTCAAAAAGCGTCCGGCCAATAAAATCCAGCACAAACGCGCTGGTCATTTCTCTGCTTCCACTTTCATGATACAGTTTTTGCGACAAATTTTGAAGTCCGGAAAAATTGCAACGCATCCCATCCACGCTGATTTTCGCATGCGGCAGCATTCCGGAAAATCCGCTTGCGGCGATTTCCATCATGCGGCCGCTGGGAAACGGCATGCCCATCATCACGCCCGCGCGATCAATCGCCTGCCCGGCGCTAAGATCCATGGTTCCCCCGACGATCTCCGTTTTAAAGCCAAGGGACGCGGGCGCGCATCGCAAAACCTCGGTTGTCCCGCCCGAAACATGGAACGCAAGAAACGTACGCTCCGCGATCTTCCATATATCCCCGGAAAGCAATGCCGCCGCGATATGACCACACTGATGCGAGAACGAATATACAGGCGCGCCGCAAGCTGCGGCAAAAGCATGCGCGGCAGTTTCTCCGCACAAAAAGCAGGGCATATACGACT
>CATWNM010000053.1 GCA_958352145.1 uncultured Eubacteriales bacterium
ACACCATTTCCCCTTATTTAAATATAGAAAGCATGGATGGATTGGCAAGCAGAAGATACATGACCGGCGCAACGGCGATCACACTGTCAAACCGATCCATGATTCCGCCATGACCTGGAAAAATCTTTCCGTAATCCTTGATTCCACATTCCCGCTTGATAAAAGATGCGATCAGATCTCCAATCTGCGCCACCACCGAAATCGCCGCGCCGCACAAAAAAAGCGACAAGATATGCGGCCGCGCCGTGTCAAACCACCGGGCGTACAAAACGCCGCAGCCCACAAAGGCGGCTGCCGAAATCAGCGTTCCCCCAATCGCGCCCTCCACGGTCTTCTTCGGGCTGACCTCGGGAATCAGTTTACGCCGTCCGAAAAGCATCCCTGAAAAGTAAGCGAAAATATCCGTAGCAAAAGCCACAACGACGATCATAATCAAAAAAAACAAGCCGTGCTCTTTCAAATCTCGGGTAGCGATCAGGCAGGAAAAACCGCACACGATATATGCGGTGCTCAAAAACACCCGCGACGCCAAAGAAAAAGGAATTTTTCCTTTCGAAAACATCGCGTGCGCAAGCACATAGAGACCGTACACATAAACCAGCGCAAATAAGATCAGTCCGTCAAAATCGACGCCCGAAATCAGCCGGGTTATAGCGGGAACCGTCAGCGCGATCGCATAGGACGGAAGGGACAGCGCAAAATTTTTGTGTACGCCAAGGCAGCGCAGCATTTCAAAAACCGCGCCAAAGGACAAAAGAGAAACGGCAAGCACAAGCAAAAAGGTATCCGACCAATAAAGGATAGGCAGTGCCGCCAAAAGCAGGCATATACCCGTAAGAATTCTAACCAGCATATTCAAAGTCCGCCATAGCGGCGTTTTCTCCTGTAAAACTCATCCACAATTTTATCGATTTCATGCGGAGCGAGATCCGGCCAAAGCGTATCTGTGAAATAAAGCTCCGCATACGCCGCCTGCCAGAGCAAAAAATTGGACAGCCGGATATCGCCGCCCGTTCGCACGATTAAATCCGGATCGGGGCAATGTGCGGTATAGAGCGCGGCCGCGACGTCCGCCTCGGTCACATGACTTGCACCGCGTTCAATCAGCACATTGCAGGCATGCGCGAGTTCTGCGCGCGAACCGTAATTCAGCGCGATATTTAAAAGCAGTTCTTTTTGCTCGGACATTTTTTCCACATTGGCGATCTTTTTTTGCAGCGTTTCGGGAAAGATGCTTTTATCGCCGAGAAAAACCAGCCGGATATTATTTTCCTCCATTGAAGCGACCGCGTCGTCTATGTAGTCCGACAAAAGTCCCAATATCGCGTCCACTTCATGCTTTGGACGTTTCCAGTTCTCCGTAGAAAAAGCGTAAACGGTAATGATCTTGATGCCAATGTCGCCGCAATAGCGTATGACCTTTTTAAAATTTTTGGCGCCGTTTACATGCCCGTACTCGCGCGGCATCGAACGTTTCTTCGCCCACCGGCCGTTGCCGTCCATAATAAACGCGATATGCCGAAGCCGCCCGTCGGCTTTCACATGATGTTCTTTCCGCTTAAAAAACATAATTTCCTCTTAGCAAATCGGGCTGAAAGACGCGTCTTTCAGCCCACAAAATACCCAACAAAGCGTGCACAAACGCTTAAATCGACATGATCTCCTTATCCTTTTCAGCCGCTATCGTGTCGATTTCCTTAATAAACCGGTCGGTCAAATCCTGAACCGCTTTGTCACTTGCCTTCGCTTCATCCTCAGTCATCTCGCTGTTTTTCTTCATTTCCTTCGTTTTGTCATTCGCCTCACGGCGCACATTGCGGACGGCCACCTTTGCCTCCTCGCAGAGCTTTGCCGCCTGTTTGACAAGCTCGCGGCGGCGTTCTTCGGTCGGCTGCGGGAACGCCAGCCGCAACACTTTGCCGTCATTTTGCGGCGTAATACCAACATCCGACGCCAAAATCGCCCTTTCAATATTTTTTAGCGTACTTGCATCCCATGGGGCAATCACAAGCGTGCGGGGATCGGGAATCTGCACCGCCGCCATCTGCGAAACCGGCGTAGGCGTGCCGTAATAATCCACCGTCACGCGCGCAAGCACGTCGGGGCTTGCTTTGCCCGCGCGAATCGTGCCGAGGTTCTGCCGGAGCGACGCGATGGTTTTCTGCATTTTGCTTTCATATTCTTTGGTATCAAGTTTCATTTGTCCGCCTCCAAATTTTACTTTACAATCGTACCGATCTCCTCGCCCATGACAGCCTTATAAATATTGTCCGGATCGTCGAGACCGAATACAAGTATCGGTATGTGATTGTCCATACAAAAGGACGTTGCCGTGGAATCCATTGCCGCCAGTCCGCGCGACAGGATCTCCTGATATGTGATTTTGTCAATTTTTGTCGCGTTTGCGTCTTTGCGCGGATCGGCGGTATATACGCCGTCAATATTTTTCGCCAGCAGCACGACGTCCGCATTGATCTCCGCCGCGCGAAGCACCGCTGCGGTATCCGTCGAAAAATACGGAGAGCCCAGGCCGCAGCCGAAAATCGTAACCCTGCCCTTTTCCAAGTGACGAACGGCACGATTGCGTATATAGGGTTCTGCCATCGCTTTCATTTCTACGGCCGTCATGACACGGGTCGTCACGCCCGCGCGTTCAAACGCATCCTGAAGCGCAAGCGCATTGATAACCGTAGCCAGCATCCCCATATGATCTGCCCGCACGCGATCCATATTCACGCCCTGCCGCCCGCGCCAGATATTACCCGCACCGACCACAACGCCGACTTCTACGCCGGCATCCACGCATTTTTTAACGACCGCCGCAATCTCGTCTATAAATCCGTGATTGAAAATACCGTCCGCGTCCTTGGCCAGCGCCTCGCCGGATAGTTTGAGGAGCACACGCCTGTATTTTGGTTGCTTTGCATCCGCCATATTCTGTTAACACCTTTCAACCCAATCTTTTCTGCCGTTTCTATTTTATACTATAAGATGGATTTTGTAAACCGTTTTTGAAGAAAAAGCCCTCAAAAGAAAGAAAACTGATTGGTTTCGCTTAAATTGTCCAAAACGCCGTTGCGAGACAAAATCTCCACCACGCTTTTATTCAGCTGCGCGCGCTCGCGAAGCTCCTCAATTGAGAAAAATTCTCCCTCTCCGCGTGCCTCCGCGATTTTCTGCGCAGCCGTCTCCCCAAGACCGCCGAGAGACGAGAACGGAAGCCGGATTTTCCCATTTTCCGGCAGGAACGCAGCGGCGTCCGATTTATACAAATCCACAGGCAAAAACTGAACGCCGCGCGCAAGCGCTTCACGAACGAGCTGCAAAGCGGTGACCATTTCAGCATCTTTCTGCGTTGCATCCTCTTTCGCGGAAAGCTCGTCGATCTTAGCCGAAACCGCACCGCGGCCGCGCATAACGATCTCACCGTCGCAGCCGCCGGGCGCCACCGTAAAATAAGCGGCATAAAATTCCATCGGATAATAAATTTTATACCACGCCAGGCGGATCGCGCTCATCACGTACGCCGCGGCATGCGCTTTCGGAAACATATAGTTAATTTTTTTGCAGGATGCGATATACCACTCGGGCACATCGTGCGCCAGCATTTCCTGCTCCCATTCGGGCGTGAGCCCTTTTCCCTTACGCACCGACTCCATAATCTTAAAGGCCAGTCCATTGTCAAGCCCATGCCGGATCAAATAAAGCATGATGCCGTCACGTGTGCCCACTACCTCCGAAATCGTACAGGTTCCGGCGCGGATCAGATCCTGCGCATTTCCGAGCCAAACGTCGGTGCCATGCGTCAGGCCGGAAATCTGCAAAAGATCGGCAAAGTTCTGCGGTTTGGCATCCACCAGCACGCTTTGGATAAAGCGCGTGCCCATCTCAGGCAAGCCGAGCGTGCCGAGCGGGCAGCCGATATCGTCCGGCGTCACGCCAAGCGGCGCACAGGACAAAAACAGTTCATAAGCCGATCGGTCGTTCATTTTTACATCCATGACGCTGGTATTCGTATATTTTTCCAGCATTTTATATTTGGTCGGCATATCATGTCCCAGTTCGTCAAGCTTCAGAATCGTATCATGCAGATAAGAGAACTGAAAATGCGTCGTCACAATATTGGAATTCGGATCATCTGCCGGATGCTGCACGGGCGTAAAATCATAAATGCTGTACTCTTTCGGAACGACGATGATTCCGCCCGGATGCTGGCCAGTCGTCCGTTTGACGCCGACGCAGCCCGCCACAAGGCGATCCACATCCGCACGGCAAAGAGAAACGCCGCGCTCCTCCAGATATTTTGAAACAAATCCAAACGCAGTTTTTGAAGCCAAGGTCCCGATCGTCCCCGCGCGGAACACATTTTCACTGCCGAACAGTTCCTCTGTGTATTTATGCACGCGCCCCTGCACATCGCCCGAAAAGTTCAAATCGATATCTGGCGATTTATCCCCGTAAAAACCGAGGAACGTCTCAAACGGGATGTCGTGGCCGTCACCATGATAAAGCGCGCCGCAAACCGGACAGTTTTTGTCCGGCAGATCGAAGCCGGAACCGACTGAACCGTCGGTAAAAAATTCGCTGTGCCTGCATTTCGGACAAACATAGTGCGGCGGCAGCGGATTGACTTCCGAAATTCCTGCCATCGAAGCGACAAAAGAGGAGCCGACCGAACCGCGGGAGCCTACCAGGTATCCCTGACTCTCACTGTAGGCGACCAGCTTCTGCGCAATCATATAGAGCACCGCAAAGCCATGCTTGATAATGGAATCCAACTCCTTGGCGAGGCGCTTTTCCACAATTTCCGGAAGTTTTTCGCCGTAAATGGAACGCGCGCGCTCCCAGCACATGCGCTGAAGATCCTCCTCTGCGCCCTCCATATTCGGCGTATAGGTGCCCTTTGGAATCGGACGGATTTCCTCGATCATGTCATTGATGCGGTTGGTATTCGCCACCACAACTTCATACGCGGTTTCCTCTCCGAGATAGCTGAATTCCTCCAGCATTTCCTCGGTCGTGCGGTAATACAGCCCCACATCGCGGTCGGCATCCGAAAATTTCAAGCCAGAAAGCAAAATTTTTCGATAGATCTCATCCTCCCGGTTCAAAAAATGCGCGTCGCACGTTGCAACGACAGGCTTTCCAAGTTTTTTCCCCAGAGCGACGATTTTCCGATTCAGCGCGCGAAGCCCTTCGTCGTCCGCCACTTTTCCCTCCGCAATAAGAAAGCGGTTGTTGCAGACCGGCTGAATTTCCAGATAATCATAAAATTCCGCAATTTTTTCAATTTCCTCCTGTGAACGGCCGTCAAGCACCGCACGAAACAGTTCTCCCGCCTCGCAGGCTGATCCGATCAGAAGCCCGTCGCGATATTGCTCAAGCACCGTTTTGGGAATGCGCGGATTACGCCGGTAATAATTGAGATAACTCATCGAAATGAGCTTATACAGATTTTTGAGGCCAGTCAAATTTTTTACCAGCAGGATCTGATGATATGTACGAAGCTTCAAAGGATCCGCGCTTTCGCTCATCGCGCTGTTGATCCGTTCAAGATCCGCAATGCCTTCGTTTTTCAATTTTTCGGCCATTTTGAAAAAGATATTGGCCAGCATCTCGGCATCGTCGCAGGCGCGGTGGTGATTGAAATCGCCCAGTCCATAATACTCGGCGAGCGTATCCAATCTATGCCGCTTCAGATCCGGATTCGCGAAGCGCGAAAGGGCGACCGTGTCCATATAAGGATTGCGAAACGGTATATGAAGCTTCTCGGCGGCCGCCCGGATAAAGCTTATATCAAAATTGGCATTATGCGCAATCAGCAGGCGCTCTCCGACAAAATCGAGAAAGTCCGGAATGGCTTTTTCAATCCCCGGCGCATCGGCGACCATCTCGTTGGTGATGCCGGTCAATTCGGTGATATTCTGCGGAATGGGCATGCCCGGATTGACAAACGTATTGTAACGCGCAAGCACCTGCCCGCCCTGAATCTTCACCGCGCCGATTTCGGTAATGCCGCAGTTTGCTACCGAAAGCCCCGTAGTTTCAATATCAAATACTATAAATTCATCTTCCAGCGTCGCGCCTGCAAGATCGCCGTATACCGCACGCGCGGTATCGTCGACAAAGTACGCCTCCATACCATATATGACCTTGACGCCGCCCTGTTTTTCGGCGGCCAGCATCATTTCCGGAAAGGACTGCACGTTTCCGTGATCGGTGATCGCGATGGCCGGGTGCCCAAAACGCTTGGCAGCCGCGATCGCATCGGCAGGACTAATAATCGCATCCATCTGAGACATGACGCTGTGCAAATGCAGTTCCACCCGTTTTTGCGGCGCGCGATCCTCGCGCAGCACCTCGGCAATCTGCGCAATGTGCTGCGGACGCATCACGTTTTCATTTGTGAAAGTATCCATGCGCAGCCGGCCGTATACGGCATAGCACCGGCCGATTTTGATTTCGGAGACAAATTCGATTTCCTCTGTAAGGTAAACGCCGCGCAGGAAAATAGACGAATCTCCGTCGGTGATCCCGATGCTGACATTGATTTTATCGCCCCGGCGGGTCTCTCGGGTATCCACTGAAAAAACCTTGCCCATAATCAAATGCGTGCCGGTCGATTTTTGCAACCGCCGCATCGGCGTCGGCGCGGCAAACAAAAATTCCTCGCCGAGCACCTGACGGCTCTCCCGAGTGTCAAATAGCATAAAGCCGCTTTTAAACAGCGCATCGCCAAGCTGTTCGCCGTCGAGCGCTTCGCTGTTCAGCGTATCCGCCATCGGCAGGCGCTCAGGCTGCACCGGCGCGCCGTTTGGCTCGGGCGGCGCCTGCTCTGCGGCTAGCGCACGCGCAATATCTGCATCCAAACGGCGAAAGTCTCCTTCAAACACGTTTTTCCGAACGCTTTCTATATAAGCGGGATCCTCGCTCGAGAGAATTTCCACTTTAAAATCTAATGAAAATTCGCTTTTGATAATTCCGGCAATCACATCTGCCGTCCGCGCCATATCAAGGATTCCGATCCCTCCCGCGCCAAACGGAACGCGGATGCGAATACAGGACTCCGAAACTTCTATATCCGCATAATGAAAAAAGCCCCGAGATACAGTACCGACACGCTCTGTTTCAGTCAAAACCTCGGTCATATAATTTTTTGTAAACTTTTCCGCCGGATAACGCGGGAAAATCCGCACGGAATTCAGCGTATGCGCAGCCGCCAATTCGCCCTCGAGCGCATACAAAAGCGATTTTTCAACGATCTCCGGGAAAAATGCCCGCACCTCGACCATACGCCGCTCTCGGTCCACACGGAGCGAGACTTCTTTCGCGCATTTCATCACCGACGCACGGCTCTCCGAAGCCGGCGTATAGGCCGGAAAATATTCCGGCAGGGATTTTGCCATTTTCTGCTCCTTACTTCACAAACTGAATAGCGCCGTGAAGATTTTTCATCTTTATCGCGCGGTCCGTGCGCAAATATTCTCCGTCAAGCGACCATGCCGTGGGCAATTCCGGGAAAATTTCAAGAGAAGACGTCTTAAAAAAATCGAAGCGGCTGTTTTCAAAATTGCTGGTTGTCAGCGAATTGATAATCACATTTAAATCGCCAAGCGTCTTCGGCATTTTAATTAGAATCACTTCAAAAAGGCCGTCATTGAGGGATACGATTTTATCGCTGAGTTTGACGATTCCCCCAAAAGAAGTAGAATTTGCGATAGCACCGAATACATAGTCCCCCTCATAAACCTCATTTTCCGTTTCGAATTTCATATGCTGTGGTTTGATACTCTGCAGGTCTCGAATGCCTTCAAATACATAAGCCGCATGCCCAAGCACATTTTTTACATCCTGAGACGCTGAATAAGACGCGGCGGTAAAAGCGCCAAACGAAGCGACATACGTAAAATACCGGTCGCCGAATTTTCCGACGTCCAGCGGTCTCGGCATCCCGTCGGCGATGGCATGTGCTGCCTTTTTTATATTTGAAGAA
>CATWNM010000054.1 GCA_958352145.1 uncultured Eubacteriales bacterium
AAAACGAAAGTCAAAATAAAGCGTGCTGCTTTCTTCATCATTCGTAATCCTCCATCCTACCATATTTTTTTGTTTTTTTAAGCATTTTGCAAAATAAATTTGAAAATGAAGTTGTATCGGCATTTTTCGTTTGTTTTGATTATAGTTTTTCAATACTTTTTAATTAAAATATAGCATATGTACTATTATTTTTAAATGGAGAAATCCGAAAATTTGTATTTTTAAGAAAGTATATTTCATATTTTCAATTGATTTCTTAACACTTTTGCGATACAATGATTACAGAATAAATTAAATAAATTAAAGGACAAAACTATGAGTGTTCAATTTTTTAAAAATATGACCGTCAGAGCCGTACACGATTGTGCAAAAATTTATACAAGAATCGATGGGAAGATCAATTCTCCTAAACGCCGATTTCATGGTCTTGTTTATTTTTTAGAGGGCCGCTCAGAATATATATATACGGAAAAAACGCTGTCTACCGCTCCTGGATTTGTTTTGTTTTTGCCGCGCGGCTTGCCCTATGTTATACATCGTCCTGTAGAAGCGCAATGTATGTTTGTAAATTTTTCAACTTGGGAGGATATAATTTTAGAGCCGTTTGCTAAAATTTATCCGAACAGTAAGAAATTTGAAAATTTATTTTACAAGATGATTTCTGTTTACCGGCAAAAATGCATTGGATATGAAGCAGAATTAAACAGCATGCTCTATAAGGTCATTTCAATGATTCAATCGGCGGATAACGTCGGCTATATGCCGAAAACACGATACAGCAAAATTCAGCCTGCCCTGAAATATATCCATGAACAATATTGCACGGGAAATATAAGAATCTCTCACTTGGCTGAAATTTCAGGAATCAGTACACGGTATTTCACGCAGATTTTTTCAGCTTATTACGGCGTTCCCCCAAAAGAATATATAATCCGCCTTCAATTGGACCTCGCTTGTAATATATTGACGAGCACAAACGAGTCCGTCAGCAATATAGCCGCATCCTGCGGTTTCTCCGATGTCTTTTATTTTTGTAAAACTTTTCACAAAGCATTTGGTATGTCTGCAACCGAATACCGCAGGCTGAACAGTACAATTTGAATTTATCAAACAATCTTTCGGCGTAAGATTTCGCCTTGCGTCCGGAAATTTTTTGAAAAACCGGTCGTTAGACACAGAAAAGCCGCCGCTATGGCGCATCCATACACGGCGGCTTTGTTTTTATACGTCAGTTGCATACGCATACACTGACTGGCTTTTCTCTTTTTACTTTGTATTCGCTCATTTTTTCTCTTTATTTTTTCCGGTTTCTTGTACAAAGTTTCATTCATTTTTTTGACATTGTGTTTCCCCATAGCATATTGTACTATCCATATTGCCACAAAAATAAAGATTCCAAAATAACTTAGATAATCAAAAGCCGCCGGAAATTCCGGCGGCTTTACATTTTATAAACGAAGCGTCTATTTGACACGGAACTGCTCGCAAAATTTCACATCGCCATGTACATAGGCGGTAAAATTCGTCGAATACGTCACATATCCCGGCCTTGAGGACGGAGTTTTTTTCACATTTTTTACCCTTGTATAATCCACAGGAATCTGACCTTGCACACCGGCGCTGGAATAGGTCGCAGCAATGGTCGCCGCCTGTGTATAGTCCTCTTCAGAAGGCTCGGCGCCGCTGCAAAACAGCACAACATGCGCGCCGGGACGCCCTTTGACATGAAACCACAAATCGTTTTTTTCCGCCGCCCGAAAAGTAATGTATTCATTTTGCAAATTATTTTTGCCGCATAGAATTCTATATCCGCTCACCGAGCGAAATTCCATCGGCTGCATAGCGCTCGGGCGTTTCGCATTTTTCGCAGCCGGAGTACGGGCTGCATAACCGCTCTGCGCCATCTCCTGGCGGATTTCATTCAAGTCGCTTTCTGTTTCCGCGCGTTCCAGCGCTTCGGCTACGGTATCGAGATACCGTAGTTCTTCCTCCGCCAAACGAATCTGTTCGCTCAGATACACTTTCGCATTTTTGGATTTCGTATATTTTTTATACATCCGCTGCGCATTCTGGGCAGGCGTCAGGCGCGGATCAAGCACAATCGTCATCTCTTCCGCCGCTTCGCTGTAATAGTTCTGCACACGCACTTGCCCCATTCCACGTCGGATCACATAAAGATTGGCTGTAATCAGATCGGCGTACAGCTTATACGCATCGCCGCCGGCGCAGGCCGCAAGTTCTTCCCGCTGAATCTCCAACTTTCTCCCAAGCCGGGCACGCGCGCCTGAAAGCAAATGCGCGATGTCCTGTCCGCGACGGCGGATCCGCTCCGCAGCGTCACGCTTTTGAAAATAGGCGTCCAGCAAAGCGCCCACACTTGAAAAGTATGATACACGCGCCATATCTCCATACTGGAGAATGTCCATAAAGCAAAATTCAAACGGTACCTCTTCGACATCAGACACAAGCGACGGCCGAAAATCCATCTTCTCCAAACAAGTTCGAAACTGCAATAAAACCGCAAAAAGACGTTCAGGCGCAACCATCCCAAGCGTCGCGTCAACATCTCCGGCGTATCTATATGCCAATTCCCGCGCGACCAAAGGAGAAATGCCGCCAAAATGACTCAGTATAAACCGCCAAAGCGGCATGGAAGTCTCGCATTCGGCCAGCATAAGCGAAAGCCCGTCTTCTGTCAAAGCAAAAATATTATTTTTTTCTTGTTGCGGCGGAAGAGAATACGTCATTCCAGGCAAAATCTGCCGCCGGCGGCTGGTCGAAAAATCCACCCACCGCATGGCTGCAATAATTTTTTTGTTTTGATCGGTCAAAAACAGATTGCTGTACTTACCCATGATCTCCACGATCAAAAAACGCGTAACGGCAAACCCCATCTCATCCCGGCCGGAAAATTCCAGTTCCGCCACCCGATCGAATCCGATCTGCCGCGCGTAGACAAAGCGTCCACCGCCAATCTGTTTGCGCAAAAGCATACAAAGCATAGGAGCCTCCGCCGGATTCTCCTTCTGCAGCGCGGTCACATACATTTTTGGGCTATTTGCGCCCGCGTTGATAACCAATCTGAGATTTTCCCGCAGCGCGGCGCTGTGCAGCGTGAGAACGATCTCATCCTTTTGCGGCTGCTGCACCTTCTCCACACGCGCATCTGCCGCTGCATTCAATTCATGCAGCGCCGCGCGCAGCATTCCTGCGTCAAAAGCCATACATTACCTCTTTTTTCTGAGAACATAGTAAAAAAAACGACCGCTTTGAACAAAACCGGCGTTCCGCGCGACCGATGCGGAAGCATGGTTATGTATATCGCATTTATACAGCACACGTAAGCCCTGCGCGCACAGCCATGCTGCAAGCGCACGAGCCGATGCCGATGCGTATCCATGCCCGCGGTATGCCGGAGCAGTTTCAACGCCGATCTCTATCAGTGGCATATCCCGATCCACAGAAGAAGCCGTAACCGCTACGGAAACCACCGCGCCGTCACGAACTACTCCGAACACCGCTTGTCCATAGGCAAGACAAGCATCCAAATCATAGGTGGTGCAGTTGCGGTATCGTCCGGCGCGGCGAATTCGCTCGCAGCGCAGGCCGCTTTCTGAAATGTTTGTCCCTATAAAATTATACCCGCTTTTTTTTGCAAATTTGTCCGGCGCATACCCATACCGTACGCCAAATTCCGTACAGCCCGCACAAAGAAAATCAATCGCCGCATCTGAAAAAAGATCGTCCGAGAAGCGGTATGCGTATGTTTCGCAGACCGCCGACACAGACGGGTATGCAAAAATTTTCGTTTCCGCTCCATTTTGCTCCACATGCACGGGCACCGCGATGTCAAACCGGCTTTCCGCAATCCACTGCTCCCCCTCTGCATCCGTTATAATCATGGACATTCCTCCATACAAAAATACCGTTTCAAAGCAGGCAGTCCGTCAAAAACCGGGCATCCGCAAGCAGCCAGCCGTTCGCTGTCCTGATGCCCGGACGCAAGAAGCATACATTCGGCGCCCACCGCCGACGCAACTTCAAAATCGTGTACGGTATCCCCGATAAACAGCGCGCGTGCTGGTTTGACCTTTGTTGACCAATCCACGGCAGCCTCCAGTTTTCCTCTGGCGTACGTATCGTCCTGTCCGATCAGCCCGTCAAAATACGCGCCAAGACCGAGCGCTCTGACCTGTTCTTTCAGCATGGTCTGTTCCGTCGCGGACAAAAGATATTGACGGCATCCGCTTTTTCGAAAAAGTTCAAGCACATCGTGCGCGCCGGCGCACACGCCTGCAAAAGCTGACCGCAGATTATATTCCGCGACCCACTCCGCAGCATATATCACGAATTTTTGCCGCTCGAGACCAATTTTTTCATAATAATCCGCGACCGGGAAGCAGAAATTCCGGCGATAAGCTTCAACACTGTCAAGCGCCGGCCTGCCGTATTTTTTCAGCAAGCTATTCATCGCCTCGATACAGATGGACACGTCATCCAGCAGTGTTCCGTTGAAATCCCAAACAATATGCGAATAGTTACCAGCGTTTGTTTTCATTTTTCATACACGCACGAAATATCCCTTAGTCCCGCTTCTCGCCCGTTTTTACAGGAATCAGCCTGCGTTCTTTGGTGCCAAAAAGATATCCAAGCGCGGCCGCTGCGGCAACCAACAGCGTACCGAGCGCAAAAACAATTGCGATCATCACATCGCTCTGCATCGTATTCACAAACAGCATGATGCCTGTAAAACATCCGTCAAACAGCGTTAAAATGAAATAAGAAACATAGTAAACGGACGCCGCGGCGTTCGAAGTCTTAAAAAAAGAACAGACAAAAAACACAAGCAGCACCGCCCATATCGGGCACTGCGCAGCAAGAGAAAGGAAAAAACCTTTTCCTTTTATCAAGTTGAGCCGTCCGGCGTCGAGCCTCGGCTTATCCTTCGCGCCGGCTTCCCACATCGTTATATACGACAGCACGGCATAAAATGCCGCCGAAAAAATTCCGGCTGCCAGCATCAACGCTTTGCTCTGCTGATTGGTCGTTAAAAAAAGAACAAAACCGAACACGGCCATACCGATATGCGTAACAAACAGCCGCATGATATAATAAGAATTTTCTTTTAAAAATTTCAATTTCTTTCTCCATTTCCGCGTTATTGTATCAATTATATATAAAAATGCGCCTTCCTGCAATAGATTCCCAAACTTTTTATTTTTTCCTTTGCTTTTTTTCAAAAATTTTGTATAATAGAAACAGCCTGACTTGACCGGAGGAATCTTTCATGCCAAGAAATATACGCCGGGAAATCGACCGATCTACCCTGCCCCCGATTCTCCGAGAATTTGCCGGTTACAAAACCGGCATCGAAAACTGTTCTGCGCTGACGGTAGAAGAATACCTATTGGATCTGCGCACTTTTTTTCGGTATCTCGTGACTGTCCAAAACGGCACTCCACTAACCGACGATACGCTTGCTGCGTCCGACATTCGCGGTGTAGATCTGGAATTTATCCGTAAAATCCGCGCGGAAGACATTTACGAATTTTTGTTTTATGCCGGATCAGACCGCCAGAACGGCTGGGCGGCCAAAGCGCGCAAGCTCACCGCGATCAAATCTTTCTTTAAATACTTGGTATCCAAAAGGAAGCTCTTGGAAAAAAATCCAGCCGCAAATATTGATTCACCGAAAAAAGAACGCGCACTGCCAAAATTTCTGACGCTGGAAGAAAGCATGGCATTACTCGATACGATTCGCAGCGACACCGCCTCGGCAAGCGTCAAGCGCGACTATGCAATCGTCACGCTGTTTTTAAACTGCGGCATGCGTCTTTCCGAACTTTGCGGGATCGATCTCAAAGACCTCGACCCTCAACTGCGCTCGCTGCGTGTCATTGGAAAAGGCGCTAAAGAACGCGTAATTTATCTGAATGCCGCCTGCCGGGACGCGATCCAAGCGTATTTGGAAGTGCGCATCGCAAATCTGAGCGAAAACGATGCGGCCAACCCTGCTCTGTTTTTGAGCGGCCGGGGAAATCGGATTAGCAATAAAACCATTCAATGGATGGTCGGAAAATATTTGAAAGCGGCGGGACTTGAAAATCGCGGCTACTCCGTACATAAGCTGCGTCACACAGCCGCAACGCTGATGTATCAAAGCGGCAATGTAGACGTACGCGTGCTAAAAGATATTCTCGGCCACGAGCAACTCAACACCACACAGATTTACACGCATGTCAGCGACGCGCATATGCAGGAGGCCATGGAACAAAACCCGCTCTCTCAAATCAGCCGAGAAAAAAATAAACCGTAATTTCTGCTCCAGCATGGCACAACCATTTCCGTGGTTTTGACGTCCTCCCGTTTTTTTCATAAGATGAAAATATGGGGTGATGATGTCGTGTTAAAAAAGAAAAAACCGAAAGCGATGTGGATCAAAAAAGCGGCTGTTTTTATGATTTTTCTGGCGGTCGCTTTTGCTTTGATTTATAACCTTCAGATCATTCCGTCGCTGGTTCCGCTTGCCAAAGCAGAAGCGACAACCGAAATTACGGCGGCTGTGAACAGGATCATTCGAGACTGCCTCCGAAACGAAAACTGCGACTACTCCAATATTGTGCGTCTGGCTTACGACACCGGTGGAAACGTCGTATCCGTAGAAACGGACACGGTAAAAATGGCGGATTTGATCAGCAGCATCGTCGAGACGACCGCCGATACGCTCGGCGGCGGCGGAAAGCTGAAAATACAAATTCCTGCCGGTAACCTTAGCGGCGGTGCCCTGCTGACCGGCAAAGGTCCAAATATCGAAATCAACGTCGCTGTCTCTCAAAAAATTTCCTGTACCATTAAAAATGAATTCTATGAAAGCGGCATCAATCAAACGCTGCACCGGATTTTGCTGAATGTCGAAACCGAAACCTATGCGCTGCTCCCTGCGCGCGTACAAAAATTTCAGGTCACCACTGAATACTGTATCGCTGAAACGGTTATCGTCGGCAAAGTGCCAGACGCTTATACGCATATCAACCGGATGACGGATGACATAAAAGAAAGCGATATAGACGATATTTATGACTTTGGCGCCTTTGAGGATTGAAACGCAATTTTACAGAATTTTTGTTGCCTCCTATGAAAAAATGTGTTATACTGAATTAAAATCACGAAAACAGAGGTGCCGGTATGGCGAAAGAAAAAATGGTCTACTTCCGCACATCGCTCGGCGGATTCAATAAAGACGACGTCAACAGCTATATTGAAAAACTGAACGCCGAATTTTCCGAGCGGGAAAAGGCTGCGCGAAAAAAATTGGAGGCCGCAGAAGAAAAAATTTCCGGCCTTGAACAGCTCCAAGACGAACTGAAACAGGCGCTCGACAAGCTTTCTGCGCTGGAAAACGCAGCCGAAAGTCGAGAGAAGCTGATCGGCGAACAATTGCGCCGGATCGACGAGCAGGCGGCGGAGATCGAAGTGCTCACACGTTCCAAAAGCAGCGCAGAAAATGAAGCCGCAAGGCTGGCCGAGCGGATCGAATCTCTTTCAGAAACGATACAAAAATCCGAAAAATACGACGATGTAAGCGCGCAGATCGGAGAAATTATTTTGTCGGCAAAAAGTACCGCCGAAGAAATCGTTAAGCAGGCGCAAAACGAGGCTGCCCGCAAAATGCGCGAAGCCAACGAACA
>CATWNM010000055.1 GCA_958352145.1 uncultured Eubacteriales bacterium
TATCGGTCAGCCGGTTCATGCTGTCGTAGGTATATTCCACCGTACGCCAGGATGGCACGTCCGTATCGTCCGCCTGGCAGGACTGCATCTGCTTGATGAGATTGCCGCTTCCGTCGTAGAAATATTTGACGGCCGAATCGCTGGAATCGTCAAATGGCGAGGTGGTTTGCAGCAGTCGTCCCGCGTTGTCGTAGGCATAGACGGTGACATTGCCCAGAAAATCGCTTTCACGTATTTTTCTGCCCATGCCGTCATAGGCCGCGGTGCGGGTAGGCCTGCCGCGTTCGTTTCGGTCAGCACATTTCCGCGGTAGTCGTAGGTAAAGATTCCGGTAACGATGGAACCGCCCACCGGTGTGGGATAGGATACGCGGATGGGATTGCCTGTATAGTCGTATTCATACGCGGTGACCACGCCGCCGTTATCAGTTTTGACGGTTTCGCCGTACTTGTTGAAATAGGTTTTTGAGATAATGCTGGGCGCGTTTGTGTCGCCGTGCACGGTTTGGGTCACAAGGGATAGTTCATCCGTGTACGCGTCGTCATATTCGAACGTCTCGCGGTATGCGCAGTTGAAATCCGCGCCGTATATGGCCCGTTCGGTCACGCGGCCAAGCGCGTCGTAGGTATAGTACACGGCGTTTGACGCGCTGCTGCCCCGTCCGGTCGCCTCGGCGGCGAGCCGTCCTTGTTCGTCATAGAAGTATTCTTTCTGCAAATCCCCGGAGGCGAAGTAGACCGCCTGCCGCTGCCCGATGCCGTCAAAGCTGTACGTCACCGTTTCCCGGCCGCTCTGCGCTGCGTCGGTATTGTTTGCCGCAAGGTCGTAGGTATATTCCGTTTTGCTCCCGTCCGGGCTTGTGACCGAGGCGACCCGGCCCCGCGCGTCGTAGGCCGTCGCCGTCACAAAGCCGTTTCCGTCCGTGGCGGTCAGGCGCCGCCCCATTGCGTCGTAGGTATACGACTGGGTGAGGCTGGGAAGCGCGCCGCCGTCCGCATCTTTCATCCCGGCAACGGTGATGCTTATGAGATTGGAACCGGTATAGGTATACTGGGTGACGATGCCGCTGTCCGCTGTGACGTCGGGGTACTCGGTCTTTTGGATCAGCTGCCCCCGCGTGTTGTAGGCGTAAGTGGTTTTGGATTGCAGGACGTTGTTGACATAGGTGCAGGTCTCGGCGATATTTTTCTTATCCGTCGTGAGTGTGTTGACCGTGCGGACGGCGGTATATGCGTCCTGCTTGTATTCGGCGGTCAGGGGAAGCTGATAGACTGCGTCGTACGTGTAGTTGGTACGGTATGCTAGGCTGGACGCATTCCCATCCCCTTTCGGCGAGATGTACGTCAGCATATTGCCATATCCGTCGTACGTATACAGTTCGACCGCCGTCATTTCGGCCGTGCCGTAATTTGTGACTGTGCGCCGGGACGGCAGATTGTAGGCGCCGTACTGCGTTTCCGTTTTTTGTATGCGCGTTTCCCCGTCGAAAACCTCTTTTAGGGTGCATAGATGGTCGGTATTGAAGGTATATTGGACCGCGTGCGCGCCTGCGGCGGTTTTTTCCGTCACTTTTGTTTTGTAAGGGTGGCTTTCGGTGAAGTTCCCGGTATAGGTGTAGGCGATATAGCCGCTGACGGAGGCGGAAGCCGGGTTTTCCAGGGTATACCGCTCGGTGAGGCGGCAGACGTCCAGGTACCCGCTTCCGAAATCGACGTCCAGCAGTTCATAGGCATAGCGGATCTGCGCGCCGGTGTCGTAGGCGACCTGCGTCAGCAGCGCGTATTGGATGGGAGAGCCGCTGCCTGTTTCGGCGACGTTGTACATGCCCCCCTCGATGGTATAGCCGAAAGTTGTGGTTTCGCCGTCTGCATAGACTATGCGGTCCAAAACAAAATTGTCCTCTCCATAGCTTCCGCTCTCCAGCGCATGGACGTGCAGCGCCGTCTCGCTGCCGTCCGGCGCGGTGATGGTGACGATTTTGCCCCCGGCTTCGTCCGCGTAGACAATCGCCGTGCTGCCGCCGTCCGCGTCGATGATTTGGGACGGACGCCATTTTCCGCCGTCCTGCGCGTATTTCACGGTGAGCGTATTGTTAAAGCGGTCGGTCATGGCGAGCAGCAGGCCGCCGGAATTGAAATAATAGACCGTGCCGTCTGCAAAGGTTAGTTTTTTTGCGGAGGCAAACTGCCCGTTATTGTATGAATCGCAGTCGGTCAGCGCCATATCGCCGCGGACATATTCTTCGATGCTGTTTCCGTTTAGCGTATAGACGCCCACGCCGGGGAGGATCAGGCGTTCGCTGCAGGGGCGTGTGTCGATCGAAGGAATATTGAACGACCATCCCGAACCGATGCCGAACATCATTTCGTTGTGCGTCTGTTCGTCGAGGTAGTTTTCATAGCCGGAATAGGTGAATTCTTCCAGCTGCACGTCGAAATATCCGCCGACGCCCTCTGTGATCGTTTTTGAAAGATAGCCCGAAAATTCTACCGCCCAGCGGTTCTGCGTTTGCCACATGTCTCTCCCCGGCGCATACTCGCCGAGGTATTCCGTCTCAAACGCTTCGTCGATATAGGCCTCGCCGCGGTATAAATAGCCGGTGTAGCCGTTTCCGTCGTCTACATAGATCGGTTCCTGCGGCGCGGGGCTCTCATGGGTTTCCGAGACGGTTTCCACCGGGTTGTCTACCCATACTTGCGTAACCGTGTTGTACCAGGTTTCCGATACGAAATAGGAATCCTCCGCCGGGGGGTCGATTGTACAGAGGAAAGTTGTATTTTCAAGGTCGCTCTGCCTGGTCAGCGCGCTGTCGAGATCGGGATAGGATTCGGAGTAGGTGGTCTCTTCAAGCAGTTCCAGCCCGTCATAGCCGTTTATGTAGATGCGCACGGTATAGACGCATGTGGCGCCTGTATACTCGGCCGGTTCATAGCTGTACTGCTGCAGATGGCTCTCTGAAGAATCATAACCGGCGCGCAGTTCAAAAGACGTTTGGTTGATCCCCGGAACGGACAGCAGCGGTTCGGTATAATTCAGCGCGCCCGTATTCAGCGCCGCTTGTTCTTTGTCGCTGATTTTCGCGTCGAAAGGCTGTTGGACGTTTTCGAGCGCGGGCTCCGCCTGCTGCTCCGTCTCGCCTGAACTGTACAGGGCAGATGCGACGGTGAAAACCTGTCTGGCCGCCGCCGCGTAATCGACGGCACGGACTGCGTCCGTTTGCAGCTGGCCGGTTTCGGCAAGCTCCGCCTGCGTTTTTGGCTGCACGGTCTGTGCGGCGCGCAGCGCTTTTTTTACGGGTTCAAGCGCGACGGGATACATTTTCAGCAGCGCCTGTCCCTCTCCGTCCTGCGGGACAGATGCTTTGGATAGGATCAGGTCGGCCGGATCCAGGTCGAAGGCGGCGGCTACGGAATAGGCCGCGCGAATCTCGGACGCAGTATAGCCGTTTAGCAAAAGCTGTTTGGCCGCCTTTAAAGCCTCTGCGCTGATGTAGGCGGCTTTGCTTTCGCGGAGCGCCTGTTTTTCGGTTCGCAGCGCGGATGTTTTGTCTTTCGAGAGCAAAGTGTCCTCCGCTGTGGTGAACGCTTTGGCAAACGACCGGAAAGCGAGGAGGTTTTGATCCCTTTCGATGCGGCCGTCATACATTTGGTACAGGGTTACCGCTTCGCTTAAGGTAAACAGGCCGTCTTCCGTGATCTGCGCGATCAGCGTGCACGCAAACAGATCGTACCCCTGCGCTTCCAGCGCGGAAAATACCGGGGCGAGTTCGTCTGCGCTGCGGCGGAGGTATTCCGTTATAACCGACCGCTCCGATATGGTCAGTCCGGCAAAGGATTTTCCTTTTTCCGCCATATTCGCGATCTTGGCCTCGGTGCGCCGCGGTTCGGACAGCGCGTCCAGCGCCGCCTGTATATTCGTTTCCTGGCTGGCCGCCAGCCGCATTTGTTCTTCGTCATTTTCCATGCCGAAAAAGCTTCGGACTGCCGATTTTTCTTCTGCTGTGAAAGTATCGTATTCGTTTAACCGAAAGAGAAGACTGCTTAAATCAGGCGATTCGGAAATGGCGGCGGTCTCTTTTTGTTCGGTTTCCGTTTCCGCTGGATCGGGGTGGGGAAGGGGGGCGGAATCTTCCGCGGGTGCTTGTGCCGCCGCGGACAGCGTATCGCCGTCGGATAAAGCCGTATGGACGTTTTCGGCGGCGGCTGAAAATGGCGTCGTGGTTGTCAGTATGGCGGCCAGCAGCAATAGGCTGACCCATTTTAAACCCCTGCTTTGTGTTTGCTTCATAGGATGTGCGGTTCCTTTCTTCGGTAGATACGGAAAATATATACAGATTTTACCATATTTTATGTCATTTGTCAACAAATATCTGTGTCAAAATAGATTCCAATTTTATTATTATTGTATTTTGGATCAAAACGCGTCGGTCGGGAGACAGTTAAAAATACCAAGGTTCCGCTTGTCTTAAGAAGAAAGACGGAGCCTTGGTATTGTTCCATAGATATCCTACACTGGCATATCGTATCATTGAATTGCCGGAGCCAATGGCGCGGCATTCGCCGGATTGCAGGCGCGCTTCAGGCGGGATAGATGTAGAGTTCGTTAATGGTTGCCCAGTCGACTGCGTTCCCCCATATCCCCGTTACAGTCAGACGGATATATTTGACATTTTTCACGGGATCGAACGACCGCTTATACAGCCTGGCGCCGGGCGTCTCGGTCTGCGTGGTATCCACGACCGAAGTATAGTTTTCACCATCTGAAGAAACGGAGATGATGATTTTATAGGATCGAGCCTCTTTTGTGGTCCATGCGATTTGATTTACCGTAACAGGCGTTTTCAGCGTAATATCTGCGGATACCGGATTGCTTTTTAATCCTCCGCCTACCCAGGAGGCACCCTTAAGTGACCAGGTATATACGCCGTTAAACAGATTGCTGGCTGTATTCTCCGGATAGTCTGTTTTTGCAGAACTGACGGCAAGCTCAATATCTTTCGCGGTCAGATAACCTTTTTCCAGTTTATACTGACGCTGCGGATCAGAAGCGTTTTTCCACTGATTTTCCAGTACGATCAGCGAATCAGTCATAAGCGCTTCTGGCGGCTCATAGTCGCTGCAAATACGCATGTAGGCTGAAGCGCCCATCATATATAACCCGACGCCGAACATATTCGTATCGCTGGATTTTGCCGCGGCCGGCGCGGAGCCGACAGGCTGGCAGTAGCCAAGCCGTCCGTTGCTTGCGACGGCAAGGCCGGTTATGCCCTCATAGATTTTGTCGACAACAGGCAGATAGATTTCCGGATCCAGAAGACCAAGTTCGAGTCCTGTGCACATGCCAAACCAGAAGCCGCCTGTGCCGGTTATCTCCACGCCGCCCAAGTGATCCGGATCGCCGAGGTTTGCATTAAAGGTACCGTCAGATCTTTGACATGCGGCCAGTGCACCTGACATGCTGATAAAATCAGCTTTATAGACGTCGTATGCATCGTCGCTTGGATCCATAATTCTCAAATTGCGTGCCAACGATACATAAACCCATGCGTTGCCGCGCGACCAAAATACAGGCTTGCCGTTTGGGGTAACGTTGGGCGTGGCTTCGTCGCTGATGTAGCTTGCCGAGGGATCATAAATGAATTTTTTGTCTCTGTACCAAAGTCCCTCGTCCTCGTTAAACAGCGTGGCTCTCCACTTCTTGTAGCTGGAAAAATCCAGATCGGCGTATGCTTCTGTCCCGGTAACGTCCGCAAGGTACTGATATCCGGAAGATGCCATGTAAATTTCGTCGATCCAGGAATAGTTCAGCGATCCTTTCGTCAGTGTAAAGTCTGCGTTCCGAATGCTGTCGGCGAGTTTTCTGTCCGCCGAATAAATACTGTGCAGTTCGGTATACGCGAGCATGGCGGCTGCATTATCCAAATAAGATGTATTTTGGCCGTAATTGATATCGTATCCCCAATTTTCAGCCCAATTTAGCGTATATTCGTAATATTCCGGATCGCCGGTCGCTTTAAAAGCTTCCAGAGCGCCTAAATGGTAGGTTGCCGATTTCCATTCTATATCCAGCGGAAGCTTCGCGGGCGCGTTTGCGTTATTTTCCAGAAAAAAATCGTTTACCTTTTTAATTTGTTCGGCAACCTCTTTCGAGGGGGTTTGGGAGCCCCACGACTGCCCGGCTGGCGCTGCGCTCTGCGGCTCGTCCGCCGAAACGACGGACGAGCCGCTCGTAATCTCTTCAGACGATTTGGAGCCGCCCGTTTGCTGTATTGTTGTTTCTGCAAGTTTTTCGCCTTTTGTCACAGCCTTCAGTTTTTTTGTATCTGAGTCACATCCAGCCGCAAACATCCCAAACGCAACAAGCAGAACCAGAATAAAAAACTTACGCATAAAACTTTCCTCCTGACTGACCGCCGATATGTACCGGCAGGCGTTTTTTTTCAATACCTGTTTCATAACAACCCGTTCGTGCGTTGCGAAAAATCTTTTTCAGAAATTTCAGCGTTACTTATACGGCAAAATGCTACAGACGGCTTTATTTGAAACGCACGTATCGTATCCGGCAAAAAAAGAGGTTCCGCCATACATGGCGACATGGCGGAACCTAAAACTGTTTTGTTCTCTTTATACCGGAAACGCAGGCGCGTTTCAGGCAGGATAAATGTAGAGTTCGTTGATTGTAACCCAATCAATTTCTTTTCCCCATAGACCGGTCACCGTCAGGCGGATATATTTGACATTTTCCACGGGATCGAATGTCCACTTGTACAGTTCCGCTCCGGTAAACTCCGCTTGCGTGGTATCCACAACCGGAGTATAGTTTTCACCATCTGAAGAAAGGGATATAATCATTTTATACGGCCGGGCGCTTCTGGGCGTCAGTGCAATTTTATTGATCGTGGCCGGTGTTTTCAGCGTAATATCGGCAGAAACAGGCTCGGTCTTCAGACCGCCTCCTACCCATGCGACGCCTTTGAGCTGCCATTCGTACAGGCCGTTGAATAGATTGTCCGCAGTGTTTTCCGGATAATCCGTTTTTGCAGAACTGACGGCGCTCTCAATATCGTCCGCAGTTAAGAAACCGTCGTCCAACTGCCCGTCAAAGGGGTTTGGCTCAGTGGTCGCGGCAGGCTTTTGTTCAGTGGTCGCGGCAGGCTTTTGTTCGGTGGTTGCAGCGGGCTTTTGCTCGGTGGTTGCAGCGGGCTTTTGCTCGGTGGTTGCAGCGGGCTTTTGCTCGGTGG
>CATWNM010000056.1 GCA_958352145.1 uncultured Eubacteriales bacterium
CCTGGAGGATTGGCGTTTGTAAAGAGTATTGACAAGATGAGCGGATAGATATATAATATATTTGTAAAAATATTAGTGAGGTGATTTAGCATGGAAGTTACAAAAAACAGTCTGATCGGCGATGTGCTTGATTATAATGTAGATACCGCCCAATTTTTTATGGAAATCGGCATGCATTGTTTGGGCTGCCCACATTCCCGCGGTGAAACGATTGAGGAAGCCTGCGGTGTACACGGTACCGATCCGGATGTGCTTGTGGAAAAAATTAATAAATTTCTGGCTTCAAAATGACTGTATGCCTTTCCGCTTTTGCGGAAAGGCATACTTTGCGGTGAGGGTTTATGCAGCGTTGTGAACTGAATCCGCGCCTTTCTTGGATCGCAAGTCGGGTCCGGCATGGCGCGCGTTTTGCAGATATCGGTACCGATCATGCGAAACTGCCGGTCTATTTGGTGCAAAAGGGGATCGTCTGCTGCGCTATCGCTTCGGATATTGGAGAAGCGCCGGCAAAACGCGCGGCGCAAAATATACAGGCGTGCGGATTATCGAAAAAAATACAGGTGGTTGTGTGCGACGGATTGCAAGGGATCGTTTCCTTTGCGCCGACCGATATTGCGATCTGCGGTATGGGCGGCGAAACGATCTGCGCTATTTTACAAGAAGCCAATCGACTGAAAGACCCAAATGTTCGTTTGTTGCTTCAGCCGATGACCGATTTTGCTTTATTGAGACGTTTTCTTTCGTCAAGGGGATTTGGGATACTGGACGAAGAAATTGTGGAGTCTGAGCATAGGTTATATCAGTGCCTAGCCGTTTCTTTTACCGGATGCCCGTATACGCTTACAGAAGCGGAAGCCGAAGTGGGGCCGCTGAATATCAAACGGCGTGATCCAGTATTTTTGCGTTATGTTCGGCGCCGTGCCGGTATCGTTCAAGCATGTATGGATGGAAAGCGCGCCGCAGGCGCCGACTGTGCCAGGGAACATGCGCTGCTTGCGTCTTATATGAAAATTCTTCAAGAGGAATGCCTATGAAATTTGCGGATTTTTATGCGTATTTTGAAACAATGATTCCGAAAACATATGCGTGCAGTTGGGATAACGACGGCTTGATGTGCGCTTCGAACGTAACGTCAGAGGTTCAGCGTGTGCTTTGTACGCTGGATGTAACAGACGAGGCGCTTTTTTATGCCGCTAGGAACGGATTTGATACCGTGCTTTCGCATCATCCGTTGATTTTTCGCCCGCTTGGAGCGGTGACGGCAAAGCGGCACATAGAACGCAAAGTGATTTTTGCAATTGAAAATCGCATTCGGGTACTCTCTTATCATACGCGCTTTGATGCGATGCCCGGCGGAATGAACGATTTGTTGGCGGAGGCGCTGAACTTGCGGAATGTGCAGTTTTTCGGGGATGGAGAAAGCGATATGGGGCGTGTTGGCGATTTGGATCATGAAACTGAGATTGATGCGTTTTGCGTACAGATCAAGAAGGCGCTTGATGCGCCGTTTGTTTTGTTGTCTGCCGCCGGGAAAACCGTCCGGCGCGTGGCAGTGCTGGGCGGCGAAGGAAAGGATTTTATTTCGGGTGCGGCAAGCAGCGGTGCCGACACCTTTGTTTCCGGCCATCTGGGATATAATCATATGATCGAGGCGCCGGAACTAGGACTTACGTTGATTGAAGCGGGACATTTTTTCACTGAGAATTTAATCTGTCCATATTTTTGCCGGCAAATAAAAAAGTTAGCCCCTGATATTGAGTGTGAGACATTTCATTCTAATCGTATCGTACAGAAGTAAAGTTTTAGGCAGGCGGCAAAGCGCCTGCCTAAAAGCTTTCCAGCAGTTTTTCCAGCGCGCTTTTTTCAATACGCGACACATAAGAACGTGAGATTCCAAGTTGTTTTGCTACGTCGCGCTGCGTCAGTGCAGGTTTGTTATTGAGCCCATAGCGAAGAATCAGAATTTTTTGTTCCCGCTCGTTCAGTTTTTCACGGATTAGCGTCAGCGCTTTTTGTGTGTGCAGTTTTCTGTCTATATCTTCCGCAATGGTATCCTCGCAGCAGATAATATCTTGATAGGTCAGAGGATTGCCGTCTCTGTCCATATCGATTGTTTCATTGATAGATACTTCGCAGGCAAGTTTTTTTTGAGAACGAAAATACATTAAAATTTCATTTTGTATACATTTCGCGCCGTAGGTTGCAAACCGTGCGCCGTTTTCAAAATCAAACGAATCGATGGCTTTGATCAGCCCGATACTTCCGATTGAAATCAGATCGTCCTGGTTTTTGCTTGAAAAGTAATACTTTCGCACGATATGCGCGACTAGGCGCAGGTTGTGTTCGATCAGCGCAGCACGCGCATGCTCGTCCCCGTTTTTCATTTTTATAAACAGTTCTTTTTCGGTTTTGGCAGGAAGAGGGGCGGGGAAGTTTTGTCCGCCGGACAAACCGAGGATCAGATATACAAGCCCCATTGCCAAAGAGGGAATTGAAGAAAACATGGCCTTTTCCTTTCAGATCAAAGTTACTAAATATATATGAAAGGAAAAAACATGTCTACGACTTTTGCAGCGTGTCCGCGCACAAAAGAATTTAAAATTTGGTTTAGATAACTTGTATGCGAAAGAAAATAAAAGAAAACGATAGAAAATCAAAGGTTGAATCGCCTTAAATTAAATTTTTGAGCTTTTTTGGAAAAATGCTTGACAGTATTATCCCTCTGTGTTATAATACCGAATGTTCAGCAGGATCGTTATTTTTCTATGTTTTAATGGAGGATTTTTAATGTCTACTTATATGGCGAAAAAGGAAGCCGTTGAACGGAAATGGTATGTTCTTGACGCAGCCGGAAAGCCGCTTGGCAAAACGGCGGCGGCAGCGGCCACCATTCTTCGCGGCAAACACAGACCGGAGTTTACACCGCATGTGGACTGCGGCGAGTTTGTTATCATCATCAATGCGTCTAAGGCTGTTCTTTCCGGTAAAAAGCTGGATCAGAAATATTACCGGCATCATTCCGGTTATATCGGCGGATTGAAAGCGGTGCAGTATCGCACGCTGATGGCAACTAAGCCGGAACTTGCAATGGAGCTTGCGGTTAAAGGAATGCTGCCGCACAATTCGATCGGCGCAGCTTCCATCGCGCGCCTGAAGGTATATGCGGGCGACGTGCATAAGCACGAGGCGCAGAAGCCAACTCCCTATGCGTTTAACTGAAGAAAGGATGGCTAAATAAATATGTATACAAGTGCAAAGCCTTATTTTTACGGCACCGGCAGAAGAAAAAAATCTGTTGCCCGCGTTCGCATTTATCCTGGCAGTGGAGCGATTACCGTAAATGGACGCAATATAGATGATTATTTCGGTCTGGATACACTGCATTTGATCGTCAACCAGCCGTTCGGCGTCACCGGTACGGAGGGCAAGTTTGATATTGTTGCCAACGTCAAGGGCGGCGGCATGTCCGGTCAGGCAGGTGCAATACGTCACGGTCTTGCTCGCGCACTGCTTGCCGTGGATGAAAATTACAGACCCGCGCTCAAGAAGGCCGGTTTCCTCACGCGCGATCCTCGTATGAAAGAAAGAAAGAAGTACGGTCTCAAGGCGGCTCGTCGTGCTCCGCAGTTCTCAAAGAGATAAAAATTCGGTTGCTTTCAAATCCCGAAGCCCGTTTGCTTCGGGATTTTTTGTACGCGGCGCTGCTTTATTGAAATTCAAAAACAATGTTGACAAATTGGCTGAATGCCGGTATACTAATTCTAGTACAGCACAATGCTGAAATCCGGCAATCCCGGATACGATGTTACGTAATACAAATTCTATAAAACTGGAGGCTATTTATGAAAACGAAATTAGGTATTTCGGTTGGCTTGTTCGGCGCGGCAATTTATTTTTTGGGCCTTTTTTCCGGTTATCTTGCAATGATTCTTTTGGTCGGTTATGTGCTGTTGTTTGAGCAGGACGCTTGGCTGCGCAAATCTGCAGTGAAAGCAATGACGATTATGCTGCTTTTTTCTATCATATCCGGCATTATCACTTTGATTCCAGGCGCGATTTCAGTTATAGACGATGCTTTGAATATATTCAATATTAGTTTCAGCGTGTCATTTGTTCAAAGAATCGTTACTTTTATTACTGGGCTGCTCAGCTACCTTGAGAAAATTCTTCTTCTCGTGCTGGGTATCCAAGCCGTGCACCAGCAGTCTGTCAATCTTGGTATCATCGATCAAATGATTGATAAACATATGAAAGCAGAATAAACGTACATAAACGACTCAGACAGCCGGGGCTGCAAATAACAAGCGGCTTCGGCTGTCTATGTTTGCGTTTCTCTGTTCGTCTGGTAATATGCGATCTTGCTGTTTTTGGGGAATGGCGCGTTTTTTATTGACTTTTTCTGTACAATATGATATAATGCAATCGCAGCACGGCGTATAAACGGCGGATTCCTCGGGAATCCGATTTTTTATGTACGGAGTGAGACCATGAATTATGATTTAATCATTGTAGGCGCGGGACCAGCCGGGATTTTCACTGCGCTTGAACTGCTGCGTGGCAGAAGCGGTGCAAAAATTCTTTTAATCGAAAAAGGTAAACCGGTGGAAAAACGGCATTGTCCTAAGGCAGAGACCGGAAAATGTGTCAACTGTAAGCCCAGTTGCGCCATTACGACTGGGTTTTCCGGGGCAGGCGCTTTTTCCGACGGCAAGTTGAGTTTGTCTTATGAAGTAGGCGGTGATTTGCCGGATTTGATCGGACCGATGTTCGCACAGGAATTGATCGATTATACGGATAAAATTTATTTGGAATTCGGTGCGGATCCGCATGTAGAGGGAATCGGTTTCGGAGAAGAAATTAAAGAGATTCGTAAGAATGCCATCAAGGCCAACCTGAAACTTGTAGATTGTCCGATTCGGCATCTTGGAACCGAAAAAGCGCAAAAGCTATATCTGGATATTCAAAATTGGCTGTTGCGCGCCGGGGTAGAGATGCTTTTCAATACGGAATGCGAGAATATTCTTATAGAAGATGCGGTTTGCAAAGGTGTTTCCGTGCGCGAAGGACAATGTCTGCGGGAGTATCGCGCGCCCGAGGTCGTTATTGCAACGGGGCGGCGCGGTGCGGATTGGTTGGAAAATCTATGCGCTGCGCATAATATCGCGCATAAGCCCGGAACGGTGGATATCGGCGTTCGTGTGGAATGTCGCAATGAAGTGATGGAGAAAGTCAATAAGGTGCTTTATGAGAGCAAATTGATCGGATATCCGAAGCCGTGGAAAAATAAAGTTAGAACTTTCTGTCAGAATCCTGGCGGTTTTGTTGCGCAGGAGAATTATGACAATGATCTTGCCGTGGTCAATGGTCACAGCTACAAAGACATGAAGAGCGATAATACCAATTTGGCGATTTTAGTCAGTCATAATTTTACTGAACCTTTTAATCAGCCGATCGCGTATGCTCAAAAGGTGGGAGAACTGACCAATATGCTGGGATCGGGTCATATTTTAGTACAGCGTTACGGCGATATATTAGATGGCAAACGCACCTGGGCAAAGGAATTGGCTTTCAGCAACGTGAAGCCAACATTAAAAGATGCGGTACCAGGCGACATTACGGCTGCGATGCCGTATCGGGCGATGACCAATATCATTGAATTTATTAAAATGCTGGATGTGGTGGTGCCTGGATTTGCAAGCACAGAGACGCTTTTGTACAGCCCTGAACTCAAATTTTATTCCAATAAAGTAAAAATGGATGAAAATCTGGATACGAACATTCAGGGGCTGCATTGTCTCGGAGATAGTTCCGGTTGGACGCGAGGGCTCATGATGAGTAGCGTTATGGGGGTTTTGATGGGTAGAAAATTGCTTGCTTCTAAAAGCTAATATAAACGGTTTCTCTTTTTTTGATTTTTCTAGACTTTTCATAATCTGTTTATCCTAAATAATAATCCCCCCGCACAGCGGGGGGATTATTATTTAGCTATTTGAACGCATGAGCGTAGATTTTTCTTGTCTGTTTTTAGAGCTTTTCTTCCTCCGGATTTGTTGAACTTAGGCGGACATATTCGTTATAAACTTTATTTTTAGGCACGCCGCGGTCTTTGGCGGCAAACTTAATCGCTTCGGATTTGGGCATCCCTTGGACAATATAATGGTTTACATGCGCTTCAACCGTCATGTCACGCCAGAATTCTGAAAGATTTTTGTGATTTGCAGCGCCTTCAACTACAAGAACGTATTCTCCGCGCGGAATATGTTCTCTGTAAAATTCCAGCGCTTCGAACAGCGTCATACGAAGGATTTCTTCGTTAAGCTTTGTCAGTTCTCGGCAAAGCGTGATCGAACGATTCCCAAGTATCGTTTGGAGTTCTTCCAGCGTCTTTATCAACCGGTGCGGCGCTTCATAAAAGATCAGCGTACGCACATCGTCTTTTACAGATTCCAGGCGTTCAATGCGTTTTGCGCGTTCAAGGGGCAAAAAACCTTCAAAAGCAAAGCGGCCTGTGCACATGGCGGACAGAGACAGTGCGGTTATCGCGGCGCAGGGACCGGGAACCGCGGTGACGGCTATATCGTTTTTCGCGCAAAGTCGTACTATATCTTCGCCAGGGTCGCTGATGGCCGGCATGCCTGCGTCGGTTACAAGCGCGCAGCTTTCTCCCGACTGTAGCCTTTTTAAAATTTCCTCTCCGCGGCTTTTTTGGTTATGCTCATGGTAACTGATCATTTCCCTGGAAATATTGAAATGAGCAAGCAGTTTCATTGTGTTTCTCGTATCTTCCGCCGCAATAAAATCTACTTCGGACAACACTTTGCACGCACGTTCCGACAGATCGCTCAAATTTCCAATCGGTGTAGCCACCAAATACAACGTTTCTTTCCGCACCTGATTTTTTTCCGAGCGGGCAGGAGAGGGCATGTCTTTTTTCATGATTTACTCCTTTATGTCGCCATGATCGTAAATATATTGAAAGTCCTTCGTATAGCTTGTGTGCGCAATATTTTCATAGAGGATCAGCGGTTTCATATTTTTTAGTCCGGGGTTCGCACCTTTTTTTCCTTCTGTCAGCAGCAAGGAGGGCGGGGAAGCGATGTCGGGATAAACCATCAGCAGGCGCTTGGGCTCAAGGC
>CATWNM010000057.1 GCA_958352145.1 uncultured Eubacteriales bacterium
TTTATATTAATTAATTTTTCATATCTATATAACTTACATATTGAGATTTCCGCCGTTTTATTCGCGCTATAGAAAAGACTCATGGATAGGGAAAACCTATCCATGAGTCTTGTCATTTCATTCAAGCCAGGCAAAAGCCGAGTGTTGAACTTGAAGCGCAAGCGCGCCGACTACTCCCTCACGGAACAACATAAGTATAGCACAAATTTTTGAGAGTGTCAATCGTTCCAGAAAAATTTCCCTTTTTTCTTTTGCCAGGGCCGTTCATTTTTCAATTTTGCCCTCGATCGTTTTCAAACCTTCTTCAAACACCGACCAGTCGGTATGCCAGCGCAAATTTTCCAATCGGAACGCGCAGGGCCATGCGGGCAGCCACTGAGAAGGACCGAACGGCTCAACGCCGTGACGTCCCCAGCGGGTATGGAAAATCGCCTCATCCTGCGCCCCGGCCGGCCGAATCCGGCCGTTGATATACTGCGTACCGTCCGAGATACACTGGCATGCATTGCACCAAAACGCGGCCGCACGCTCGCGCCACTGAACAAAGCCCGTAAGTTCATAGAGCTTTAAAAACGAAAGAACATCGCGCAGCGCATATTGGTCGAGCGCTTGGTGCGCAGTGGAAACCGACGTGGAGCCAAACGTATCATAATCCATCTTCTTAATCAGACAATCCTCCGGATACCGCACGGTAAAATGCATCATCCAGGTGCAAAGATACCATGCGATTTTCTCAGCCGCCCGGACGTAGCGTTCGTCGCCAGTCACGTCATGAAGCGCCAGCGCATCGCGGAGCAGCGGACTCGAAGATTCCTTGTCGATGCAGTAAGTGTCCAGCGCCCCCGCCGTCGTAAAGCCGTCGCGCTCCAGCGCGCCGTAATAATAATCAAACGCGCGCACGGCGCCGTCGAAATATTTTTGCTCGTTCGTTTTACGATACGCGGTAATCAGCGGCAGAATCAGGAAACAGGCGATGGTTCCCTTTTTGGTCAGCACCTTGCCCGTTTCATCCCAAGACTTTGCAAAGGCACCGTCCTCGTCCTGATTTTCCAGAGCAAAATCGCAGATGCCGAGCGCCGCCTCCAGATACTCCGGCTTGTCAATCCCGGCTTTTTGAAGAAGATCGTACGCCTCAAAATACCCGTCGGCCGCGCCGCCGATGTTGCACGCGTCGTTCTGAAGCAGAATCTGCCCGTCGGCCGTGCGGCGGAATTTTTTCCCGGCAAAACCGATATGCGACTCATAGGAGCATTCGCCCATCTTCCATCTGTCCGGCTTATAGTCCGCCGGATACTCCCCATAGCGCCAGTCGTCAAAATCAATGCGCGCGGCGACGTGCCCCGCCGGATACCGGCCAAATTTCAGCCAGCTGTCATGCGCTTCCAACGCCTGCTCCAGCTTTTCCCGGTCGCCGGTCTCAAGATAATCCCAAATAAAAGCGTTGGCCATCGACGCACTCTGCCCTACCCAGCTAATCTCATACCGGTGCGCCGTCTTTTGGTACGAGGTAAGTCCAAGGTGCCACTGCGCGCCCATCGTAAACGCAGCAAACCCGTTTTTCTCCCGTTCAAAAAGATACCGGCAGTATGCAATCGACAAGCGGTAAAGCTCTTTGGCGGAATATGATGGCTGGATCGCATGGCCGTAATAACGCCATGCGAAATCCAGAAGCGAAGCATAGCGGTGACGGGAACCGTCCGACGGATACACCTGAAGAATTGCCGCAAAATCGCTGCGCGACTCCATATGTCCCTGAAACGCCTCGGCCCAGAAATGGCGCTGCAGCGTCTTTGGTCCCTCCTCTTCCGGGAACAGCAGCGCATGATGCTCCCCATCCTCCTCCAGATACAGCGAGCAAGCCGTGTTGTCATTTGCTTCTGCCATCAGGGCAAGACTGCCAAACGTGTTTTCGCTGTATGTACAGGATGGAATGGTACAGCGGTGAGAAGCAAACGTCCACGGCGTCCCGTCGCAGCGGTCACCCACATATTCAGGCGTCGTTCCCCAGCCGTTGCCGTTGTAGCTCACCGCCGGAATCATTGTAAAATCCGGTTTGCCGTATACGACGATTTCCATCCGCATCCGATCGACCGGCGCAGCGGTATGCCGTCTCCAGCGCCACGCCCCCGTTTCCAACGGCTCAAAGCTGTCTTCCGCCCCCTGGGCTGAAAGAATTTTGGCATAGGGTTTGCCGTCGATACACAGCAAAGTCTCCTCGCCGTTTTGAATGATTTCAGTCATATATTCTCCCCCATCTCAGCGGCTAAAAACCGCCGTACTGTTCGCATTGCACATCTTTTATAACTATAACGCTGCACCGGCGGCAAGTCAACAAGAATTTTCAGATTTGTTATTTTGTGTTTACTTTAGGGAACAACGTGAACAGGAGAATTTCTTTTTCTCCTGTCGTCGGGCCTTGAAAAAACAAAAGAATATGGTATAATTAATTTAAAAGGAAGCGGCCTTAGAATCAAAGCGTAAAACACGCTCCGCTTCAATTCGTCCTTTAGGAGTCGCTATGAAACACCCGATTTTTATGTGTATCTGTTTGCTCTGCGTTCTCTTTGCGCTCGCCGGCTGCCAAGCCAGGACGGCCATGCCTCTCGACACGAGCGAAGAAAGCGCAAGTTCGGCAGATGACTCTGAACGCACTGAAAATACAAATGATTCCACCCTGACCCGCGACGGAGAGCAGATCACGATCCGCAGTCTGGCGGATTGGGAAGAATTCAATTATGACGGCAATTTTTCGGACAATTGTCTGCTGTTCCTCTCGCACCTAATCGGAGAAGGCTCAGACTTCATGGAATTCGATACGGTAAAAATCAGCGATTACACCATCGTACGCGATCCCAAAGCCTATGAGCAGTATCAACTCTATTTTGAATTTACCGTTTCCGAATCACAGTTGGATACGCTCCCCAAAGGCGCCTATCGCACACTGGTCAGCGATACCGTGGACTGTTTTGTAGAATTTTTAGACGAAGACCCGCGCGCCGGGCATCCAAAGGCGGAATTGCCCGAATCAGGAGAAAGATTTTATCAGATGCTCCAGACATGGATCTATTCGGCATACGGATGGGACTGCCCCGCCTACGGCGAAACGACGGATCTTGCCCTGCTGTGCAATTTTATCTGCCGGCAGTACGGTAATTCTTCCGAACTGGCATTTGAGGAGTTTCTGCGGCTCGCAAAAGAAAAATTCGGCGCTGTGCCAACGGAAGCGTCGCTTTCCGAACTGGAATCCCTGACTTACCTCCAAGACGGGGTACGCATGATCCAAAGCAGTGCGCTCGGCGGCGTATGCCGCTATGCGGTCACCGGATATAAAAACGAGAATGGGGTCCATTATCTGACCGTACAGTATTACGCCGAATGCAATGCGTTTATTCCATCATATCTAGTCGAATACAAAATCACCGACGACGAAAAATGGCTCGGATATGAAATTTTGAGCAATTCCCCGTATAAACCTTACGGATTGCACGCGCGCTTCAGTTGAACCACGTTTTTTTAAAATCTCATATTTAAAAAAACTTCTTGGGCAGCGTTTCCGCACCCGCGCACAAAGAAACGCGTCTGCGCCGTCTGAGCCGTATACAAAAACTTTTTATTGACATTTTACGTTTGCGATGTTACAATGATTTTGGAATAGAAAAAGGCTATGATGGAAAGAGTAACAGCCGCTGAGCATACAGAGAGAAAAGCGTATGATGAGAGCTTTTTATGGGAAACGTCTGTGAAAACCGCTCCGGAGCCGCCGGTGAAATTCATGAAGCCGCGCCGTATGTCTGCGTTAAAGACAAGGATTGATAAAAATCCATAAGTAAAAATTTAAGGTGGAACCGTGCGTCCTATGCACCCTTAATTTCTGTTTTTCACAGATGTTAAGGGCGCTTTTTCTTTTTTAAAAAATTTATAAATATAAAGGAGGCTTTCATCTATGAAAGTCATTTGCAACGACGGAACAATCCGTGAATGTACCGACGCCGCAGAAGAACTGCATATCATCCGGCACACAGCCGCGCATATTATGGCGCAGGCAATCAAACGGCTGTACCCGCACGCGGATTTCGGTTACGGCCCTGCAACCGAAAAGGGCTTTTATTATGACGTAGATCTCGGGGATACAAAGCTGGACGACAGTGATCTTGCCGCGATCGAAAAAGAAATGCGCAAGATTGTCAAAGAAAATCTGCCGCTCAAAGCCTTTATCCTGCCCCGCAAAGAAGCCATAGAACTGATGGAAAGCCGCGGCGAAAAATACAAAGTAGAGCATATCGGCGATTTGCCAAAGGACGCGGTAATCAGCTTTTATCAGCAGGGAGAATATATCGACATGTGCGTCGGCCCGCATCTGTGCTATACCAAGGCGCTCAAAGCCTTTAAAATCACACAGCAATCCGGCGCATACTGGAAGAACGATAAAAACAACAAAATGCTCACGCGCATCAACGGCATCGCTTTCCGCACGCAGGAGGAACTGGACAGCCATATTCAGCTGATGGAAGAAGCCGAAAAACGTGATCACCGCCGGATCGGCCGCGAAATGGGTCTGTTCATGCTCTGCGACGAAGGACCGGGCTTCCCGTTTTTTCTGCCCCGCGGCATGGCGCTGAAAAATGCGCTGATCGACTATTGGCGCGAAATCCATACGCGCGAACACTATGTAGAAGTTTCCACGCCTCTGATTATGAACCGGCAGCTTTGGGAAACCAGCGGACACTGGGATCACTACAAAGACAATATGTACTCCACCACCATCGACGACGCGACCTACTGTATCAAACCAATGAACTGCCCCGGCGGCGTCATGGTCTATAAAAGCGTGCCGCACAGCTACCGGGAACTTCCCATGCGGATCGGCGAACTCGGACTTGTACACCGGCATGAGCTGCGCGGCGCGCTGCACGGCCTGTTCCGCGTCCGCTGCTTTACGCAGGACGACGCGCATATTTTTATGCGCCGCGAACAGATCACGGACGAGATCATGGGCGTCGTGCACCTAATCAACGAGGTATACAATAAATTTGGCTTTAAATACTATATTGAACTGTCCACCCGTCCCGAAAACAGCATGGGCAGCGACGAAGACTGGGAAGCGGCGACCGAAGGGCTGCGCGGCGCGCTGGAAAAACTGGAACTTCCGTACACCGTTAACGAGGGAGACGGCGCGTTTTACGGTCCGAAAATCGATTTCCATCTGGAAGACAGTCTGGGCCGTACCTGGCAGTGCGGCACTATCCAACTCGATTTCCAGATGCCGCTGAACTTTGATCTCGAATACACGGACGAAAAAGGCGAAAAGCAGCGCCCGATCATGATTCACAGGGTCTGTTTCGGTTCTATCGAGCGCTTCATCGGCATCCTGACCGAGCATTTCGCCGGGAAATTCCCGGTTTGGCTTGCGCCGGTGCAGGCAAAAGTCCTGCTCGTCTCCGAAAAAAGCGCTGGTTACGCCCAGCGCATATACAATGCGCTGCGGGCGGCGCATATTCGCTGTGAAATTGACAACCGCAACGAAAAAATCGGCTATATGATTCGGGAAGCGCAGATGGTCGACCGCGTGCCCTATATGGTCGTCGTCGGGCAAAAAGAAGCGGAAGAAAACACCGTTTCCATTCGCAGCCGCGATACCGCGGAGACAACTACGATGCCGTTTGAAGAATTTCTGGCGAAAATCCAGCGTGAGATTCAAGAACGTATTTAAATGCAAAAAAGACAAGCCGCTCGAGCTTGTCTTTTTTTGCGCAAACTTTTGACGCGCACGCCTTTTGTCCTGCGCCAAACTTTTCACCGCCGCGGATATGGTTTCGTTTCGTCCGTTAAACCTAAAATATAATCGGTAGAAGTTTTGAAAATTTCCGCCAGCCGGATTAAAGCTTCAATCGGCAATTGCCGCTGACCGTTTTCATACTGAGAATACGTATTCTGCCGTATATTCAAAAGCGCGGCCAATTGCTTTTGCGTCAAATCCGCATCTTCCCGAAGATCCCGCAGGCGCATCTGTCTCACCTCCACCGTTTTCATTTATTTTTTACTGTTTTATTATAGAAAATCATCTGTAAAATATTGACAAATATCACAAATTGTGATATGATTCGTTCTGTTGCATTCCAATGAATTGCAACTGCTATTTTCGGCGGCCATCCCTCTCCCAAAACAGTGAAGCTGTTGTGCATGCATCCTTCAGCTTTAACGTGGCCGCCATAAATAGAATAACCCGATCCATACTTCGTTTTTTGATGAAATACGGACCGGGAAAAACGGCGGGGAAAGCATTTGCTTTCTCCGCTAATTTTTTAATATTTCAATTTAATGAAACGATTTATGCCATAAAATAACTAGGAACCCGAAAGAAAAGCGCCGTGATCAAAACAGCGTGGGAAAAAGAAACAAAACTTTGCGTATCTCGGCATACAATATCGGAAGATCCGACATTGGAAGCGGATTTTTACCTCGGCCGCATTCAAGCGTAAAGGCCGGTACGCCCAGCTTTTCGATACAGAAATCGGTCAAGCCGCCGTATGCCGCGGGGCCGGACGGCTCAGCCAGCTTATATCCACAAAATGAAGCCAGACGGCGCGCGGCAGCCGGAGAAGCGGGCGGACATTTTCCGCCGCTTGTATAATAAATCTCCCGTCCCTGCGTATGCAAAGACATAACGGCAGCGGGACGATTAAAACGGAGGTAATTGCAAAGCGCGCCGGTTTCCGGCTCGCTTTCGGGATGCGCGCCCGAATAGCGCGTCGGGCTTCCGCCTGTAATCCCTAGAGATCTCTCAATCTCTTTATATGCTGAAAAACCACTGTCATAGTTATGGTTGAGATCCACGCCGCGCGCATTTG
>CATWNM010000058.1 GCA_958352145.1 uncultured Eubacteriales bacterium
AAAACAGTCACATCAAAATTATAAAATCTTTAGAAAGGTCACGATATGCGTGTTGTAATTGTAGGTGGAAATGAGCGGATGGCTCGTCAGTATGAGGATATTTGCAAGGCCTATGGCTGCAAAGCCAAAGTATTTACAAAGGAAAACGGTTCACTGAAGAAAAAATTGGGGTGTCCGGATCTATTGATCCTGCTTACCAATACGGTTTCACACAAGATGGTCATTAGCGCAGCACAGGAGGCTGAAAAAAATAATATACCGGTTGCTCGATTTCATGCCAGCAGCGCGTCGGCGCTGCATGCCTTGTTGTCCGACCGTTGTGCGGCGGTGTAAGGAAGCTGAAAATATGCTGGAACGGTATTTAATTGAACATTGTTCTCCGACTTTGGCCTCTTTGAAGACGGCGAATCTGTTTAATGTTGCGTATGCTTGCGAGGAGGCGTTATATCAGAATCTTTCCGGATGGAATCAAGCGCTTTGCTATAAAGGCGTACAACTGTTTGTGCTTCGAACGCATCGAAATACGGCTTTAATTTACGTGTTTAGAAAAGCGCGTTTAGAAAACGATCTTCAAAGGCCCGGGGTGGAGAAATTTCTTTTTACGTATGGTTATGTGTGCACGAATATGGAGTATGCTCTGGCGCGGTTAAAAAACAGGCTTGCGGATTGCGGAAATTTTCCGCATGAGATTGGGGTATTTCTTGGTTATCCGCTCGAGGATGTAATTGGTTTTATAGAGAATGCAGGACAAAATTGCAAATGTGCCGGCTGTTGGAAAGTGTATTGTAACGAGTGCGAGGCGGTAAAGACATTTGCGAGATTCAAAAAGTGCAGAGATATTTATCTTCGTCTCTGGAAAGAAGGGAGAAGTGTTTTGCAGCTTACTGTGGCTGTTTAACATAAATTTTTTTAAGAGGTTTTATGATATGGCTAAAATTGCAGTAGTTTATTGGAGTGGGACGGGAAATACTGAAATGATGGCGGCAAAAGTCGCGGAAGGCGCTAAAGCGGCAGGAGCGGAAGTCGAGGTGTTTACTGCGTCGCAATTCAGTGCCGGTATGATGGATCATTATGATGCGGTCGCTTTCGGCTGCCCGTCCATGGGGGCGGAGCAGCTTGAGGAGCAGGAGTTTGAGCCGATGTTCAGCGATTGCGAAGAAAAGCTGAAAAATAAAAAAATTGCGCTTTTTGGTTCTTATGGTTGGGGCGACGGGGAATGGATGCGTAATTGGGAAGAAACCTGTATTGGCGACGGCGCGGAGCTCGTCTGCAAGGGCGTAATCTGCAATGAAACGCCCGATGCGGAAGCGGATGATGCGTGTACAGCGCTTGGCAAAGCGTTGGTATAATTTTGAGCATATAAAAACAAGCCTGTTGAAAAACAAAAGTTTTTTGACAGGCTTGTTTTTTGATTCGGGTAGGCGCGTATGTCAAAAAGAAGTAGTTTCCCGATCAGGTAAACTGAGAATTGTATAATGTGCTGTAAAATCCGCCGAGGCGCATTAATTCCTCATGGTTTCCTCGTTCGGTGATACGGCCGTTTTGCAGCACGAGGATCAGATCTGCATTTTGAATGGTGGACAGGCGGTGTGCGATGACAAAACAAGTGCGGTTTCGCATGAGTTCCGACATCGCTTGTTGAATCTTGATTTCTGTACGAGAATCGACGTTTGAGGTCGCTTCATCCAAAATGAGCATGGTTGACTTCGACAGCATGGCGCGCGCTATGGAGATGAGTTGCTTTTGTCCTTTTGAGATGTTCACGCCATCGTCGGACAGCACAGTCCCATAGCCTTCCGGCAGATGTTCGATATAAGCGTCTATGCGCGCTGCGCGAGCGGCTTCTTTGACTTCTTCCATTGTCGCATCTTCTTTGCCATATAGGATATTTTCAAGTATTGTACCATGGAAAAGCCATGTATCCTGAAGAACCATTGTATATGCGCGTCTCAGAGAATCGCGTCGGATGTTTCGGATTTCCTGGCCGTCTATATAGATTTGTCCCGAGTTTGCATCATAAAATCGCATAAGCAGGTTAATGATCGTTGATTTTCCAGCCCCGGTGGGCCCCACGATAGCAATTGTCTTTCCGGGCTCCGCGCAGACGGTCAGATCATGAAGAATAACTTTATCCGGCGTATAACCAAAGGTAATATGTTCGATGTCTACTTGACCGGACACGTCTTCAAGCGTAGCGGCTCCCGGCAAATCGGCGCTTTCGGGTGTTTCGTCAATAATGCGGAATATTCGTTCAGCTGCCGCAAAAGCCGATTGAAACTCATTTAAGATATTGGCAAACTCGTTGATCGGTCCGGCAAACTTTCTGGAATATTGGACAAACTGCGCGACGCCTCCAAGCGTAATAAACAATATTGAACCGGCTTTTGCTGTGCCGCTTTGAGAAAACATGTAAAGTATCCCCCCGAAGATCATGACGAGGGAAATAGAGAGATTGTTGATAAAATTGACCGATGGTCCGAGAGCGGCGCCATAGTATTCCGCATAGTAATAGGCGTCCATCGCTTCAGTGTTGCGCTGGTCGAAACGGCCGACGATTTCCTCTTCTCGGTTATAGGCGTGAATTGTTTTGCCGCCGGACAGCATTTCTTCCGCATATCCGTTCAATTCCCCCAATTTCTGGGAGCGCCGGTGGAATAAAGGACGGACCCGTTTAGAGCGGTATCGAGTAAAAATCACAGAGATCGGTACAGTTATAGCAAAAATTGCAATCAACGGTTTTGAAATCTGCCACATGAAAAAGAGAGAACCGATCACTGTATAGAGACTGGTCATGACTTGGACGAGATCCTGGGACAAAGAGGAATTTACCGTGTCGATATCGTAGGATATGCGGCTGATAATATCGCCGGTCGCATGGATGTCAAAGTATCCGACAGGCAGGGAAGTCAGCTTCTCAAAAAGCTGCCGGCGCATAGTATAAATAATTCTTTGGCTAAGCTGTATCATCAAAACTGCGAGCAGATAGGATAGGATGGCCGAGGCGATATAGCATGCCAGCATTTTCCCTACATTCAGCCAAACCGCTTGAAAATCCACACCGTTTTCTGCGGCGATCGTGTCGATCGCGTTCCCCGAAAACTTAGGTCCAAGCAGCGCCAAATGATTGGAGGCCAGCGTCAGCAGAATTGCCAATAAGAACAGCGGCCAGTGCTTCATGAGATATCCGCTCAAGCGCAGGAAAATTCCCTTGGCGGTTTTTCGGTCAAGTTTTTTCGCCGGCTGCTTTTTATTGGGATTGTTGTCTGCGCGCGGATCGCGCGCAAATCCGTCCTTATTCAACAAAAGCGCCTCCCATCTGTGATTCGCTGATTTCGCGGTATTCGGAGCAGTTCTGTATAAGCATTTCGTGATTGCCAATGCCGATAATATTTCCTTTATCCAGGACAAGGATTACATCGCAGTCTTTGATCGAACTGACGCGCTGGGCCACGGTGATGACCGTTGTGTTTTTCATAGTTTTGGATAGTGCGCCTCGTAGGTTTGCGTCGGTTTTGTAGTCCAGCGCAGAGGAACTGTCGTCCAGCACAAGAATTTCCGGGTTAGCGGCTACGGCGCGCGCGATCAGGATGCGTTGCTTTTGACCGCCGGAAATATTGGTGCCTTTTTGAGATAGCATGTGTTTGTACTGTTCGGGAAATGCTGAAATAAAATCGTCTGCCTGCGCGATTTTGGCCGCTTCTACAATTTGCCGGTGGGTAAGAGAACGCCCAAACCGTATATTTTCTTCGATCGTATCGGCATATAAAAAATCGTTCTGCATGACTGTGCCAAACATAGAATAAAAATCTTCACGAGGAATCGTTCGAATGTCGCGTCCTTGAATCCGGATACTTCCGGAATCCGCATCGTAAAAACGAAGCAGCAATTTAATTATGGTAGACTTCCCGCTTCCGGTGGCGCCGATGATTCCAAGCGATCCGCCGTGCGGGATTTCAAAGCTAATATTGGTTAAGTCGTTATGGACGCCGCCATAAGAGAAACAAACCCGGTCAAATAGAATATGCGCGCTTGCAGCAGCATTTGGATAAGCGTTTTCGTTTTGAATCGTCAGATCTTCCGCAGTATTGATGACTTCTTCGATCCGTCGTGCGGAGGCCGAGCTTTTGGTATACATGACAAAAATTCTTGTGACGGACATCATCGCCATGGAGATTAGCGTAAAATACTGCATAAATGCAATAACGGTTTCGGGGGCGGATTGCTGATTGGAAACGCGGGATGCACTGAGCGCGACAACGGCGACAATTCCGATATTCATCAGTAGCGTCATGGCGGGGTTGACTATGCTCATCGTAACGCCGGCACGCTTTTCGTCGATGACTAGCGCACGGTTCACCGTATCATAACGGCGATGTTCATAATCGGTTTTCGACAGCGCTTTAATCACGCGAATGCCCTGGGCGTCCTCACGTACTACGCGGATCATTTGATCTACTGACTTTTGAATCTTTGTGTACAGCGGTATCCCTTTTTTGGAAATAAAATATACGGTAATAAAAATAAAAGGCAAAATGGCGAGCATAGCCAGCGCCAAGTAGCTGTCCATAATTAAGGTAATGGCGATGCCGCCGATGAGCAGGATCGGCGCGCGAACCCCCATTCGCTGCATCATATTGACAAAATGGTGTACGTTGTATGTGTCAGTCGTGATACGCGATTCAAGCGACGGAATTGTAAATTTGTCTGTTTGCGCGGCAGAAAGTCGCATAGTACGGTCAAAAAGATCATGGCGCATTTGTTCGGAAAAATTACGCGCTACGCGCGCGGCCATACGGTTTGCGAAGATGTTGCATACACAGGCAAAAGCAGCGCAGGCGATCATAATACCGCCCCAAAATGCAATAAGTCCGACATCCTGTTTTGTAACGACTTCTTTCAGTATATGGCTCAGTATGTAGGGCAGGGCAAGTTCTATCAATGTTCCAAATACTTTGATTGTCAGCCCGACCGACATTCTGCCGTAGAACGGCTTTAAATACTGTAAAATCATCCGCATGTGGTCAATTCATCCTTATCATCGACATATTTTTTTGCACGATTTGAAATCCGATCCATCATTAAATTGAATTGTTCGAGTTCCTGCTCTGAAAAATCTGCGGTGAGATATGCGTTCCATTCTCCTATAATTTGTTTGATATTCGGAAGCACATCCAGCATTTTTTGCGTAGGGTAGACATGCATGACGCGTTTATCCGTTTCACTTTGAGTGCGTTTGACATATCCGTGTTCCTCAAGATAAGCCAGATGACGGGTGACGTTGCTTTTATTGATATAAATATGGCTGGAAAGTTCCTCTTGTGAAATCCCGGGATGATGGCAGATTGTTAACACGTAACTGTGATGGCAGGCACCAAGGTCTGTTCCGCGCAGTCGGTCTGTGCGGTAAATTCCGGCACAGCGGCTGATAATGTTGATTTGGCGCATTAAAGTCGGCATAGGTTTTCCCTTCTTTGTAATGTAATTGATTGCGATCGCAACTATTGCGCATGCAACTATTATACCGATTTTTCTTTCTTTGTCAAGAGAAAAATTCTTAGCATAGCAAACTTTACCGCCCATCTGCAATGAGAATATGGACTTTACATGTTTGAAAAAACGTGTTGAAATAAATATTCACACAGACTTATAAGACGTTGTTCGTCTATATAATCAATAAAAATATAGAGGTTATAATTATGAATATTGTTTTTCAGATTTTTGTCAACGAGATAGACAGTCTGTAAAGAAATCGTATGCTCGACATTTCTTGCAGGCTGCTCAAATTGTCGAGTGGTGAATTGCATTGAAGCGAAATCGTTCTTATTGTCGGCAGCAAAGATATCGTACAAGCGGAAGGAAGAGCGAAATACTTAAGCGGATTGGCGAAGCGGAATATGTTCATGCATGGACGAGAGGAAAATGGATCCGATTAGCGAAAGGGAAAATCCATTGTTCCAGCGCTATGTGCAGATCAAAGTCATACGATAGTTATCACATCGAGATAAAAAGCAAATGGAATCGGCAGTCCAACATTTGTTGGGCTGCCGATTCTGATAGAACTATTGGTGGAGGCGGGGAGAATCGAACTCCCGTCCGAAAACCTCTTAATACAACTTTCTCCGGGTGCAGTACACCTTTTTGGTTCCCGTATCTGTTTCCGGTGCACGGGAAAGCAGAATCGGTAGCTTTTTTGTTTATGACCGCTTCAAAAGCAAACAGGCGGTGCACATTTACCACTAAATGACGCTCAGTCCAAAGCCGTGGTGCTCAATGGAAGAACGGGCCGCTGAAAAGCGGCGGCACAGCTTACGCTGCCTGTGCTACGAGATTATCGTTAGCGTTTAATTTTAAGGTGGGACTTTTTCAGAGGATTCCCGGCCTCTACCCGCTTATCGTATCTCCAAATCCCCGTCGAAACCTTTACGCCCCCATATTATCGCTCATTTTTCATGGCGCGGTTGATGTCGCGCATAGACTGCCGTTTTGCGTCGGATTCCCGTTTGTCGTAAAGCTTTTTGCCTTTGCAGAGTCCAATCTCTGCTTTAACGTGCGATCCGCTGAAATACAAAGAAAGCGGTACCAGCGTCAACCCGTCTTCTTTTACCTTGCTGAATAGCCGGATGATTTCCCGCTTATGCATCAGCAGTTTTTTATCCCGTAGCGGATCGCGGTTATAGATATTGCCTTTTTCATAGGGGCTGATGTGTACGCCGCGTGCGAACAACTCGCCGCCTTTGATTTCACAGTAGGCATCCTTTAAATTGACCGCGCCGAGCCGGA
>CATWNM010000059.1 GCA_958352145.1 uncultured Eubacteriales bacterium
ATGCTATACTAATATAGTTAATGAAATATTTGGAGGTTTACCCTTGATAGTCGCACTAGAAGAGGCAAAATACAGTCTGAATGAACAGCGTGCAAAAGTTTCGGAACTTGGCAATGCGCTGCGCATCGATGAACTGCGTCAAAAAACCGCGGAACTGGAAAAGCTAACCTATGCGGAAAACTTTTGGAATGATCAGGAAAATTCCAGTAAAATTCTTCAACAAACTAAACAATTAAAAGATAAAATTGACGCATATGAAAAGCTTTCTCAAAAGCTGGAGGATGCCATCACGCTTGCGGAAATGGCCATTGAGGAAAACGACGAATCCTATACCGAAGAAGTCCAAAAAGAATTAGCCGAAATCATAAAAACCGAAGAGACGATGCGCTTGGAACTGCTGCTCTCCGGAGAATATGATGCAAACAACGCGATTCTCTCTTTCCATCCGGGCGCCGGCGGAACAGAAGCGCAGGACTGGGCACTGATGCTCTACAGAATGTATACCCGATGGGGAGAAAAGCACGGCTACGATGTCAAGCTGATCGATTGGCTGGACGGTGAAGAAGCAGGGATCAAAAGCGCGACGATCATGGTTTCCGGCACGAATGCTTACGGATACTTGAAGAGCGAAAACGGCGTGCACCGGCTGGTTCGCGTGTCGCCGTTTGACGCCTCCGGCCGGCGCCACACTTCTTTCGCTTCGGTCGAAGTGATGCCTGAATTTAAAGACGACGGCAAAATCGAACTTCGCGACGAGGATTTAGAGATCACGGCGCACCGTTCAAGCGGCGCCGGCGGACAGCATATAAACAAAACCGACTCGGCGATTCGGATTTTGCACAAACCGACGGGAATTGTAGTCGGCTGCCAGACCGAACGCAGTCAGCTGCAAAACAAAGAAACCGCGATGAAGATGCTGATTTCCAAGCTGATGGAGATCAAAGCTCGGGAAAAACTCGATAAAATCGAAGATATTCAGGGAAATAAGAACAATATCGAATGGGGATCGCAAATCCGTTCCTATGTGTTTATGCCCTATACGCTTGTAAAAGATGCGCGTACAGGCTATGAAGACGGCAATATAGGCGCGGTCATGGACGGTGAAATCGACGGTTTTATCAACGCATATTTAAAAATGCTAGCCAAATAATCAAAGCATTATAAAGAAAGCCGTACGCGGCTTTCTTTTTTCAAAAAAAACTTGACATCCGCCAAAAAGCATGCTATACTCTGTAAAGTGTTTTGCTTTACAGAAAAAGCGGAGATACGAAAATGTTTGAAAAGAATCTGAACATTTCCTTTTTGCTGGATTTTTATGGCGACGTCCTTGGAGACAAACAGCGGGAACTTGTGGATTTATATTATAACGAAGATCTTTCTTTGGCCGAAATTGCAAAAAGCTGCGGAATGACTCGCCAAGGTGTCCGCCATGTTTTGAAAAAAGCCGAGGACGAACTGGTCTCTCTAGAGCAAACGCTGGGCTTGGCGAATCATTTTGTACAAATTAAGGAAAATAACGCCGAAATCGTTGACGCTCTGTTTTCCATATACGAACAACTAAAAAGCTTCTCAGTCCCAAACGATATTACAGAGCAACTGCTGACTGTCATCGAGCGTGTTCGGTCGCAGACGCAAATCGGAGAGTAATATGTTTCAAAGTTTAAGCGATAAACTGGCTAACGCATTTAAAAAATTTAAAAATAAAGGAAAACTTACCGAGTCTGATGTCCGTGAAGGCATGCGGGAGGTTAAACTGGCGCTGCTTGAAGCAGACGTCAATTTTAAAGTCGTCAAAGATTTTGTAAAAACCGTGACGGAACGCGCAGTCGGCGAGGAAGTGCTTGAAAGTCTCCTGCCCGCACAGCAGATCATCAAGATCGTAAATGAAGAACTGATTGCGCTGATGGGTTCCGAAAACGCCAAACTTGAGATTGCCTCGGCGCCGCCAACCGTGGTCATGATGGTGGGACTGCAGGGCGCCGGAAAAACCACGCACGCCGGCAAACTCGCCGCCTATTATAAAAAGCGGGGAAAAAATCCGCTGCTCGTTGCCTGTGACATCTACCGTCCCGCCGCCATACAACAGCTTGAAATTGTCGGCGGAAAGCTGGATATTCCTGTATTCAGCATGGGAACGAACATTTCTCCCGTCGAAATCGCCAGAGCGGGCATTGCGCATGCCAAGAAAAGCGGCTGCGACATGGTATTTATCGATACAGCCGGACGCCTTCACATAGACGAAGCGCTGATGAACGAACTGAAAGAAATCAAGGCCGCCGTACAGCCAACCGAGATTCTTCTGGTTGCGGACGCAATGCTTGGACAAGACGCCGTGAATGTCGCCGAAAGCTTTAATGCGCTGCTGGATATCACCGGCGTCGTGCTGACAAAGATGGACGGCGATACGCGCGGCGGCGCGGCACTTTCGATCAAACACATCACCGGAAAACCCATTAAATTTATTGGAACTGGAGAAAAATTAGACGCGCTCGAACCTTTTCATCCGGATCGGCTGGCTTCCCGAATCCTAGGTATGGGCGATATGCTCACGCTGATCGAAAAAGCTGAGCAAGCCTACGATGAAAAGAAAGCGGCCGAACTGGAGCAAAAAATACGTCAATCGTCGTTTACGCTCGACGATTATCTTGAACAAATGGCGCAACTAAAAAACATGGGCACCTTGGAATCTATGCTGAGCATGATGCCTGGCGTGAAGCCCGGCGCTTTGAAAGATGCAAAAATAGACGAAAAGATGCTTGTGCATATGGAAGCGATCATTTTATCCATGACAAAAGAAGAACGCGCCAAGCCCGAGATTCTCAATTTTTCGCGAAAAAAACGGATCGCTGCCGGCAGTGGAACCAATGTAGAAGAAATTAATAAAATTATCAAGCAATTTGAGCAAATGAAAAAATTGATGAAGCAATTCGCATCTAGTCCGAAACAAACCGGTCGTATGTTCGGCAGAAAGATGAAAATGCCGTTTTAACGGATTTTTATAAACAATTTATATATTTTTGGAGGAAAAAATTCATGTCAGTCAAAATCAGACTTAGAAGAATGGGCGCGAAAAAAGCCCCCTTTTACAGAGTGGTCGTCGCCGATTCCCGCTATCCCAGAGATGGCAGATTCATCGATGAAATCGGTTACTATAATCCGCTGACCGAGCCTGCCGACATCAAAATCGACGCTGAAAAGGCTGAAAAGTGGATCACCAGCGGCGCACAGCCTACCGATACTGTAAAAGCTCTTCTTAAAAAGAGCGGTATCGTAAAGTAATTCGTACTTGCAAAGGGCAAACGAATGCTTATACTCAAAGACGTGCTGACCGACATGGCTAAAGCTATCGTGAATGATCCCGACAGCGTATCGGTCACGGAAACCGAAGGAGAAAACGGAGATATTCTTCTGACGCTCAGCGTTGCGCCCGACGATATGGGCCGCGTCATCGGCCGACACGGAAAGATTGCCAAAGCGCTCCGAGCCATTATGAAAGCGGCTTCAGCCTCCGTAAACAAAAAGGTTACCGTTGAAATTAAATGATCTAACAAATCGGAAATATGTATGAAAATACATACCCCGAAACGACACAGAAGCGCCGCTCTATATTTCATAGGGCGGCGCTTCAATCACTCATGAATAGTCATTTGTCCAATCCAAGCCTGAATCTATAGTTATTTCTGATACAAAATACGGACGCCTTTATAAAAAGGCGTCCGTACTTTTCAATTGACAATGTATGGCTGAAACAACGAAACTACTGTTCCACCCACTCTGACACCGCCGCTTGATAGTATTGATTAATCACTCTCAAAAGATTTTGTGCTGAATTTTTATACGTGTCATACATGGAAGCAAAGCTACGATTGTATTCTTGCACCATTAGAATAAGCTGCTTATTGTACGGGCCGATCTGATAATAATATCCTATATCAAACACAAGCGAATCGAAGATAATGTCCAGCATATCCGCCGACTCCTCGTCACGCGTACTTTGTCCAATCAGATTGACGTCATAATAAGCGGGCGTCACAATTTGTTTGCCGTAGTATGCCAATGCCTCCGTGATCACGCCTGTGCGCTCCAAATCGTTTTGAATGAGCGGTACGCAAATAAACTGTGAGTTGTAAGGAGCGATCGTAATATAATACGAATCCTGCGTTTCATTCAGCTTTGGATACGGCAGCACGCCAAAATCGCTCTCCATTTCACGCAGTTTGGGGATAACATGCATGGTCGTCATCCAAAAAAGCGCCTGATCATTCTGCCACATGGAAATAGGATCATTCGTCACTCTCTGATATGTGATTGCGTACTGCGTATCAAATGCAATATCGAAATACTTTTCCAAAGCTGCAACCGTTGTCTCATTGTAAATGGTCAATTCAATCGTGCCGTCATCGGCAATTGTGCAGCACTGTTGTCCCGCCCCATTTACAATCCCCATAACGGAGTCGTCCCATACCATGACGCCAAAACGGTCATTTTGGTTCATGAGACCATCCTGATTCAGATCCTCTGTCACAGTTTTGCAAAGTTCTGCGAATTTATCCATCGTCCACTTGCCGTCGTAGACCAACTGATATGGATCCTCTAAATTATACGCCTCATGCAGTTCCTTATTAAACAAAATAACAAAAGCCGCATCATTATCAGAAACTGTAATTTCACCGGTTGTAAAGAACATAACACCGTTTACAGAGAGATTTTCGTTAGCTTTTTGATCCCACCAACTTTTGGATAAGTCTATACCCGGAACTGAATTCAGATCATAGAGAAAATTGCTGTATGCCAGAACGCTCACATCATACCCTGCAATCAGCGCGAGATCAAAATTACAGTCGCCTGCATTGCAGTCGGTGCTGATCTGTGTATATCCGGGACCGCCACCGCTCGAATACGCTTTTTTCACCGTCTGTTCAATTGTTATGTTGTAATTCTGCTCTACAAGCGCTTTTCGCTTATATTGCGCGTTATCCAGAGCCAAGGTGGACTCTTCCGTAAATTTAAAATCCTCGTACGCCACGTTCCCAGCAGTTAAAATATTAAATGTTTCTCCGCCGTAATCCGCTTGTTCTGGCACGCCGAGCTTCTCCGCCAAAGTTTCATTTGTATCCGATTCATCGCCGACGCCGCTGACATCACTAGAATCATTTGGTTTGCCGGAACTCGCACAAGCAGCCAACAAGTATAAGCTTGACAAAGCAGCCAAAATCAAGCACATTAATCGTTTCATTTTTGGCCCCCCAATTATTTTTCTGGTTTTTGGGTTTAAAATCACACTTTTATACGCGGTGCCGGCCATCGGCCGTAAAAATTATCTTGGAGACAACCGGCGCCTTTTCAAAAGTAAAATGAGTAAAGCAATAAAGCGCTTCTTATTATTTTTTCCTTCTAATCAACACAACAACGACTGCCGCAGCCACAAGCACGACTGCTGCAACAATTACAATAAGCAGAACATTGCTTTCGGAATTCTCCGAATTAGGATCAGGCTCGCCGCTGGTCTGCTCCGGCTCATCGGTTGTCCGATCAGATTCACCAGTCGTCTGCTGAGGTTCGTCGGATGTCTGCTCTGACGAATCGGTTGTCTGCTCAGGTACATTATTCGTCTGTTCAGATTCACTCGTCACCTGCTCGGATTCTTTCGCTGTTTGTTCCATCTCGCTGGTCGTCGATTCAGGCTCGCTGGTTGTTTGTACAGGTTCATTGCTTGTCTGTTCAGGCTTGCTGTCAGTCTGCTCGGGATTCGGTTCTTCAGAGGAAACGGAAAGAACCGGGCCGGACGTGCTCATCGTCCATATATTTTTAAAATCCAGAGATGCAAACGTCTCTGCCTTGGACGCGTCCGCTGCACTCACCTTATTTGCGCCAAGCTCTATGCAAAGCATATTCTCTAGGCCTACCGTCC
>CATWNM010000060.1 GCA_958352145.1 uncultured Eubacteriales bacterium
TTTCAGTCTGGCGGTATCTAGCACAGTTCCTGATCCGATGACCTTCGAGGGGGCGAATCCGGAAAGCTTTAAAGTGATATACGTTAAAACGTCAACCGGATTTGAAACCAGCAGCAGGATCGCTTCGGTGTTCGTATTTCGAATTCCGCTTAATATGGAATTTAAAATCTTTACATTTTTTTGTAAAAGATCCAAACGGGTTTCGCCTGGCGCCTGACCGGCGCCGGCGGCAATAATAATGATACCGCATTCTCTAAGATCGCTGTAATCACCTGCGTAAATTTTCATGGGGGACAGGAAGGGAAGTGCATGATTCAAATCCATCGCTTCTCCTTCTGCCTTCTTTCGGTTGGCGTCGATCAATACCATTTCTGATAAAAGGCCGCTGTTCATTAAGGTAAACGCGCATGTTGCGCCCACGTTTCCGCAGCCGATAATGCTGCATTTTTGCATGTTCAACATAAAAAACTCCTTTGCTTTTATATATAAGGAGTATTTCCGCCGGTTCTTTAAATTATCAAAACCAGCTTCTGGCGTTTCAAACGGCATTTTCCGTTGTTGATTTCGACTGAGGTACGGAAAATTTTTGAAAATTTCTCATGATATATTGATTTTTTAAATGAACCGTGATATAATAACGAGGCGTGCCGGAATGATGGAATTGGCAGACGTGCTGGACTCAAAATCCAGTGGTAGCGATACCGTGCGGGTTCGACCCCCGCTTCCGGCACCAAAAGAAAACGACGATTTTCGGCAGGAAATTGTCGTTTTTTTGTGCAACGCATATTTAAAGCAAAAAATGCACACAAACGGAGCACAATGCAAGGAGTATTGATTTTATTGTGAAATTGATTCCCTGATATGCCGTATATAACGCTTGAGCGATACGATTCCGGTTTCAAATAAAAAACGGAAAGTATCTATATTATATTGAAAAAAACAAAAATTTGGTGTATAATATTTTAAACATTTTCAAAGGCTTTGAGGTGCTTTATGCGCGTAATACCACTGGAGGCGGCGGGATATGCCGCAAATTCCTATTTAATTGCGGATGACGGCAGCAAGACCTTTGCCGTCGTAGATCCGAGCACGGAGCCGTCGGCGGCTCAGGATTTGCTTGCGGCTAGCTATAAACTAAAATATGTGCTTTTGACGCACGGTCATTTTGACCATATATTATTTTTGGACGAATGGCGTGAAGTGGATTCTGACGTTAAAGTATGCCTGCATGCGGGAGACGCAGATTTTTTAGAGGATCCTTCCAAAAGTCTATATCTGCAGTTTTTTGCGCAGGATGTTCGTCATGCGCCTGCGGATATTTTGCTGCATGATGGGGACAGACTGTATCTTGGCGGTAGTGAAATTCGCGTGCTGAGCACGCCGGGTCATACCAAAGGCAGCGTATGCTATTTATTTGATCATGTTATGATCAGCGGAGATACGCTTTTTGCGGGCGGAGTCGGACGAACCGACCTGTATGGATCAAGCCCTGCGGATATGGCGGAGAGCATTGAAAAGCTCAGCGCCATCAAAGAGGATTATACCGTTTATCCGGGACATTATGAGCCTACGACTTTGCTGTATGAAAAGCAGCATGGCGGATATTTACACGACTAACGGAGAGACTACAATTATGAATTTGCATCTTTTAGCGGAACGACTATTTCCAGATATTCATGCGACGCCGGCGGATATGGAAGAGCGGTTTCCGCCGCGGCAGCTTCCAGAAGAGGCGGTTGTTACCAGAATGGCCCCGAGTCCGACTGGATTCGTTCATCTCGGAAATCTTGTTCAAGGACTTACGGCTGAGCGCCTTGCGCATCAGTCGGGCGGCGTGCTGTTTTTGCGGATAGAAGATACGGACAGCAAGCGGGAGGTACCCGGCGCTGTGGAAACGTTGATTTCTTCCCTTGCATATTATGATATTCGTTTTGACGAGGGTGCTGCGGTAGATGGCGATATTGGCTTTTACGGTCCTTACCGCCAGCGGCAGCGCAAAGAGATTTACCACGTATATGCGAAAAAGCTTGTAGAAGAGGGAAAGGCCTATCCCTGTTTTTGTTCGGAGGAAGAGCTTGCGGCAATCCATGCCGAGCAGGAAGCGGAAAAAACGAATTTTGGCTATTACGGAAGATGGGCGCGGTATCGCGATGCTTCTTTTGAGACGATTTGCGAAAAGCTGGACGCGGGCGTGCCGTGGGTTTTGCGTTTTCGTTCTGACGGCAGTATTGCCAACAAGATTCGGTTTACTGATTTAATCAAAGGAACGCTTGAACTGACTGAAAATGACATCGATCATGTTCTGTTGAAATCGGATGGGATACCGACCTATCATTTTGCACACGCGGTAGACGATCATTTGATGCACACTACGCATGTTGTGCGCGGTGACGAATGGCTCCCCTCACTGCCGTTTCACCTTCAGCTTTTTTCGGCTTTAGGATGGAAACCGCCGAAATATTTGCACATCGGTCCGCTTATGAAAATGGACGGCGCGTCCAAGCGCAAACTCTCCAAGCGCAAAGACCCTGAACTTGCGCTGTCGTTCTATCAGAAGCTTGGATATCCTGCCGAGGCGGTGTATGAGTACCTGCTCACAGTGCTCAATTCCAATTATGAAGATTGGCGCCGCGCCAATCCAACAGCAGACGCAGAGACGTTTAAATTTTCATATAAGAAGATGAATCCTGCGGGTTCGCTGTTCGATGCGGACAAGCTTCGCGACGTGTCCAAAGAGGTCATTTCCCGCATGAGCGCAGAACGCGTTTTTTCCCTGGCCAAAGAATGGGCGGGGATATATGATCCGGATTTTTATGAAAAACTCACGGTCGATCCCGCTTATGCCATTGCGATTTTGGCAATCGGGCGCGGCGGGAAAAAGCCGCGCAAAGACTTGGCTGTTTTCAGTGAATTAAAAGAATATATGGCTTTTTTCTACGACGGTTATTTTTGCATGGAAGCCGATATGCCTGCCTTTTCGCCTGCGGATATGCGAGGAATTCTGACTGACTATGCGCGGATGTATACAGAAGCCGACGATCAGGACGCGTGGTTTGAGAAAATCCGGTCGCTCAGCGAAAAATATGGTTTTTGTTCGGATACGAAACTGTATAAAACCAACCCCGGCGCTTATAAGGGACATGTCGGCGATGTCAGTATGATTTTGCGTGTGGCCGTAACCGGTCGCAGAAATTCTCCGGATATGTTTGAAGTCATGCGGATCCTTGGACGGGAGCGGGTTGCTGCGCGTCTGGCCGATGCGGAAAAAAAGATTTAAGGAGCCTATTCTCTGTATGGAAGAAGTTAAATCCAATTTTATTGATGAGATTATTGAAGCGGATCTTGCCGCTGATCCGAAACTGCGCGTGCACACGCGTTTTCCTCCGGAGCCGAACGGCTATCTGCATATCGGTAGCGCGAAAGCGATCTGGATCAATTCCACTGCAGCAAAAAAGCATGGCGGTCTGTTTAATCTGCGCTATGATGATACCAATCCTGCAAAAGAGGATAACGAATATGTAGAGTCCATCTATGAAGATCTAAAATGGCTCGGCGCGGAGCCAACCGGCGGCGTTTATTATGGTTCGGATTATTTTGATCAGTGTTATGCCAATGCGGTGAAACTGATCCGCGACGGAAAAGCGTATGTCTGCGATCTTTCTGCAGAGGAGATGCGGACGTACCGCGGCACATTGACCGAGCCGGGAAAAAACAGTCCATGGCGGGATCGCAGTCCGGAGGAAAATCTTAATCTGTTTGAGCGTATGAAAAACGGCGAGTTTGCAGACGGTACGCATACGCTGCGTGCGAAGATCGATATGGCTTCTCCGAATATGAATTTGCGCGACCCGGCCATTTACCGCATTTTGCATACGCCGCACCACAGGCAGGGAAATAAATGGTGCATTTACCCGCTCTATGATTTTGCGCATCCGATACAGGACGCAATTGAGGGTATCACGCATTCACTCTGTTCGCTGGAATTTGAAAACCATCGTCCGCTGTATGAGTGGGTCGTGAATAATATTGGAATTGAGGTCAAGCCGAAGCAGAGAGAGTTTGCCAGATTGAATGTGACCTATACGGTCATGAGCAAGCGCTATCTCAGACAGCTTGTGGAGACTGGCCTTGTGGACGGCTGGGATGATCCGCGTATGCCGACGCTTTGCGGTTTGCGCAGAAGAGGCTTTACGCCGGCGTCTATTTTTGATTTTGTGGAGCGTGCGGGGGTGGCAAAAGCCTACAGTTTAGTTGATATTGAGCTTTTGGAGCACTGTATCCGCGAGGAACTGAACGGCACCGTGCTGCGCAGGGTTGCCGTACTGGAACCGGTACGGGTTGTGATCACAAATTATCCGGAGGATCGGATTGAATATTTTGAGCTTCCCAACAACCCGAACGACGAGCAGGCCGGAAAGCGCAAGGTGCCTTTTACAAGAGAATTGTATATAGACCGCAGCGACTTTGAGGAAGTGCCGCCGCCGAAATTTTTCCGAATGAAGCCGGGCGGCGAGGTCAGGCTGATGGGCGCATATATTGTGCGTTGTGAGGAAGTCGTGAAAAATGAAGACGGCAGCATTGCGGAGCTTCGCTGTACCGCGGATCTTGAGACCGGCGCAGGTATGCCGCAGGACGGACGTAAGATCAAGGGAACGATTCACTGGCTCTCTGCAAAATTTGCAAAAAACGCTGACATTATGCTGTACGACCGCTTGTTTACGATCGAAAATGTTGCGGATATTCCTGAGGATCAGACATATAATGATTATCTGAATCCTGATTCATTGAAAAAGCTGACAGACTGCAAGATCGAGGAGACGCTGTGCGGTGCGGCGCCCGGAACACGTTTTCAGTTTGTGCGGTGCGGATATTTTGTAAAGGATACCAAGTACGAAAATACCTTTAACCGGATCGTTGGACTTAAAGACAGTTATCCCAAAAAACAAAATATATAAATATTTTTGGAGGTTTGTATGAAAAAGTTGTCATTTGCTTTGGCGTTCGTATTGCTGCTCGGATTGCTTTCTTTTGCGGCGTCCGCCGAAGGGCCTGTCGCGGCGATCAGCAGTGTCGCTGCGGATGCAGGCGATACGGTGACCTTTACCGTGTCGCTGAAGAACAATCCGGGGATTTCCGGCGCACAACTTTATATCGGGTATGATTCCGATGTAATGTCCTATGTTTCCGCTGCGCAGGGAAGCGGATTTTCTCCGTTTGCTTTTGTGCCGTCGGAAGAGGCGGGCGCCAATCCTGTGAAGCTCCTTTTCCTCAACACGGCGGACATGAGCGGCGATCTTACGGTCGCAGAGGTCACGTTTAAACTTGCCGACGATGTGAAATCAGGTGAATATGACATCAGCCTGTCGGTGCCGGAGGCTTATCAGTTTAGCCTTACGCCAGTTGCTTTTTCAGCCGAAAACGGCTTGCTGACGGTCAACGGTACATCTACACACAAGCATAGTTACACCGAGACAAAAGTCGATCCGGTTGGTGCCGAAGCGGGTTATACGCTGTATACATGCGACTGTGGGTATACATATAAAGGCAACTTTGTGTTTGCGGATGTGGTTGAGGCGTCTAAATTCCAGCCGGTACGCACATATGAGAATCAGTTTACAGATGTGACTGCGGATAAATGGTTTTACGAGTATGTGAAGATTGCATACGAATATGCGCTGGCAAACGGCACGAGCGCGACGGCGTTTTCGCCGGACAATAAATTTACGGTAGCACAGGCGCTGACCGCGGCGGCCAACATCCACACCGTGTATTATGGCAAGAGCGTTC
>CATWNM010000061.1 GCA_958352145.1 uncultured Eubacteriales bacterium
CTACTTCTCAGTTTCGTGTTTCTCTCGTTGTTCAATTTTCAATGACCAATCTGTCTTACCGTCCGACCTCTCTCGCGGCGACTTTTTTAGTATATACTATCTTTTTTTGTTTGTCAACCCCTTTTTTAAAAAAACGACAATTTTATTTTTCATCAGGCAGAAAAAGGCACCCGGTTACTCCGGGTGCCCTAAACCATAGAAATCTATGATTTTGTTATTTGGTTTTGATTTCGTTCTCGTACTTCTCTACCATCTTTTTGACCATCTGGCCACCGATAGAGCCTGCCTGCCTAGAGGTGAGATCACCGTTATAACCCTGGTTGAGCGTTACGCCGACCTCGCTTGCAGCTTCCATCTTGAACTTTTCAAGAGCAGCCTTAGCTTCAGGAACAAGTGTCTTGTTGCTTGCCATTTCTTTTCTCCTCTGTTTTCAAGTTATCTATATAATTGAGTCCGCTGTTGCGTCCTCTGGTATTATTATTTACCTAACCTTTTTCGTTATGAATGGCAATTTTAACACTTTTTTATTGAAATTTTTTCCCCTAAAAAATCGCTATACAAAAATTTTCTGTATTTGTTTGCCTTCAAGCGCAAGCAAATACGTCTGTTCCAAAAGAGAAAAATCCGCAATCAGAGAGTGCGGTTTATTTTCCGGATCATCCTGATACATAGGGACAAAATATATGTGTTTACGCTCAAGGAGCGCGGCAATGTTTTTTAAATTAGCCGAGAGTGCATCGTTGGAAGCCAGCGCAATAACCAGCGGCCGGTTGGAACGCAGATGCGCTTTTGCCGCCATCGTAACTGCCGTATCGGTAATTCCATTGGCTATTTTAGATAAAGTATTGCCGGTACACGGACAGATTATCAAGCTTTCCAATATAATTTTAGGACCGAGCGGCTCGGCATCATGAATTGTATGAATCACGGATTTTCCGCTCGCATGTTTCAAGCGCATGCAAAATTCATCCGCTTTTTGAAACCGGGTGTCCGTCGAAAAAACATTTTCACTGACAATCGGCTGCAGCGTATAACCTTTTTGCAGCATTTTTTCAAATTCACCGAATGATTTTTCCAGTGTGCAGAACGATCCGCAGAATGCAAATCCGATCATGGCCTGGCGATCACTCCCTCCCGTATCAACAGTTCCAGCACGCAGTCGCAAATGATGCCGCCCGCAGTAAACGGCGCTACTTTTCCGGGCAGCGACAGCGCGTGCACAGTTTTGATGCCGCGCGCTTCGGCGGAATTAAAGTCCACACCGCCGCGTCCTGACGCAAGATCGACAATCAAACAGCATTTCTCTAGTTTTTCAATCAGCGCTTTATCGATGATTTTTGCCGGCACCGTGTTAAATACAACATCCGCCTCGGCAATCGCACGCGTAAAATCGCCGGTTCCAAACTTTACAGGAGAATGCCCGCAAACTGCGGCCGCCGCTAATTCCTGCTGCCCACGCGCAGCTACGTACACTGCGGCGCCAATATTTTTCAGCATTGCTGCAAGTACTTTGCCAATCCGGCCATATCCGCATACCAGCGCTTTTGCGCCAAAAACCGTAATCGGCATTTCACGCATGGCAATTTCAACCGCGCCTTCAGCAGTCGGAATTGCATTTTTAATCTGTAATTCCTCGCATTCAAAATAGTCCAACAATGGAATATTGCATTCCTTTGCCGCTTCTTTAATTCCAAAATCAAATTTGCCGCCGATGAGCAAAGTGTCGGCGGGCAATTCATTCATTAAATGAGACATGCGCAATTCAAAACCATCGGCAAACGGCGCGTTTACCCGAACGCCGTCCGTTGAAGCCGGCAATGGCAAAATGACCGCCCGGCTATCCGTTATGGCGCCATGCCAGTCGCCGCACCGCACGGAACGGCCAATATCGCCGTCACGCGCCAACCCCCATACCGCAGTTTCAAATCCCATATCTGAGAGGCGGCGTGCCAGTGCAGTTTGGCGCATATCGCCGCCGATTATTCCAATTTTTACATTTTCATACATGGCAACATCATCCCCCTCGCTTACATAGTATGACATCCGGCGCTGCAAGGTGACACAAAAGCCGCGCCGGCATATATGGGCGCCGCGCAATTCTTTCATTAATTATATATAGATTAAAAACAGCCATCTGCTCGTAAAAAGCCTTCAACCGGCTTTACGAGATGGGCTCCATATTTTTGGCGTTTTTATCCGAATCATGGAACGCAAGCATGCTTCCATGCTCTGTCTCCCAACAAATCTAAAAATCCGGCATTCGCAAAACGAATGCCGGATTTCAAACCGAACAAACTATACTTTCTTATAATCGTTTATTTCCAGTCAACATCGTAGCCGCATGTATACAAAACAAGTTTCTGCAATTCAAACTCATACTCGAAGCTAAACGGATTTTCCTTTCCCTCCGTAACCATTCTTGCAAAATCCATCATCATCGAGTCATAGCGTCCCGCCATTACCGCCGGAGGAACATGCATGTATTTGTCTTGATAGGTCGTCTTTTCGCACATTTCCCGCGTGGAGATCCGCATGGTTGTAGGTCCTTCCAGCGGACGGATTTCTACCGTGGCATTTTCGCCGCATACAACAAACTGACGCCGTCCATAACCGTTTACCTCGGTAGAATTCATGCGTATGACCGCGCTGAAATCCTCATATTCAAACACGGCAAGACACGTATCCTCGGCATTGTTTCCGTTCAGATGCGTCTTTTGGTTCAAACGTATAATGTTTTTCGGTTTGCCCGCAAACATATAGATCAAATCTACCATATGACAGCCAAGGAAAAACATAACCCCGCCTTTAAAATTCTCAAGCCATTTAATTTTTTCCTTGCTATGCTGCGTACACATAGCGGTATCGATTCCCGTCAATTTACCGATCTGACCGCTTTTATACATTTTCAGGCAATGCTGAACCGCCGTATTATACCGATACATGTATGCAAGCTGAACAACCAGATTCTTTTCAGCAGCCTCGGAAAGAATTTGACTAAAAAGTGCAAGATCATCCCCGGCCGGTTTGTCAAGATGAATATGTACACCGCGGTCAATACAGCGTTTGGCAATATTCAACAAATTCAGTTCGTACCCTTCGACAAGCACCGCATCAAGATTCGGAATTGCAAAGAGATCCTCTTCGCTCATAAACGGAATTCCCCGATAGGCCGGCTGATTCCGGCACTGCTCCTCCAGTTCCTTTGTTTCGGCTACGACGCCGACCACCTCGAAAATATCCGGATATTTTCTCACACACTGCAATTTTGCGGCGCTATGGTCATGAAGAACGCCAATATGCCCCAGCTTTATTTTTCGCATGGCCTTTACCTCATCTTTTATACTTTGGTCCAGTCAAACTGAACGCCAAAGGGAAAATCTTTTTCTGTAGCCAGCCTCCTGAATACTTCAGGCGCTTCATCCGGCGTATGTATCTCGGAGATCATCTTTTTTAAATCGATTCGGCCAAATTCCAGAAGCTTGAAGACGGCGTTTACTTCGTCGCGATAATTCCAGTAATGCGGATACGATTCATATTCAGGGCGCGCGCTCGTATGCGCGCCGACCAATGTAATGCCTGGATAGTGAACTTTTCTGTAATAATCAATCGTAAAGTTCGAGTCCCGCGTACAGCCCAAAAGCGCGACGCGTCCCTGACGTTTCATGCAATCGAGCGCCATATCCAGTCCTTCGCCTCTGCCGGTCACTTCAATAGCGACATTTGCGCCGCCGCCCGTCAATTTCTTTACTATCGCAGCAAATTCGGACTTTGTTGGATCCAAAGCAAAATCAGCGCCGATCGACAAAGCAAAACTGCGCCGATCTTCCACCGGATCCACTGCGATTACCGGAGCAAGTCCCGCAGCCTTTGCAAACTGAACCGCAAACTGGCCGAGGATTCCAAGTCCCATAATGATTACGGATTCTCCGATTTCAGCTTGGGTCTTTCTCAGCGCAGCTACCGGAAATGTCGTAATGGTCGCCATAGACGCTTCCGACAGCGTAATAGCGTCGGACGGCAGCTTAACTACACGGCGAGCCTTTACTTTACAATAAGAACTGTGCGTACCGAACAAAACGGCAACACGGTCGTTTTCCTTTACGGAAGTTACATTTGCGCCCGTTTTGTATACGATGCCCGCGCCGCTATAGCCCAAATATCTCGGAAACTGCGGATGCGCGGAAGAAACCGCAAGCGGCGTTCCCCCGTACACATTTAAATCGCCGATGAGGTTCGCCTTCTCCGTACCGTTGCTGATCGTTGTATATGCAATTTTAACGATCACCTCATCTTCGCCCGGTTCGCCAATTTGACGGTCCAAAAGTTCCGCCGTGTTCGGCGCAGTAAATACAATTTGCTTGATTTGCATAATCCCAGCCTCTTTTTTTACTTAATACAAATATATTATACTGTATTGACCATGTCGAAACAATGTGCTATACTATCAAAAAAAGATACTATATTCTTGCGAACGGGGGACATATGAATACACTTCCGTACATAAACGACTTTAGCATAACTCTGTATAAATTTTATAATTACAGAGTCTCCAACAATCCGCTTATTTACAAAAGGCCATGCATCGGATATATTTTAAAAGGCGAAGCGGAATTTCTGTACAACGGACACAGTCTGGCGGCAAAAGAGGGCGATTTAATCTACATCAGCACAGGAACACAATATTATTCGATTTGGAAAGGCTCGCCGGATATATACTGGTACTCCATAAGCTACAATTTTATCAATTTCGACGATAAAGCAGAATATAAATTTCAAATACTAAAAAACTATCCGCCGGATCTGTTTGCACAGATTTACAATAAATATGAAGCTAAATCCATGGAAAGTCTCGGCCTCTTTTATATCTTCCTCGAAAAAATGTACACAAATTTAAAAAAAGAGGAGTACGTAAAAGAAAAGGCCGCTGTGCGGCCTGCGCTTGAATATATAGAAAGAAATTATACAGAGAAAATCCCCATTGAATTTTTAGCGCAGCTATGCAATTTCAGCCAAGCTCGCTTCTTTACTTTATTTAAAGCCGCGACCGGCTGTACGCCGATCGAATATAAAAACAATATACTGATCCAAAACGGGGTAAAACTGCTTGCAGAATCACAAATGTCAGTTGAAGAAATCAGCGATACCCTGGGATTTTCGTCCGTGGCTTATTTCAGGCGCGTGTTTAAAAACATAACGAAAAAAACGCCGAAAGACATTCGAAAAATGCAAGATTGATCTCTGGTTACATAATTTTTTCCGCCTCTTTTTTTAAAAAACGGATAGGCGGCATTATTTCTTATACCGCTTGACAATATCATGGATCTTGTGAATATTCCTATGGCTATTCTGCTGGGTGAGGTTGCAGGATAAGAATTGTGTCTATATCTGAGCTGCTGGCGATTGTCAGTATGGGGTGCATAATCAAAATCAAAAGTATCGCCTTTGTATCCAAACGGCTTTCTGAAAAGTTTGGCAAGCTCTGGCTTGCCGCAGAAATGATCTTGTTTGGTACATTCCGTAGCCATGCTCGCCATCCTTATTACGGCGCCAGTCGGCGCACCGGGAATAGACTTCACGTATAAAAAACTGCTCAAAAAAGAAGCAGACGCATAAGTATCACCGCCATATCATACTCCGCCCTGTTCCGCCCGTTCATTCTCCTTTTTCGCAGCATTTAGCACGGT
>CATWNM010000062.1 GCA_958352145.1 uncultured Eubacteriales bacterium
CGCCAAAGGCGCTAGCGTCGCTTTGCGACGAGACGTTCCCTACAAGAGCGAGTGTATTTTACTGCGGGCATTCGGAAGTTTCATATAATTCATCTTCCTGCCATTTCAGGGGATTTTCTTGGATATACTTTTGTATTTCATACAGCATTTCCGGATTGCGGATGACCCGGTCATAAAAAGAAGATTGCCATAAGGTGTTTTTCATATCCTGCGACACAATCTTATTGTATTCACGTGTCGTCGCAGATTTAAAGCCACGGATCAAGCTTTGCAGAGACCGCCGTGAACTGCGTTCTGCCGCATCCGCTTCCCACGGCTGATTTTCTATCATGATGATCCCATGAATGTGATTTGGCATCAGGCAAAAATCCCCCGCCGTAATGTTGGGGTCAAGTGTGGAAAGCTTTAACCATGCCTTTGTGATAATTTCACCGGCAGCAGTAGGAAAAGTCTCTACAGGAACGCCGGCAACAATATTTCCGGTAAGCGAAGCGAGAATATTTTTCTTATTCTGCGTACATATCGTAATGAAATAATAGCCGCTTTGGCTGTAATCATAATTTTTCAGTCTATGCAGTTTCCGCACAGGCAAGTCCATTGTCAAAGCTCCTTCATAATCGTACTGTAAACAGTATAGCATAAAAAGATCAAAAAAGGCAAATGCAGCGTCAAACAACGCACCATCTGCCGAAAACAACAAAATACAAACGCGCATAAAGAGCGGGGCTATACCGCTCTTTATGCGCGTTTTGACTGAAGAAGCGCCTGCTGTTCGGTTATACGCCGGACGCAGCGTTTACGAACGGCGCAGCGTGGCGCGCAGGATCAGCAAAACATCCTGCGCGAGAACCTGGCCGTCGCCGTCAAGATCCGCGTGCACCAAGTCAAATCCCGAGGGCAAGCTGCCCGAAAGGTAGCGCAGGGTGCGAAAAACGTCGGCAAGAGACGTCCGGCCGTCGCCGTTCACGTCGCCGGGCGTGCGGTTGGATACAATTGGCACTTCGCGGGACAGAGAAGCCGGAGCAGGACTGTTCGCCGTACCGGTGCTCGTAAAGCCGGAAATACGGCGGGAAAGCGGCATGGAATTTAAAACGATCTCAAACTCAGTATCCACCGGCTTTGGCGCGTCGATCTTCGGCATCCCGTTTTCAAAGGTCACGCGCTGCATATACATGCGGCGCATGGTATAAGCCGAATAATGATAGGTTTTCGCATGATATACCGCGATCATATCTTGGTTGTCCGGCGATACGGTCATCACCATGGCGCCAGGCGAATATACGCCGCTTTCATAATCGACAAACTGAAACGGCTCCGAGAATTTCTCCCAAAGCGAAGCATCAAGCAGCGAATCCGACTCGGTTCCGTTGAAGCGCATCAGGCCGGTGCAGTACTCGTCGGTGCGCGTATGGCCGGCCGCAAAGATCAGCCAGAGCGTGCCGTCCGGCCCGTAGAACGGATACGGCCCCTCCATGATATTTTTCTCATAATCGTACTGCGGCGATGACAAAAGAATCTGTTTGGAAGCCATCGTATACGGGTTCGACATCTCGCAGACGCGCAGGCGCTGGATATGCGTCGGTGAAATATCCGCCGCCGTATAGAAGCCGCTGCAGAACATATACAGCTTTCCGCCGTGCTCGATCAGGCGCTGCGAGAGATAGGAATACACATCGGTATCCACATTCTGCATACAGCCGAGCAGCGTATAGCTGCCGGTCGGATCATCGGGCTGGCCCTCCCAGACATACGGCAGGCGGTAATTTGCGCCGGTTTCCGCATCGACGCCGGTCTGCGCGGCCGCGTACACATACCATTTTCCGTCCAGATGATACAGCTGCGGCGCCCACAGCGCGGTGACCTCCTGCGCCTCGGTGGAATTGGCCTGGCCCCAGACCAAAATCGGCTCCACCTTGCCAATGTCGCACAGGTTTGCCGCCTTAGCCATCCAAATGGCAGGCTTTGACTGATACGATTTTGCAAACGTGTAATAATACCAGCCGTCGGCATACACGACCGAGGGATCGGCATACCCGGCGATCGGGTTTTGATACGTGACCGTACCGGTAAGCTCCGCCTCGGTATTCACATCTGCGCCGAGGTTCAGCGTGCTCTGCGGCGTTCCGGCCGAGCCGCTGCCCTTGACCTGACCGATCCGGCTGAAATCCCCGCTTTGCAGATTCAGCGTAAACGTGCCGAGGAGCGTGGGCTGGCCGGACTGCGCCAGGAGCACGTCCCCGCGCAGCGCGCCGCCAAGCACCGCGGCGGAAATATTGCCGTTTTGAATGACGGCGGCGTCCGGCAGGCCGTAGATGGAGCAGTCGATCACGCCGCCTGTGATGGTAAGACTGGCGTCGCCCATCAGATGATTTTGTCCGCTGATATAAATGCCGCCCGTAATCCGGCCGCCCGCAATCCGTATATCCGTGCTGCCGGTGAGCCTGAATCCGGCGGGCGACGAGGTGTAAGCCCCGCCCGAAACAACGCCCCATGTACCGCTTTTAATCACGATTTTCGTATCGGCGCTGAGGATTTTGCGCAGCGTGCGGGAGCCCCCCACGATCGCCGGATATTTTTCTACGCGTTTATCCGGAAACAGACTGCACTGCATATCCTCTCCGATGGTCAGCGGGTTCCCCTCGGCGGAAATGTAGGCCGAATTGGTGGCCGCAACGATATGCAGGCCGTAAAGGACGGTTTCTTCAGAAAGGCGCAGGCCGTCCCAGAGTTCGAGATACGCATCCGAAAGCGCGCGGTAGTCGATCCCCATATGAAAGCTGGTGATCGTCGTTTTCGCGTCGATCGCCGGCAGCGTCAGCGCGTCGGAAAGCGTCAGCGGACCGCAGATCACAATCGTTTTGCCGCCCGAAGCTTCGATCGCCGCTTTCAGGTCGCCAAGCGGGGAGAGCGGCGAGCTTCCGTCGCCCGTGCCGCCTCCGGCGACAAAGACGGCCTCGTCCGGCGCATACCGCTTTTCCGCCGCGGTATAATCCAAAAGGGTGTCCGGATCCAAAAGCCCCTCCGCCGCCGTCACGCCGAACACGTCCACACTCCGCCCGGACGGCGTTTTGGCCGCCGCTATTTTTTGACTTTCCACCGTGCCGCCGAGCAGGGACACGGCGCCGCTGTCCCCGTGAGAAGCGAACGCATAAATATCGCCGCTCACCTGTCCGCTGCGGACAATTACCGCCGCGCTGCCGCCCTCGGCGGCGACAATCTCGCCCACCGAGCCGCCGTCAATGACGACAAAGACGGTCTCGCCCGTCTCCGCTTCGCCGCCCGCAACGCCGGCAAAGCTGCCCGAGCCAACCGTGATCTTTCTCGTGCCGCCGCCAAAGGAGGCAAGCGTGATCCCGCTGCCGCCCGTAACGCCTGCACCGATGGTCAAATCGCCGCAGGCCGAGATCGTGCCGCTGCCGGAAAAGCTGACGCCGTCAATTGTGAGCGCACCGTCCGCCGTCAGCGCACCGTCCACGGTCAGCGTCGAATTATAATCGGTACCATTCCAGGTATCGGTAATGCGCAGCGTCTTTCCATTCGCAGCCGACAGCGCGCTCCCCGCGGACGACGCATCGCCGCAGAGCACGATCACGCCGCTTTGCGCGGAAAGCGTCTTTTTCGCCGTAGCCGCAGACAGGCCGTCCGCGCTGTCATTTCCGTCTGCGCGGACAAACAGCACGGGGTCAAAGCCGCGCACGGCCAGCCCCTGCTCATAATAGGCGTACGCGATATTCGGAACCGCATTGCCGCGCACACCGTCCGCGTCAAAGCCGGCAAACGTACTGGAAAACGTGCCGCCGGTCACCGTCAGATTAAAATCGCCGTCGATCCAGCTTGCAACCGCATCCTGCACCGCGCTGACCCGGCCTCCGGTAAACATGCCGCCGGTAATCGTGATGCTGAGATTCCCGTTTCCATAGTAGTTATTGGAACTCGTCGCATTGTAGCCCGGCCGCCCGATGCCGACGACGGCGCACAGAAAGTTGCCGTCCGAAATCCGCAGCGCGGCGTCGCCGTCCAGCGCGTCAAACCCGGTCACGGCGATCACGCCGTTGCCCGACGCGCTGGTACTCGAAGAGCGGAACGTGCCGCCGTTGATCTCCAGCGCGACGTTGCCAATCGTTCCAACCGGCTGTTCCTCTCCGTCGCGCAGGCTGCCGCCGCGGACATAGTACCACGTGCCGCTGTCGATACGGATCGTATAGTCATAATACATCGCGCTTGCCGCCGTGACGCCGGAGCGTCCGCAATACGTACCGCCCCAGATGGCCGGCGCGGCGGAAATATAGCTGCAGGTCAGCCCCGCGCCGAACGTCACGCTGTTGCCCTGACAGAAAACCATAGGCGTATTTTTCTGAAAATACAGTTTCAGATTTTCAAAAACAAGCTCGGAACTCAAATACACGTTGCCTGCGAAAATGATCCGGGCGCCGTTTTGATCTGCATAGTCTACGCCGCCGTACACGGAGGTGACGGTCGTTTTTCCCGCGGAGGAACTCAGTTCGGCATCCGCAGCAAGCGTCAGCGGGCCGCAGACGACGATCGTACCGCCCTCCTCGCCAAGACGAATGAGCGCCGCATTCAGCGTTTTAAGCGCCGTACTTACGCTGCCGCCGGTATTTTGGTCGTTGCCGGCGTCGCATACATAGAGAACCCCGCCGGCCGCAGCAGGCGTCAGCGTACAGGTGAGAAAACCCAAAATCGTCAAAAGAAAAAACGCGCCGATTTTTTTGAAATTCATAGCAATGCCCTTTCTAAAGCCGCGCCCAAGCCGTTCGGTGCGCAAAGATTTCGCTTTGTGTTTATTTTTTTGTGGAAATGGCGCTTGTCCGGCGTTCCGGTATCCATGCCGCGCCGGGTCTTTGCCAAACGCCGAACCGGCGTTTGGCAAAGGGACATTTTATTTTGCGCGCTGATCGGCCGCGGCGATCCGGGTAAAGATCACGCAGGCCTCGCT
>CATWNM010000063.1 GCA_958352145.1 uncultured Eubacteriales bacterium
ACCGGACGTATCTGCCGCTGCGGTTCATCGCGGAAGCGCTGGGTGCCAAGGTGGACTGGTATCCTGAGACAAGACGAATTGTTCTTACAAGATAAATCTGTATAAAAATTTCCATAATTTTACAAAAACTTACCGAAAGGAATCCATATGATTTTAAAATTTTCGGGCAAAACAAAAGTTGGTTTTGGTTTTTTCTTGATTGCATTTCTGCTTTGGATGTGTATGTGTGGTTTGACATGCGCATCTGCAAATGAAAATGTTGCATATGTCAGTTATGAAAACGGCTCTGACAGCAATACAGGAACAGCTAACGAACCGCTGAAAACACTTACCGCGGCAATACAAGCGGTGATGGAAGGCGGAACGATCGTAATAACTGACAAATATGTCATGGATGCAGATATACAGTCTGTATCCGGTCTGCCTACATATACAGAGCCAATGCATGCGGGAAACATAATCATAACCTCGGTGTATGGAGGAACAGACTATCGTCAAGCAGGCGCATCCGTTTATTTTTCGAAAAAAACGGCGTATAGTTGCAGCGGAAATGTGACGTTTGAAAATATTATCTTTGTCAGTGAAGCGCAAGAGGTATACGTTGTTGGAAATTTTAACGATATATGCTTTGGAAATAATTTTGAGACCCAAAATACAAAGGAAAATGAAAAATTTTTATTTGCGATAGGAGGCTACCTTGCGCCGCAGCATGCAGATCTTCCCGCAGACCGCAATACAAATCTTACAATTTTATCTGGTTCTTTCAAGCGTGTGATTGGGTTTTCTTGGCAGAAAGGCGCGGCGACCTATAGATTTACCGGAACTGCGAACATTACGATTGGCGGTGGCGCAATAGAGATATTGTACGGCGGCTCTGCACTGAATCATTACAGCGGAAATCTTCGGCTGAGTATCAGCGGCGGAACGCACGGCACCGTGAATGCAGGGGGCGACGCTACCCGACGGTTGACTGGCAACGCGGACATTCGCATGATGGGTGGATCGGTCACAAATTTGTATGTTAACAATGTGATCGGCAACGCAGCGCTGATTCTGGAAGACGGTAAAATTACAGGTAAAATATCCGTTACTTACCAAACGGACGAGTTGGCCTTGGAAGCCGCCGGTTCGGTAAAAAAACTCTTTTATAATTCGGCAAATTTTTCGGAAAATTTTATAAGTTCTATCGCTGGTTTTACTGCCGGCGAAAGCTATATCAATCTTGAAGCACTAAACACAGCGCTATTGTTTGAATCTTCATCGATACAACCGGAGAAAATTGAAACGTCAAGTGTAATCGGCACACTTGAAAATGCACATACGGCATATGTCAGCGCGTCCAGTGGCAGCGACCAAAATAACGGCAGCCTGACCGCGCCGCTTAAAACGATAACTCAAGCGATAAAAATGCTTTCGGCAACCGGCGGCGTTATCGTGTTGACCGACGCATACACAATGGGTGAAAATACCGAAATATTCAATGAAGTACGTACCTACACGGAGCCTGAGCATACGGGGAAAATTACAATAACCAGCATATACGGTGGAATAGACTACCGTGCAAAAGGCGCGGGAATCTACTTTCCGGAAAAAATGGCGTATAATTTCAGCGGCGATACGACTTTTGAATATATTACGATTGCAAGCGATGCAAACGACGTGTACTTTTCGGGGCAATTTAACAAAATGGAATTTGGCGAAGGCGTGATTTGCAAAAATACAATGGGACAGGCAAAATTTGCTTTTGCAATTGGCGGTTATTATTCGCCCCGTTTTTGGGATTTGCCTTCAAATCTTGATTCATATATTACGATTCGAAGTGGCAGCTTTAAACGTGTGATGGGCTTTGCACATGTTAAAGGAGTTGCGACTTATACCTTTACCGGTACTGCACATATTACCGTTTATGATGGTCATATTGATCGTATTTACGGCGGCAGCTCGCTTAATCACTATAGTGGGAGCGTTGAGATTCGTATTGAGGGCGGCAGCTTAGGCGATATTTACGCTGCCGGAGACTCTACGCGCCGTTTAAACGGATCAGCAAAAATTGAATTGCTCGGTGGGACAATAAAAAATCTGCATGTGAATAATGTCATAGGTGATACGGACATAACCCTTGACCGTGCGGAGCTTTCAACAATTCAGGTATCGTATGCTAACGATACAATTGAGGATCTTGCCTACGGAAGTCGCATTTCTCTTTTGTATAATTCTGTTTTTCATAGCGCCGAGTGGGCAGACTCTTTTGAGGGCATAACCAAAATTGAGCGTTTTGGCGCGGTATATTTGCGTCAGGGAGCATTGGGGGATGGAAAAAGCGCAGATTCTCCGACTGGCAGTTTGAACGTCGCAATTGAGCTTTTGGCACAGGGTGGCGGTTCAGTGGTTGTGATGGGTAATTATACCGCAAAAAATTATGCTGAACCAACGCACAGTGAAGCGATTCAATTTGTAGGAGAAACGGAAGAACTAAGCGGCGGGTCATTTACTATAGAAGGCACGTGGTCGCTTGGCGGCGAAACTTCTTTTGATCATATCAGTATAAACGGCAGCGGTGTATTTGAGGCGCGGTATCATACGCTGCGTTTTGGCAACGAAGTAACCATAAACGGGCAATTTGATATAAACGGCGGATACGTGCAGCAAGCGGATATAAGCGGCGCTTCGGGCCGAATTGAAATTTTAAGCGGTTATTTTGATACTGTTTGCGGTTTGGGGAAAGGCAGCGCCGGCACTGAATTTGATACTTCGTATATTGAGATCGGCGGCGGACATGTAAAAACGGTTATCGGAGCGGCATCCAATGCAGGCTATGCAAAATCCGTGACGGTCTCTGTCAGCGGCGGCAACATAGAGGAAATTTTTATCACCAATGACGAATCATCCGGTGTGCAGACGGCATCTTTAGAAATTTCCGGAGGCGAAATTCAAAAAATAAATGTAAATTGTGTGACCGGCGAGGCGATTCTTCGGTTAAATGGCGGTCAAATTTACAATTTTGCTTTTGACAATACAGCCTGTGTAAAGACATTGCTGTACAATCCTACAAAGGCAGATGCCGCGCTTATAGAAAAACTGAATAATCAATTTGACAAGATAGCTGCCGAACAAATCATATATGTCAAAGACGGCGGCGACGGCAACGGTTTTACACCCGCCCATCCGGCGGGGAGTTTGGAATATGCATTTGAAAACTTATCGGCGGGCGGCGGAACCGTTGTAATTTGCGGTCCGATTTCAATCTCCGAAACCATTGTTTTACCGGCCGCGGATGCGCCCATCCTATTGACAAGCGTATACGGCGGTACCGATTATCGAAAAGCGGGAAACGCGCTACTGTCTATCGGCGCTCATATTGCGTTTCAATCTGAAATTCAACTGGAAGCGCTTGATATTGAAGCGGTGGAAAATTCGGTTTATTTGATTTTTAACGGACATAAAGGGGTAGTTGGCGCGGATGTAAATTCGCGAATGGCGCCGAATGTATCTACATATGCCGGATTGATAGCCGGGTCGAATACCGACGCTGTAATTACTCGAACAGATCTCTTGGTTGAAAGCGGAACATGGCAGCATGTTTATGGCGGCAATTTATTCGGCGGTTCTTATGATAATTCCGATTTCAATCTTGTGATCGACGGCGGAGAATTTTACGGAAAAGTAATTGCAAGCGGTCGCGGAAATCAAAGCGGAAATACACATCTTACGATCAACGGCGGAATTTTTTATTCGGGCGTATATGGCACGTCGCCTTCGCCTGAAGTGGAGTCCTATACAGGTGATATTGATATTACAATTTTCGACGGATCTTTTTATGGCAAAATCACTATCGCAACCAGTTATCGTTCTGCCATGCTCGGAAAATACAATTTGACAGTCAACGGAGGCGATTATTCGCACTTAACGGACATTGAAGGAGATGAAAAATATTCGGGAAGAATCACATCATCGTTCCAAATGGGCAAAGATGCCAAAATCCCCTCAAATACATCCGGCAGTTTTACCTATAAAAATCCGATACGGCAAACAGCAGATCCTCGGATTGCATTGGTAAATGGAATATATTACTATGTTTATACTTCTGGCTCCACGCTTAGCGTTTATAAGGCGGCCAATGTATCAGATCTTGCATATTCGGTGCCGGAACTTGTTTGGGATGCAAGGGAAGTATCAGAAGCGTTGGAGGGACGTACAGGCAATATCTGGCCCTCGGAAATACAGTATTTTTCTGCTGATGAATTCGGTGAAGAATACGCCGGATGGTATCTTTTCTTTTCAACCTATAATCCAGGTACAACTGAAAGCGGCAAAGTAGATGGCGGCAACCGGCGCAGCTATGTTTTAAAGTGCACCTCTGACGAACTTCAGGGAGAATGGGTGCATCCCGTGACCGGTGAAAAAAATATTCCTGCACGTTTTTGCAGCGAGACATATGACTGGGTTAATCTGTCTGACTGGACAGCCGGCGAGAGCACGCTCCGATACAATGGAAAAACATACGCGCTCTGGATTGG
>CATWNM010000064.1 GCA_958352145.1 uncultured Eubacteriales bacterium
GTGGCGCGCGCATACCAAGTCGCTCTTAGCGAAAAACCTATGTTTTTTTGATAATATAAGATAAGAAAAGTATCCGCTACAGCGGATCCTTTTCTTATGCAGTCAGAGAAAGCAGCAGCTGGAGCAACGCCTCCCGCTGCGGTTTGTCAAGCCCCTCCAGAATGGAATCCAAAAGCGCTTTGGCCTCCTCAAAGGACGCTCCGGATCGATTCATCCCCTTTTCAGTCATGATTTCTGTTCCCTCAAAATGTCAAACTCTCGAAAATGCGACGGAGGCTTCACCACCCACATAACGGGGAGCAGGCGTGTTGCCATTAAAGCGGTCTTGACAGATAAGCGAAATTCCTGTATAATGAAACACGAAAACTGTTTCGTGTTTCATTATACAGGAATTTGAAAAACGTGTCAATAGAAAAGCGAAATTTTTTTCGTATTTTAGAGAGGAAATATGGACTTCAAAGATAAAATACGGATACTCCGGAAAGAAGCCGGACTGACGCAGAAACAAGCCGCCGAACAAATCGGCGTCACGTACCGAACCTATCAGAACTATGAAGCCGGCGCATCTATACCGGGCGGCGCCGCGCTTGCCCGCATCGCGGAAATCTTTCATATCAGCCTGGACCTTCTCTTAGGAGATATCCCCAGCGACGCCGCAGCGGACGTGTCTTCCAACGGCGAGCTTCAAAAACTGCTCGGCGAAATGCAGGCGCTGTTCTGCGGTGGAAAACTGCCTGAAGCGGATAAAATCTACGTCATGGAAGCGCTGACCGATATGTTTTGGCGTTCAAAGGAATTGAATTTAGAGCGCGGGCGCAAGCCAAACACGCCTTCATGACCCGGCCGCGCTGCAACAAAATTGACGCAAGAAAAATATCCGCTTGAATTCGTCTTTGCCGTATTGTATAATCAATTTGGAAAAATTTCCGGCCATGCCGGTGAAAAGAGGTTTACAGCATGGAATACCCCATCAAAATCGCTGGACTCGAGCGCAGGCTGCCGCTCTGCCCTCTGAATGAAAAGCTGTATATCGGCGCGTTTGTTATGTTCGGCGACGTTGAACTGACAATCGCCTGCGCAAAAGCCCTGCTGGAGCAGGCGCCCCAATACGACGTCATGATTACTGCGGAATCCAAAGGTATCCCGCTCCTATACGAAATGGCGCGCCAGCGCGGGGGAGAACGCTATCTGCTCGCACGCAAAGCGCCAAAACTCTATATGCAGAACATCCTGAAATGCGAGGTAAAATCGATTACCACCGCGGCGGATCAGGTCCTCTATCTGGACGGCAACGACGCGAGTTTCATGCGCGGGCGGCGCGTTTTGATCGTCGACGACGTAATCAGCACCGGAGAGTCGCTCCGCGCGCTGGAAACGCTGGTTGAAATGGCAGGCGGCGTCACGGTCGGCAAAATGGCTGTTTTGGCCGAAGGAGACGCAGCTGCGCGCAGCGACATTGTCTATCTTGAAAAATTGCCCCTGTTTGACCAAAATGGAAACGCGCTCTGAAACGCCGAGCCGCACGCCGGAAGCAAGATTATTTTCTCCGTAGGGAACGCTGTCCCCAGCGTTCCGTGTATAAATTTTACAAAGCGGTAAATTGCGGAACGTCGAGCGACGCGCCAAAGGCGCTAGCGTCGCTTTGCGACGAGACGTTCCCTACAAGGACGAGTGTATTTTTACATTTCGATAGAACAGCTTCAGCGCAGGGTTTGCGGAATGTTTGGCCATACGATGGAGGCAAATTATTTCCTCCGTAGGGAACGCTGTCCCCAGCGTTCCGTGTAAAATTTTACGAAGCGGTAAAATGCGGAACGCTGAGGACAGCGTTCCCTACAACGAGCGTTTTGACGTTTCATATAGAAGGCTACCTCGACGTATCGCCCGACGTTTCATTTGTGAGAATACACAGACAAATCTCCTTGAAAAGAATACTGCATATTGAATATTAACGCATAGCATCCTGCCTCTGGCTCATCCCGAGCATCCCTGTCATCGTAAAATCCACTGCAATAGAAAAGAGCCTGACCAAACCGTATGCCGGCAGGTCAAGGCTCTTTTTCTGCGGGGAAGTCACCCCAGCATAACATCTAAAAGCATCATCACGGCAAATCCAATCACGATTCCCATGGTCGCAAAATACGGCTGCGCCTTTTGATTTCTCTGACATTCGGGGATCAGTTCGTGAACGGCCACTAAAATCATCGCCCCGGCCGCAAAAGAAAGGGCGTACGGCAAAATCGCTTCCACATAAACGACCAGCAAAGCGCCGATCACACCGGCGACCGGCTCTACCATCCCCGAGGCCTGCCCAAGCAGAAAGCTCTTTTTTCTGGAATAGCCTTCCCGCCGGAGCGGAACGGAAACCGCCGCGCCCTCCGGAAAGTTCTGCAAACCGATCCCGATCGCGATCGTAATCGCGCCCATCAGATTTTCCGTTGTATAGCCGCCGTTCTGCAATGCGCCGAACGCCACGCCGACCGCCAGTCCCTCCGGTATGTTATGAAGTGTAATGGAAAGAACCAGCATAATGATCCGATTCAGACGCTCGTTTGGTTGTCCCTGTGTACTGTTCGCTTTTCCTCTGGAAAAAGAAACGACTTTATCCGACGCCCACATAAACAGCGCGCCGAAAAGGAAGCCCACCGTCGCCACAAAATACGCGGGCAGGCCGGAAGAAGCCTCCGCGCGCTCAATCGCGGGCTGCAGCAGCGACCAAAAGCTCGCCGCAATCATCACACCGGAGGCAAAGCCGAGCATAAGATTTAACGCCTTTGGATTTGGAGATTTAAAAAAGACGACGGTCGCAGCGCCCAAAGCCGTAACAAACCATGTTCCGAGCGTTGCGATCAGCGCCATTAAGACAAGATTATTCATTTTGCACCTCCTATAACCAGTATATCGCATCCTGGACAGCAGGTGCTGGATTTTAAAGCAAAAACGGACGGCTGACAAGCAAAAAGACGCTATTCCGTTTTCAGCCCTCATTCAGCGTCAGGCGCGCGCGGCGAAGCGCAAGCACCAAAACGGGGATCAACACAAGCTGAAGCAAAATTCCGGGAACGGCGCTCGTCACGGCGCCGGCCAAAAATGCGGGAAAGGTAAACTCCGTCTGCGTAAATCCGGCGATCACAAAGCGCGCGGCGCCCCAGATCAGCCGCCCGCAGATCATAGCTATAATCAAGGTAAGATAAATATACGACAGGCGTTTCGGCAGACGGCGGTACAAAAAGCCGGTCATTCCGCCGTACACCGCCAGTTCAAACGCCATAGCGATCCAAAGCGGCATCGGCGGCCGCTGAAACAGGAGAAAACGCAGAACCGGCGCAAAGAATCCGACCGCAAGCCCCCACGGCCAGCCGCACAGAAATCCGCATAGCAAAACAGGAAGATGCATTGGACACAGCATATTGCCGATCTGTGGAATCTGTCCGGTCAAAAACGGCAATACCAGCGCCAGCGCCAGCGCCATTGCGGAATACGTAAGTTTTTTCACAGTTTGCATAGTATGGTCATCCTTTCACAGTCAAAAATAAAAAGACGCCGCTTTTCTGCAGAAAAACGACGCCTACAGGCAGTCTGTCAACTATTCAATCGGTCAAATATATCCGCGCAGGACTACAGTCCGCATACCGGCTTCCTGCCCGGCTGTTTATCAGTATACCAGATCGGCGCGCCTTTGTCAAGCGTCTGCAAAACTTTTCCTGTTTCTCCGCTTTGCAGCAAGATGTTTTGTACAAAGGCATCAAAGCGGTTTTGACTTGGTAAGCTCTTGGCATTTCCTATAACAAAAGCGCATATATAAATCGGAGACAAAATTTCGACAAATTTTATGTCAATTGATATGTCAAAAATTGCGCGTATCTTTTTAAAAGATAAAACGCTCCGGAAAAATTCGTCAGCGAAACCGCATAATTCCCGTCAACCGCTGTAGACGCTGACCTGGCATCCATAGCTGAAACCGCCAGCGAAATATAGAATATTTTCACTATCTTGACACACTGCGATATATGTGTTATAATTGTTCCAAAATGGGACTGAAAAGCAGTACGCACAAACT
>CATWNM010000065.1 GCA_958352145.1 uncultured Eubacteriales bacterium
GCAGGGATCGCTTTGGAACCGATGACGCCGCAGCAAAAATCCGGCGCAGCCGCTGTTCCAGTGGGCTCGGTGCTCTTTTTGGGAAACAGCTATACCTATTTTAACGAGATGCCAAGCCTGTTCGCCGCCGCCGCGCACGCGGGAGGATACGATGTACAGGCCGAATCGCTCACGCGCGGAGGATGTTTTCTCCGGCAGTTTTTGGACCCCGCCGATCCGCTTTATGAAAAGCTGCATATCCTTTTATCGGAAAAGCGGTTCGACGCCGTCGTTTTACAGGAGCAAAGCGTGCTCCCGGCGGCGGAGCCCGACGCGTTTTTAGACGCCGCGCGTACGCTCTGCGGCCATCTTCGTCCTTTGGGCGCGCGCATCTTCCTGTACCAGACCTGGGGGCGAAAGGAGCCGAACGAAATTTTAGAAAAACACGGCTGGACACACCGGTCGATGACTGAAAAGCTCGCCCGCGCCTATACGCTTGCAGCAAAAACCCTCGGCTGCGGCCGCGTACCCGTCGGCGACGCATTTTCAGATATAAACGGGCATTTCCCGCAGATCGAACTCTATAGTAAGGATCATTCGCACCCCTCGGCTGCGGGCAGCTATCTCGCGGCGCTCTGCCATTTCGCCGTCCTTTTCGGCCAATCCCCGGAGAAGCTCGGCTATACGGCCGGTCTGCCCGCCGAAACGGCGCGCATTTTACAAGGGGCGGCGACGCGCGCCGCCGAAAGCCTGCACGCATAAGAACCCATGCAAAAACGCGGGAAAGACGCAGAAATCCGCGTCTTTCTGCCGCAAATCTGTCGGTTGTGTGAATCTTGCGGCATATTTTTGAAAGCGCCTTGATAAAAAAACGCCATTGTAGTAAAATACTATAAAACAGACAGCCGTTTTTCGCAGATTTTAAAGTGGAGGAAAGCTATGTTCGGTTATGTCAGGGCGGCGCGGCCCGAGCTTACGGTACGGCTGGATACGCTTTACCGCGGGATCTACTGCGGGCTTTGCCGGGCCATCGGGCAATGCACGGGCCAATGTTCCCGGTTGACGCTGTCCTACGACATGGTATTTTTGTATCTGGTCCGCGCTTCTCTCCTGGAAATCAAACCGCGTTTCGTCTACGGCCGCTGTGCGCTGCATCCGTTTCGGCGGCGGCTGTTTTTGCAGCCGGACGACGCGCTGCGCTATGCGGCAAAGGCCAGCGCGCTGCTTTTCTGCGGCAAGCTCCGCGACGACCGAAAGGACGAACGCGGCGCGCGCAGGCTGTTTGCCCGGCTGCTTTGCGCGCCCGCAGAACGCATGGCGCGGCGCGCCGGGCTCCCGGCCCTGCAGGCGGAAATTGAATCCCGGCTGACCGAGCTTTCCAAGCTCGAAGCCGAATATCTTCCGAGCGTGGACGCGCCCGCGGACCTGTTCGGGCAATTGCTGGGCGCGGTATTTTCACACGAACTGCCGAAAAAGGAAGCGGCCGTCGCCCGTGAAATCGGATTTCGTACCGGACGCTGGATTTACACGCTGGACGCGGCGGACGATATGGAACAGGATGCACGCCGCGGCGGCTACAATCCGTTTCTGCTGCTGTACGGCGGCCCGCTCGACAAAGAGCGGCGCGCCGTCGTCGAAATGACGCTCCGCTATGACCTGCGCGCCGCAGCGGACGCATACGCGCTCTGCGGCGGGGACGGCGATCTTGCAAAAATCACTGAAAATATACTATATCTTGGAATGCCGCTGCGGGCGCATACGGCCCTCGGACAGGACAAAGGAGAAGATCTTGAGCAGAAATCCATATGAAGTTTTAGGCGTGTCCGAAAGCGCGACGGACGAGGAGATCAAGGCCGCCTACCGCACGCTGGCCAAAAAATATCACCCGGACAAATACATTGACGAGGACCTCAAAGAAATCGCCAATGAAAAGATGAAACAGATCAACGAAGCGTACGACGAAATCAATTCGCTTCGCGCCGGCAAGGGGGCAGGCGCTTCCGGCAGTTATGACGGCTACGGCTTTGGCGGCAAGGGGGGCGCCTCCGGTTCGTCCGACGCACGGTATGCCGAAATCCGCCGCATGATTAACGCAGGCGCGTATTCGCAGGCCGAAGCCGCGCTCGACGCCGTGCCGGCAGCCGCCAGAGACGCGGAATGGAACTTCCTCAAAGGCTGCGTGCTGCTTCGCCGCGGCTGGTATCACGACGCGGCGAAATTCTTTGATACCGCCTGCCGCATGGATCCGTATAACCAGGAGTACCGCAGCGCTCGCCTAAACCTCGAACGCATGTCTCAGTCTTATTCCGCCGAGGGCGGCCACGTCTGCGGCGGCAGCGGATGCGACTGCTGCACCAACTTGATCTGCGCCGACTGCTGCTGCGAATGCATGGGCGGCGACTTAATTCCCTGCTGCTGAGATGAAAAACACAAAAAAACTTGTATTTTCCGCAATCCTTTCGGCGCTTGCGGTCGTTTTTATGTATATCGGCGCGCTGTTTGACGTGCTGGATCTCTCCGTAGCCGCACTCGCTTCGATGTGCGTTGCGCTGGTGCTGGCGGAACTCGGCGCGCGGTGGGCCTTTTTAGTCTACGCGGTCGCGGCGGTGCTCTCCTTTCTGCTTTTGCCCGTCAAAACGCCCGCGATCCTTTTCTCCGGCTTCCTCGGCTTTTATCCGATCACAAAATCCGTATTTGAGCGGCGCCTGCACGGCGTTTGGCAATGGATCGCAAAGCTTCTCCTTTTAAACGTCTGTACTGGCGTAATGCTGCTCGTCCTGCGTCTTTTCGCCGTCTCCGCCGCCTGGTTTGAAATCCTCACCCTCGCGCTTGCGAATCTGGTCTTCATTGTATATGACATTGCACTCAGCCGTCTTTTGCGCGCCTATGTGTTTGCCTGGCGCAAAAAGCTGAAACTCCGCTTTTGACCTGCTGCCCGCACAGCCGCGCCGGTAAGGCTTCCTTACAGCATTTTTTCCGGATGTAAGGTGTTCTTTACATGATTTTAAGCGTTTCCTTGTAGACATTTCCCTGTCTTTTGTTGTATGATAAACGCAGCGGATAGCCGTTTTTCCGTTGAAAATATCCTTGCACAAATACAGGAGGTTCTGATTTATGAGCTTTGGAACAAACCTTTCGGCGCTTCGCAAACAGCGCGGCCTCTCTCAAGAGGAGTTCGGCGCGGCGCTGGGCGTCTCCCGGCAGACGATCTATACCTGGGAGGCGGATATATCCTCGCCGAACATTGAAAATCTTCGTGCGATCGCCGATTACTTCGGATGCACGGTAGACAAACTCATCCGCGGCGAAGCTTTCAGCGAACAGCCGGACGCCTCCGGCGCGGCCGAGCCGGACAACGCACCGGTCTGCCGCGGAGACAAGGCGGAGATCACGGCGTTTATCCACCGCTTTGCTTTTTGCATCGCGCTTGCCACGTCATTGATTCTCTTCGGCGTCGCCGCGCTCTGCGCGCTCGGCGGAAAGCCAAAGCTTGAAAGCGCCGGGCTGTCCGTGTTTTTCCTTGCCCTCTGCGCCGCCGTAATTTTGTACATCTACAGCGGAATCACGCACGCGAGCTTTATGGAACGCCCAGAAAACCAAAACGCGTTTCTCCTATATACAAAGGAAGAAAAACAAGCGGAAACCCGCCGCTTTGCCGCCGTTGTCGCCGGCGCCGTCGGCGGAATTTTGCTCGGCGTGCTCTTTTTATGCCTTGCCTATGAACGCCTGGCCGAAAGCGAACCTGCCTGGCCGGCCGCCGTCTTTATGGGCATACTCGCCGTCTGCGTTGGGCTGATTATCAATTTTTCGATCCGCCTGTCCAAATATGAAACCAAAACCGCGCCCAAACAAAATAAAACGGCCGAAGCGATCCATTCGATCCTCTGGATGGTCACGGTCGCGGCGTATCTTTTGATGGGCTTTATCTGGAACCTCTGGCATCCGGGCTGGATCATCTTTGTAATTTCCGGGTTTGCCTCCGGTATTATCAACGTCCTGTTTGAGCAAAAG
>CATWNM010000066.1 GCA_958352145.1 uncultured Eubacteriales bacterium
CTTTCAGGCAGCCGGTCATTTTCATAAAAAACCCTCCTTGACTGCAAAAAAGCCCGCGTTGTGTAACGCAGGCCTACTACACAAAGTGAAACCCCGGCGGGTCAAATTTTTCGAATTATGTTCCCAAATCTTTCACGTTTTTTTGTCAGTTCAATACACGCTTTTCCCGTCATATGCTCAATCGTCAATTCCAGCATGCACAGCGATTCCCATGCACGATCAATCGTGTTTCGGCGATTTTTCTCCGTGTCCTTTGGCGCATACTTCAGCGCCAGTTTCTCAATCGCCCTCCGCTTATCCGATTCATCCTCCAACACACGTATCGTTCCAAACGCAATGACACTTTTAAAACAAGTCGTATATTTTTCCGGAACAACCCGATCTTGACCGATAACGCAAAAAGACACTTTGGAATTTCTTTGAATCGAATCCAATTTATGTCCGCATTTTGCGCAATGGAAATAAATCTTTGCCCCATCGTATGCATAGCTCAGCGGAACGGCATACGGATAACCGACGTCGCCCGAAACAGCCAGCACACCGGAAGCGCCTTTTTTCAAAATCTCGGCGCATTCCTCAAAAAGCAGCGCCTGTTTTTTTCTGCGCATTTCTCTGAACATAAAGCCCTCCAAAATAAAAAGAGACCGTGCTTTATTCCTTCTAAGGCCTAACGGAATAAAAGCATGGTATACCCGGCGGTAAAATTGTATTGATTATATCATAGCTTCTCTTTCGTGTCAAGAAAAATATGGAAATATCCGTAGAATTGAAACCAAGCTCAAATGCCGGGCAGATATATGCGCATGACATATATAATCTCTTTGAATTCGAAATGCAAAAAGGGGAATCTTGAAGATTCCCCCTTTTGCATAAACGTCCGATCAATTATTTCTTTTTCTTTTTTACAACAATTGCCACGACCACTGCCGCAATCACAACCACTGCTGCTACAATACCAATAATCAAGCCCGTGTTGGACGACGCATCCTCCTCTGCAGGCGCATTGCCGTCTTTGGTGGAAGATGGCGTTGTCGCCGGCGTTGTTGCGGTGTCCTCGGAGGAAGCGTTCGGTTTTTCAGAAGATTCGATTTGCTTAGAATCCTCCGGCACCGACGCATCCGTCGTATCTGCACCAGCCGGCGTGGTGACCGTATCCGTGCCGGAGGTATTATCCGGTGCAGTCGAAACATCCGGCGTACCGCTGGTCACAGGCTCGGTCGTAACAGACGTACCACCGGCAATTTTGGCGTTGGGATGATACCCTGCATTCAAAAGAACCGCCTGATCTCCGTAAACGGTCACTTTCAAATTATCAATCCCCACGGTATTCAAATTTGTCAGTGAATCTCTTGTAGAAATAGAACGAAATCCAAACGAACCGTTCTGCCAAAACGTAACGGTCTCCGTATCCTCCCAAACAACTGCGCCCGTTTCAAGATCCGTAATGGTAAACACAAGCGTTTCCGCAGAATGCACCGCTTTCAAATGATAGTTTTTGCCAGGCGTCAAAAGACTTTCGCTAACCTTAATATTGCCGCCCCAAGCGCCGACTTCATTGCAATAACCAACAGCGCCTAATTGTCCGTTATTGCTGATAAACGAAAGATAGCCATAAAAAGCGTTCCCGCTGTCACTGCAGGCCTGCGCCAAATCCGCGCGGGAAATCAACCCAAGCGCAGACTGCGAATTATAAATATCCGCCTCAATTGTATAATCGGTCAAAAGATTGGCGTCGTGATTTGCCGTATACAGAATGAACGAAAAGTTAGCGCTGGCTTCAAATCCCGGCGTAAGCTCCGAGTAGTACAGACGTCCATCCTGAATCACCCATTTGCCGCGATACTGCGTAAAGTCGGCAATTGTGCTCGGATCGGAAAAATCGTTTTCATAAAAAACATACTCCGTCTTGGTCATATCCAAATCAGAAGCCGAAACTTCTACCACATCCGGCACCGTAACCTCGATCGCGGGCGTCAGCAAAGGCTCAACCGCCGCAGAAGTTACGTTCGGCTTATAATCCGCCAGCGCCTTCCCCGCCGCAAGATGATCGCCGACTTCGCCAATCGCCGTAATCTTCAAATTATCAAATCCAACCATATACAAATTGGTCAGACCGCTATCCATAACGCGCGCACGAAATCCAAACGAGCCAAGCGCCCATTCATCGTTGATTTCAGTATGCCGCCAAAGCTCGGCGCCGCTGTCCTTGTCCGTCACCGTATATGTAATGCTGGTTCCTTCAACCACCACATTCAAATGCAGATTCGCGCCGGGATAAAAAATCGAATCGCTGACCTTTAAATTACCAGCCCAGCCGCCAGCCAGATCTCCGCGCCCAAGCGCCGCTTTTTCACCGGTAAAGCTTGTAAACGCATAATAACCATAGAAAGCATTATTCGTAGATCCAATATCCTGCGTAATATCACAGCGGAACAGCACACCTGCCTGCGTCTGCACATTCAGCATATCCACATCTACGATGTAATCCGTCAAATTCATAACCGCGGGATCTTTCGTATACAAAATGATACCGTGTTCTTCTCCCAGTTGCAGTTCGCCAAGACCAGTCAGCATCAACTGCCCG